>JANWWT010000002.1 GCA_025055675.1 Pseudanabaenaceae cyanobacterium SKYG29
GCTAAGACCAGGTGGCGTAATAGTCCTAGATGACTATGATGTCTGCTCTTTTCCTGGCGTGTTCATTGCGGCACAACGATTTGCTAGACGGAATAGTTTGCCTGTGCAAGTAGAGGGAAAAAAGTGTTTCTTTGTGAAGACTGTTTCATTGCAGCAAGAGGTGGAAACTTTGAAGAAGAGAGTAGCTGATTTGGAAGATTTTATTGCTATGGCTTTGGCTTTAGAAGGTGCGAATGATAATGAATAATTGTATGCATAATGCCGATTGGGATTTTTACAACTGGACACAAACCCAAAGTCAGCTCCTGCAGCAAAAGCACTGGGACAAGTTAGACTGGCAAGGACTGATAGAGGTGCTAGAAGACATGGGACGTGCAGAGAGACGGGAGTTGGAAAGGCGATTGGAAGTGTTAATTTTGCATCTCCTCAAATGGCAATACCAGCCTAGTCTACGTTCCCGGAGCTGGCAGCTGACCATACGGGAGCAACGTTTACGTTTACAGATGTTGTTGGAAGATAGTCCAAGTCTGAAGCCATACCTGAGTCGATGCCTGGCAAAAGTTTATCGTCTAGCAGTCATCGGTGCGGAGAGAGAAACAGGTTTAGACAAATTCCCTAGTGAATGTCCTTACAACTTGGAAAAGATTATGACAGAGGAGTTTTTGCCTAACAATTAGTTCGCCGTATAAAACAGTAAAATTTAAAATTATTCACCACTGAACTTCGATCGCAGGTCTCTGTCTAGGTCTGTCTTTGGGCGGTTAGGGAACTTTGCTATAGAAAGCGCAATTGCATTACTACTTGTGGTATTCTAAATCATGAGTTCAAGGGATTTTCTATGCGATCGCCCAAGCTAATCAACAACGACCTAAGAGTTTTGCTGAGTTGGGAACCTAACCCATATCAGGTACCTCCAATTCAACTGTCTTCGAATCAGATAACGCTATGCACTAAGTTTGATCAACAAGTTTTTAAGACATTTGATACAGTAACCCTTCATGGTATTACACCTACGGAGCCATACGATATACACCAGTTTGTTAGAGAGGAAGTAGGCTATAAGGAAGACTTTGACCTAGTGATAGTTACAATCTCTGGCATTGCAAGGAACTTACCTTATAATGTCCAAGAATTTGGATGCCCAACAGTAGCCATAATCTGTGACTCCCATCATGGATATCTTGGTCCAATAAGGCAACTTTTGACCTATCTTAGTTTGGAAAGGTATGATTATCTGGTATTCCCCTACTGCAGGCAACATATTCACTGGTTTTATGCTTGTGGATTCGACAACGTTTTCTGGTTACCACTCATCACAATGACTACTGTTAGCCATGAGTTTGTAGAAACAAGGATGGATAAGATAGCTTTCGTATGCGGTCACCCTAGATTTCATCCCTATCGACATAGGGTTATGAACTATATATCTAAAGAGTCACTTCCAATTGAAATTGGTTCACTCAATAGGCTTGAATCTGCTGAAAAATACTCTAAATATCTAGCCTCTGTTCATTGCAGCCTGAATGGTGACCTTGCCTTGCGAAATCTGGAGATTGTTTCAGCCGGCGGTTTTCTATTAACAGATAAGCTATCTCCACAGTCGGGGTTTGAATACTTACTTAAGCCAAAAGAGGATTGTGATGTCTACTCTTCAGTTAGTGAACTAGTAGAAAAAATTAGATACTACCTAAACCACCCCTATGAAGCTATTGCTATGGCAAGGAATGCATACACAAAGTTTTTTAGTTATTTACACCCAAACTACAGGATAAATGAGTTGTATAGTCTTATTTTTAATTCAAGTGTATCTAGCCCATTTTTAAATAATCATGACTCAAGGCTATTAGTTAGTAGACAACATTATGATTTGCTTGAGATTAGAGTTACAGTTTATGAGCAAGTTCAAGAGCTGCATAAGTTAGAGGACAGCATCACTGTACTAGTTGGTCATGACTGTCCACTCATATTTGCAGTAGACTTGGTTGACCTGTGCAGAGCAAGTATTCACATACACAAACTAGACTTATCCAAAAAACAAGCTCTGGAAGAACTTGGTATATCGTCTCAAATTGATTGGATAGAAGATCAGGATTTAAGTAGCGTTTTATGGGATATCTACATTTTCAAAACTCCTTTCCAGGGTGTAAGGTCGAGGTTTAGAATTAACGTGGCAGCTGATAGCCAGACGATTTATTCTGATCTAGATTGTTTAAGCAGAATATGCCTGTTGCCCATCCAGTACAAGAATCAGCAAAGTAACCTTATCACTTACCTTCGTGATGAAGCTAGTCTTGCCCTAATTGATCAAATCTTCAACAAAGCACGTTACCCAATTCTAGACTTTGTTGGGGATGTCAATACAATTGTTGATATTGGTGCTAAGATTGGCTTAGCAAGTGCATTTTTCAGAGCTAACTATCCCACAGCCAAAATATACAGCTTCGAACCTGATCTAGCTGCTTTTCTCCTACTGCAAGAAAACGCTAGAAAATTAGAGAACTGTTATACTTTCCCCTTGGAGCTTTACTCAGCTGAGATTGTGCAGGGGAATGTGGTTTCCGTAGATCAAGCACCTGATTCTAACTTTAAGCGGGCTGATAAGTTTCTTCGTGAGCAGGGACTGGAGAATATAGATGTACTTAGGATTGATAGGGAAGGTTGTGTTGAAGTACTAAAGAACATCTTGTCTAGTGGTTTTACACCTAAGGTGGTCTATGCAGAGTTTTACTCTGAGCTCGATCGGAGGCTAATTGACCAGCTTTTGGTTTCTGACTACATGTTGTGGCAGGGATTAATTGAGTCGGGAAACCGTGGTAGTTTGTGCTACGTGAGGAGGGAATTACGCAACTAAATTCTCAGTGCATAAACTCCGATCGTAAATCTCTATTCAATAGTTCTTCAACTGCTTGACAGGGGGTAATCTTTGCTTCTAATAGGCGATGTACTGTCTTGCAAATGGGGGCGTAGATATGGCTCTTCTGAGCAATTACTTGAGCGGTGTAGATTCCTTCTGCTGTTCCTTCCAAGTGCGAAAGAATATCTCCTAACTGCTGCCCATGCGCCAAACCCAGCCCCACGCGATAATTGCGGCTCAAAGCACTATTGCAGGTGGCTAGTAAGTCCCCCAATCCTGACAGTCCCCAAAAAGTCTCAGGTTTTGCACCATAGTCGACTCCAATTCTGATGATTTCGGGCAAGGCTCTGGTAATAAGGGCAGCTTTGGCATTAGCTCCCAACTTCAATCCATCGCAAACCCCCACAGCGATCGCTATGACGTTTTTCAGGGTGCCACCCAATTCCACTCCCAAGGGGTCGGGATTAGTGTAGAGGCGAAAGTTACGACTGGAGAGGGCTTTTTGAACAGTCTGAGCTACTGTTATATCCTGGCTGGCAACTACGGAAGCAGCGGGTAACCCCTGGCGAATTTCTGTAGCTAAATTGGGGCCGGAAAGCACAACGATCGGTGTTGTAGGTAAACAGGTCTGCCAAATCTGACTGGGAGTGCGTCCTGTAGTCAGTTCCAGTCCCTTTGTGCCACTGAGGAGGATAGTATGGGGAGGGAGACCGATCGTTCTTACTTTGTCTGCTACTTCAGGGACTCCTTTCATGGAGAGAGCAACTATTATCAAATCTGCCCCTGCTAAAGCCCTAGCCAAGTCATCCGATCGGGTCCAGACCTTTACCTGGTGTTGTTGTCTTTGGCATAGTTCTGCGAGGGTAGACCCCCATGCCCCGCCCCCCAGAATCGTGACGTTCATTTCGGCAAGCTCAATGTCTGCTAGAGTCGTTCCTGTCCCTTGTGCAGGACTTTGTTGTAGATGGCGAGGTAACCCGACTTGAGGGCACTGGTGGGACTAAGGGTATTGAGGTCACCACTAAGGATGCGGCTGGAGTGGACGCTGTAGATTTCGTAATTGCTCCCCTTGTAGGCGTAGTCCGCTACATCAGTATATTCTTCGCCACTGGTGAGATGCCATTTGCCATTAATGAGCGTGAAGTGATAGTCAGCCGTATCATTGACATTGACACCAGCGGGACGATCGATTTCCGCCGCAATCGTGGCTTGGGTGGGGGAATCTATCCTCAGGGTGAGGCGACGAAAGAAACAACTGTCATTGGTACAGAAACGTACCTTGGCCATCTGGTCTTTGATGGCTTCTAGGCGGGCAATTTCAGCAGGAGTAGCAGCCAGGACTGTTTGTTCAACCAGGCAGAGGAACAGACAGGCTATGACAAAGATGCGTCCCATCATCCTTCTTTGATTTCACCAGTTTCGCTGTTGAGTCGATCGACTAGGATTAAATCCGAGGCTTCTTCCAATTCAGGCACAAATTCTGTTCCCTTGAGGCGCATACCCAATTCAAATAAAATTTCTGCCATGTCATCCTTGGAGACTTTGCTCCCACTGAGGGCAGACAGGCGGCGCTCCAATTCCTCCTGGATATACAAACGCAACGATCGGGACTCTTCCTGCAATTTGTCGCGGGTCTCCACGATTTCTTCCCTGAGGGTAGCGGTGGCTTGCTCTAGGTCTTCTGTGAGCTTGTCCACACTAGCAGTAGTCTTGCGATTTAACCGATCGATTTGTTGCCGTAGGTCATTGCGTTCTGATTCGGCGGTGGTTTGCAGAGTGCGGATTTTCTTTTCTAGGGCTTCCACTGCTACCCTCAATTCCGTGGTAAAGGACATTTTTAGTTCGTGAATCCGATCGCGCAATTCTTGATGGACGTTGGCTAGGTCACTCTCCAACTTTTCAAAGCGATTGTTATATTCCCGCAGCTGCGCGCCAAAAATAATATCACGAATTTGGTCGATGTTCCCCAGTTTTTCGTAGGCTTCCTCCCGCCGAATTTGACTGACCATAACTCCTCCAATGCCTCATTGCTGTCTATGATAAGTCTAAACCTCCAAATCCTCTAGGGTGGCGCGATAAATTTCTGGCATTTGCTCCCTAAATATGGCTTTGATCTGACAGGCAAGGTCGTAGTGTTCTTTCTGGGTGCCACTGGCTGGATTTGCCCGCACTTGTAAGTAATGTATCCACGATCGGACTGTGCCTGCCATGTACAGCCGAGTCATTGCGGAGAGCGGGAGAATGCCTCTAGCACACTCCTTGGCAATGCCTTTTTCTAGGGCCGTTTTGTAGAGGGCTTGCACTCGATCGTAAAGTGCCACTACCTCTTGGTGCCACCAGTCTTTTAGTTCTTGGTCGAGGTCATCAATGGAGTTCTGGCGATTAGTGGGGTCTTGGCGACGAATCTCTGGGACGGTTAATTCTTCTGCTTCAGTTCGACCTAGCTCACCGAGCGCTGCATACCGCAGGGAAAATTGCTGAAAACTGAAAGATTTATGACGGAGAATTTGGGTAGCGATCGCTCTGGTGGTGTTGATTTCTACGCACATGCTAGCCATTTCAAAGATGCTCCAGTGTTTATGGCGGGCGCAGTAGTGCAACAACTTAGCGGTATTGGGGTTGTCTTGATTTTTGGGGTTAGAAACTCTGGCACAGTAGGCGATCACCCGTTCTGCTTCTGGCGTGATCCAAATCAGTCTAACACTGTCCATCAACCTTCTATGTCCAAGTCCATGGCTGCGGAGCCGCCCTTTGCCAACTCCACCATCATTTTAGTGAGCTGCCGCCACACAAACCAGCCACTACCCACCGTCAGAGCAATAGCCACAGGATAAGCCAAGCCAGGGGGAAAGCCAAAAATCTCTAGCCCCGCCGCCAGGAACATACCGATCGAAACAGCCATCCCCCCATAGGGCACTTGAATCGGCAAGCCATCAATTTCTAAGGTAGTTTTACCGGCTGACCAAGCATCTACCCGCTGACGCAAGGACACCTCAAAGGCACGACCACAGGCCAGCGCTGCCAACAAAGCCACTACAAACAGGAGATAGGGGGGATCACTAGGAAAGTAATAATTCATACCCAAGCGTCTAAACCAGGAATAGTATAGGCTACTGCAAGCGCCACTGCACAGAATCTCGATGGGAAGTTAGCCCCTCTACCTCTGCCAACACAGCGATCGCTTCCCCTACCTCCCGCAGCGCCTCCTCACTGAATTCAATCAAACTGGAGTGCTTCATAAAGGTTTCTACTCCCAAGGGCGAGGCATAGCGTGCTGCTCCACTAGTAGGCAAAGTGTGATTGGGACCAGCTAAATAATCCCCTACTGCTTCTGGCGTGTAGTGCCCTATAAAAATTGCCCCCGCATGGCGAATGGACTGCACTAACTCCCAGGGCTCAGCTACAGCTAACTCTAGATGCTCTGGCGCAAATAGGTTAGACAGCTCCACTGCCGTTGTCAGACTATCAGTTACGATCGCTACACTATTGTTGACGATCGATTTTTCCAGTAATTCCTGACGGGAATGGTATTTGAGCTGATGGCTGACTTCGTCCGCTACCTGCTGGGCGAGACGATGGGAAGTGGTCAACAAAATAGCAGCAGCCATAGTGTCGTGTTCTGCCTGGGCAAGCAAATCGGCACAGACAAACAGGGGATTAGCAGTCTCATCGGCAATAATTAGCACTTCAGAAGGGCCAGCCAGGGAGTCAATGCCCACTACCCCATAGACTTGTTTCTTTGCCAAAGTGACGTAGATATTGCCTGGACCAGTAATTACATCCACCTTGGGGATTGTCTCTGTCCCGTAGGCTAGAGCCGCGATCGCTTGCGCTCCCCCCACCCGATAGATTTGATGCACACCGGCAATTTGGGCCGCTGCCAGAATTGTGGGAGAAATAGTGTTGCCCTTGCCCGGAGGTGTAACCATAATGATTTCCTTGACCCCCGCCACCACCGCCGGCACCGCATTCATCAACACCGTACTGGGATAGGTAGCTTTGCCCCCAGGAATGTAAATACCCGCCCGATCGACAGGTGTATATTTTTTGCCGAGGACCACATTCTTTGCTTCAAAGGTCACCCAACTCTGGGGAACGCGTTGCTGGTGGAATTTGACAATCCGATCGTGGGCAAGATGGAGGGCACGGGCTAGTTCAGGGCTGAGTTGTTGATAGGCGGCATCGATTTCTGCCCCCGTGACCCGCAGCTGGCTAGGCGTCAGTTCTACCCCATCAAACTGAGCGGTATATTCCAAGAGAGCCTTATCCCCTTGGCGGCGTACCCGTTGCACAATTTCACTGACAGTAGCTTCCCGGTTACTCATCTGGTCATCGAAAAGACGGTTAGCAATCCGCCTTAGTTCTGCCTCTGCATCTGGGAGATTAGTGATGATTCGCAACATAGCCGACACCAGAACGGGGTGAATACAGATAGCCTAGCACAGGTAAACCCTCGTCTTGATTATAGCTAATTGTTTTGCTAGCGGGGGATTTGCTGATAGATAATTGCCCCAGACTGCAGTGTTAGAGGTAGAGCTAATACCTATCAACAATCATAGCTAACCCCGATCGTCTAATTTGATGCGCGGATCGACTAATTTCAGTAGAATATCGGCGATCAAGTTGCCCAACACCAGCATAACTGCTCCTAGCATAAATCCCGCCATGGCTAAGTTGGTATCTTTTTGCCGCACCGCTTCATAGAGTAATTGTCCCAATCCCGGTAACCCAAATAACAATTCTGTGATGAAGGAACCACTGAGTAAACTTGCCAACTGAAATCCCAGCAGTGTCACTAAAGGGTTGACAGCATTGCGGAGGGCATGGACATAAATTACCTTAGTTTCTGGTAGTCCCTTAGCACGGGCAGTGCGGACATAGTCTTCCTGTAGCACGTCTAATAAATTCCCCCGCATTAATCTCTGTAACCCAGCAAAACCTATTAGGAAAGCTGCAGTTACTGGTAGGGCTAGATGGTAAGCAATATCAACTACTTTGCCCAAGAAGTTGAGGTCATCATAGTCTAAACTACGTAAGCCGCCTACAGGAAATAAGCCACTAGTCTGGGCAAAAATTAACAGCAGAATAACCATAATGAAGGCAGGAAACCCCTGTAACAGATAGCTAATGAACTGCATAAACCGATCGATAAAATTATCCCGATTTACGGCTGCCCAAATCCCCGCAGGAATAGCAATTAACCAGGTAGAAATAAGGGCACTGAGGGAAAATAACAGTGTGTTACCCGCTCGCTGGAGGATGAGTTGAAAAACAGGGGCATTATCTTTACAAGTACGACCCAAATTGCCCTGTGCCAAGTTAAACAGCCATCGTCCATACTGTTCGACAAAAGGACGATCGAGACCCCTACGTGCCCTTTCGGCGGCAATAAATTCGGGAGATAAACTTTGATTTAACTGCAAATCAGCTAGGCAATCCCCAGGGGAAGCATAGAGGAGTAAAAAGCTCAAAAATGAGACTAAGAGAATTACTAGTAATCCTTGGCCTAGCCGTACAACTACAAAATTTAATAGTCCCCGTTCCTTCATGGCTACTGACAAATCCTACTGATCATTTGCTGCGCTTGATACTGATAGCTACCACCAAACAAGTTAAAGTGATTTAAGATGTGGTAGAGATTGTAGAGGGTTTTGCGCTGTTGGTAGCCTGGTTCTAGGGGAAATGCCTGTTGATAGTAGTTATAAAACTCAGGGGCAAAGCCACCAAATAGCTCAGTCATAGCAATATCCACTTCCCGATCGCCGTAGTAGGCAGCAGGGTCAAAAATCACAGGCTCCCCATCTGGATCGAAGCCATAGTTTCCTCCCCACAAGTCCCCATGCACTAAAGAGGGAAAAGTGCGATGATTAGCGAGTAATTCATATACCCGAGACTGTAACTTATCCCAACTGACAGGGGAACGAAAGCCTTTACGATCGGCTAATTTCAGCTGATATAAAATACGGTGTTGCCAAAAGAAATCCGCCCAGTTACCCGTCCAAGTATTGATTTGGGGAGTCTCCCCAATAGTATTCGATCGATGCCAACCGTATTGTTTAGCCTGAACGCGATGCAAGGCTGCCAAATTTTCCGCCAAGGCCCGCCAATCTTTTGCTCCCTGTAGATCAATCCACTCCAATACCAAATAGGCATAATTCTGACTAGTGCCCCAAGCGATGGGGGTAGGTACACGAATTTTTTGGGTACGGGCAATTTCCTGTAGGGCTTCTGCTTCTGCCTCCAACATGGACATCTTACTGGCAGCATTCAACTTCACAAAAAAAACATAGCCCCCCAGTTGCAATTTGTAAGTCTGATTGATGCTCCCTCCCCCCACTAAGCGCGTCTGCGGTGTTGGCATCTTTTCCCCATATAGGCGACTCAAATGGTCAATAATTTCCTGCCACATGGTTTATCCTTAAGATTGGTGACCATAAGACTAAGATTATGCCCGACTCGCCTGAATTTAAGCAACTTGCCGATGCTGTCGCCCAACTTGCCCACACCACTAACCTGATTGGACAGAGCCTGCTCCGTGTCATGCATATCGTCAGTCAACAGGATACTCGCTTCAACCATATTCTTGAAATTCAACGCCAGCTAGCCGACACACAAAAGAGTCTTTTAGAAACACAACAATTGTTGAGGGCAGGGCAGGAACGGCAGGAGCGTTTGCTAGAAGCCTTACTCAAGCAGCAAAAGGAAGCATGATGTGAGTAATGTTTGCTAAGTCCAGCAGAGACGCAGTTGATGAGCGCAGTCGAGGAGCGGTATTTCTCGATCGGGATGGTGTCATTAATGAAGAGAGGGGCTATATCAGGGATATTGATGAATTAGTGTTGCTACCAGGGGCAGCCCAGGCAATCAAGATGTTGAACAATCGAGGGATATTCTGTTGTCTGGTGTCTAATCAGTCGGGGGCAGCTAGGGGTTACTATCCCCTCTCCCACATTGAGGCACTGCATCAACGATTGCAGGAATTACTCTACCAAGAAGCCGAGGCCTTTCTCAATCACATCTACTATTGCCCCAGTCTCAGCCCTGAGGAAGGGGGAGTCGTCCCCGAATTGACCTACTATTCCACCTGGCGCAAACCCAACACAGGCATGCTCGTAGCAGCTGCTTGGGCACATAACTTGGACTTATCCCGATCGGTGGTCATTGGTGATAAAGCCACGGATATTGACATGGCCCATAACGCGGGCTGCAAGGGAGTTTTGGTGACTACAGGCTACGGCAGAGAGGTTTTAGCTGGTACGTACCAACACCCCGTCCAACCGGACTACATTGCCAAAGATATACTAGATGCTGTGCGGTGGGTCATTAGCAATTGTGAGTTCTAGCCCCTGCCTGCATAGCTTGCCGTGGTTAAACCCCATAGCAACCAATTGGGAAAGTGGCACAGAGATCACCTATGCTGAAAAAAAACTGATTCATAGTAAAGATGTCGAGTTAAGAAAAGCAGATGAAAAGACCGATCGATCACAGCCAAGCCCAAAATCTCTGGCAAGTTCTGCAAAAGGTAGCTACTGTTTATCCTGATATCCCCGCCTTGGTGAACCACCATCCGCCCTATCCTGTACAGATGACCTACAGGGAAATGGTGGCAGAAATTAGGAGGTTTGGGGCAGGTTTACGACAGCTAGGGGTTAAAGCCGGTGCCCATGTGGCTCTATTTGCTGACAATTCTCCCCGGTGGTTTATTGCCGACCAGGGTGTTTTAGCGATCGGGGCTGTGGATGTCACCCGTAGTTCCCAGGCAGATAAACAGGAGTTGTTATTCATTCTGCAAAACAGTGATAGTGTGGCTCTGATTGTAGAAGACCTAAAAACCCTGCGCAAACTGCAACCGCAACTAGATGATTACCATCTCTCTCCCATCATTTTGTTATCTGATGAAGAGGGATATTCGAACTACAAGACAGTGATTGAAATGGGTAAAGAGGGAGATTTGGGGGATGAACAACCCGATCGTTCTAGCCTGGCGACTCTGATTTATACCTCTGGTACGAGTGGTTATCCTAAGGGAGTGATGTTGACCCACGGCAACTTTCTCTATGAAATTACAGCTGCTTTAGATGTTGTCCATCCCCAGCCAGGTTATCGGGTATTAAGCATTCTGCCCACCTGGCATTCCTACGAGCGCACATTCGAGTATTTTATTCTTTCCCAGGGGTGCACCCAAATCTATACCAGCATTCGCACCTTCAAAGAAGACATCAAAAAGCATAAACCCCACTACATGGTGGCTGTACCGCGCCTATGGGAATCTGTCTACGAGGGCATTCAGAAGAATCTCAAAACGAACAAGAAGCGCCGACTGATCGAATGGTTTTTAGCTGTCAGCCACAAATACATCTACGCCCAACGCACTAGAGATGGTCTCAATTTACGTAATCTCAATCCCTCTGTTATCGATCGGGTTCTCGCTACTATTACTTCTTTTGTTCTGTTACCGGTGCATCTGTTAGCCGATCGGCTAGTCTATCGCAAAATTAGGGAAGCTACGGGGGGTGAAGTGCGGTTCTTTGTCAGTGGGGGTGGTTCGATCGCTGACCATTTAGAAGACTTCTTTGAAGTGATTGGCATTGAGATTTTGGGAGGCTACGGCTTGACCGAAACTTCTCCCATTACCCATGTCAGACGAAAACACCGCAATCTACGGGGTGCTGATGGTCAGCCCCTACCCCAAACAGAAACCCGCATTGTCGATCCCGAAACAAAGAAGGACTTGCCCTTCTATCAACAAGGATTGATTCTCATTCGCGGTCCCCAGGTCATGCAGGGTTACTACAAAAATCCTGAAGCAACCCAGAAAGTGATTGATGCAGAAGGCTGGTTTAACACAGGGGATTTGGGTTGGATGACTCCCCAGGGTGACCTAGTTATTACTGGTAGGGCAAAAGACACGATCGTTTTAACCAACGGCGAAAACATTGAACCACAACCCATTGAAGATGCTTGTTTGCGCAGTCCGTACATCGATCAGATTATGTTAGTTGGTCAAGACCAAAAACATTTGGGAGCATTGATTGTGCCCAACTTCGATCGTTTAGCCCAAGATGGCTACATCCCTGCTGACCGCCAACCCCAGGAACTCATAGAGCATATGCGCAATGACACTAGGATCATTGACTTATTCCGTACAGAACTAAACCGAGAGGTGAAAAATCGACCTGGTTATCGACCAGACGATCGGATTGTGGTCTTTCACTTGTTGGCAGAACCTTTCTCCATTGAACAGGGGACAATGACCCAAACTCTGAAAATCAAACGCAATGTAGTGATGGAGAAGTATAAAGATGTCATCGATCGGATGTACGCCAGCTAATTTGTGGTAAAGTGGGGAGCAGGGGTGGAAGACCAAAATTATGAATAAAAGTTTATCCCTCAGCCTGCTCCTCAGTTTTTTCTTACTCCAGGCTAGCCCTGCTCTCAGTCGTTCCTCTGGTGGGAGATCAAGGGGTGGTTCTTTTAGAGGTGGTCGTTCTAGCAGCAGAGCACGATCGAGTGCACCCACGACCAGACGATCGAATCAATCGAGTTCTTCCTCAGAAAATCGTTACAGGTCAAATAGGTCAACTTCTTCCTACAGGAAGCAGACTGGATCAAGTATCCGTGATCAACGCTCCTATACTCCCACTGCTCCATTACCAACAGAATCAGCATGTGAGGAATCAGCCATTAATCAAACTACTGATCAACCGAATTGCCAAAGACAGCAGATACAACCAACCCATACTTATTCTCCCAGTGGTAGCATCTACAATCAGTATTCTCCCAGTGGTGGTAGCTACAATCAGTCTTTCCCTTTTGTAGTTGTCGGGATTTTTTCGGCAGTAGTGATAGTCTGTTTGCTGGCTTTGCTTGCTGTACAAAAACAATCCAGGGCACTCGATAGCGATGAACGTTTGTTACCACGGGAAATCAGAAACAATACAGTTACAGTCAGTATTTTACAAATAGCAATTTATGCCATTGCCCGATCGGTACAGCGTGAAATTCGTCAACTATCGGATATGGCTGACTTTGACACGAGAGAGGGATTACGGGAATTCCTGAGGGAAGTAGTAATTGTTTTGCAACGCAATTCGGATGCCTGGGCTTATGCTCTGGGTCAGTCAGAGGTGGCAGATAGAGAGAGAGCAGAGCGGGGATTTGAGGCTTTGTCCGACAGAGAACGGATTAAATTCAGTATAGAAACCTACTCCCGTGTGGGCAAAAAGCGTCGACTGAAAGATAACTACATGAATAATAGTGATGAGGGCGTACCAGAATTTATTGTTATCACTCTACTAGTTGGTACAGAGCATGACAAACCTCTTTTCCCCAAGGTAAAAACTCGTGCCCAAGTCCAGGCTGCTCTTAATGCCTTCCTATCCATTCCCCTTGACTACTTGTTGGCAGTTGAAGTTCTCTGGACACCAGCATCGGAGCAGGACAGTCTGACCAAAGATGACCTTCTTGCCGATTACAGTGATTTGGTGCTCCTCTGATAGAGTTTATCACTTTTACGAGCAGGGTAGAAGCAGTGAGAAGTGGATATAGTTTAGAGACACTCATACGATTGCTAACCTTGATTTAGATATTACTTGTGTTAGAGTTTCTGGCAAATTGCTCTCAATCTCTCCAGACTCTAGCACCTTACCGCTAGTAATTTAGACTATACACAACTCTAGCTCTGGCAACACAACGGCTGGGGTTTCAACGATTACAGCACTTCCAACAGGCGATCTATAAATTGCTAGCTGAATGCCAGAATGGTCTCAGTCTGCTGCAATTGAGATATATTAAAACTATACTAATTGACTACCTATGCATCTCAGCGCATTAGAGCTATTATCGGAAGGTGTAAATGCCTCTGTCTGGTTAATTCAAGATACAAGGTAATTATCCATATATCCGCGAATGGAAGAGGCTGAGGAGCCACCAGAGCTGCTGTGTTTGCACACAAAGTCCTCACTCTCGCAGACAATTCAGATTTCTGGGATAATGAACAGCCACTGAAATCACCAAATAAATAGTTTTGTATTTCATTCCACTTATCGCCAACAGCCTTAATCAGAGTGTCAACTGCCATAACTGATCTCCTGCCATCAAGGTTGCCCCAGTGAGTTTTCCCAGTTTAAGCCGTTGTTTAGGGAAGTTGCACAATATTAAGAATATTTTAGGGGGTGGTCAAGCAATTAATCATTTTGTCTTTTGATATACCAACTCCTTAAAAAGGATTTGTTTCAGGCGATCAAACACCAGTGTTCTTCGAGTCCCTTAGCTAGGATCACCTATCCAGACACTTTTTAACTTAACTCTGGTAAGGTTAGTTTAATTCCCCAGCACCTCTATGCAAAACATTTCAGTATTTTTCAGCTATTATAGCTTTCTATAGGCTGCCTTTAGCATAATTTGGTAACTATGTCTTTTGTCCCTCTGCACAACCACAGTGAATATAGTCTCCTGGACGGAGCAAGTCAAATTCCCCAGCTCATCGATAGGATTGTGGAGTTGGGTATGCCTGCTATTGCGCTCACTGACCACGGAGTGATGTACGGCGCGATCGAGTTGTACAAAACCTGCAAAGCCAAGGGTGTAAAGCCAATTATCGGCAATGAGATGTATGTCATCAATGGGGATATAACGGTCAAGCGACCCAAAGTGAGGAAATACCACCAGGTGGTGCTAGCAAAAGATACGGAAGGTTATCGCAATCTGGTTAAATTAACTACTATTTCCCATCTGCAGGGATTTCAAGGCACAGGAATTTATGCCCGTCCCTGTATCAATAAAGAATTACTAGCAAAGTATCGATCGGGTTTGATTGTCACTTCTGGTTGTTTAGCGGGGGAAGTACCCCAGGCAATTCTCCAGAATCGGTTGGATATAGCAAGAGAGGTGGCTGCCTGGTACAAGGAGACTTTTGGGGATGACTACTATTTAGAAATTCAAGACCACGGCTATCCTGAGGATAGAATTGTTAATGTAGAAATTGTCCGCATTAGTCAGGAGTTAGGCATTAAAATTATCGCCACTAATGATGCTCACTTTATTGGTTGCTATGACGTAGAAGCTCACGATGCCTTACTCTGCATTCAAATTGGCAAGTCCATTAGGGAGCAAAAACGACTGCGCTATTCGGGTACAGAATATGTTAAATCACGGGCAGAAATGGCAAGACTATTTCGGGATCACCTGCCCTCTGAAGTAGTGGAAGAAGCCCTCAACAATACCCTGGAAGTAGCTAACAAGATTAAGGACTATCAAATACTAGGAGAACCCAAAGCCCCTGATTTTCCTGTACCCCCTGGCTATACCCCTGATAGCTACTTGGAAATCAAAGCATGGGAAGGATTGAAACAAAAATTACAGGTTGCCACAAAACAAGACATACCAGAAGATTACCAACAGAGGTTGCAGCGAGAATTAGCTGTCATTCAACAGAAAGGTTTCTCTAATTACTTCTTGGTTGTATGGGACTATATTCGCTATGCCAGGGAACAAAAGATTCCTGTCGGTCCAGGACGGGGTTCAGCTGCGGGTTCTTTAGTAGCTTATGCTCTAGGCATCACTAATATTGACCCGATTCATCATGGTCTATTGTTTGAACGTTTCCTCAATCCTGAACGTAAATCTATGCCTGATATTGATACAGACTTTTGTATGGATCATCGTGATCAGCTGATTCGTTATGTGATAGAGAAATATGGACAAGAGAGAGTGGCACAAATTGTTACGTTTAACCGTCTGACTTCTAAGGCAGTAGTGAAAGATGTGGGCAGGGTGTTGGATATTCCCTACAGTGATACGGATAAGATGGCAAAATTGATTCCTGTCTCCCGTGGCAAACCTGCTCCCCTACAAGAAATGATCAGTGATGAGACTCCTGCGCCTGAATTCAAAGAGCGATATGAGAAAGATGACACAGTGAGACAGTGGATTGATATGGCAATGCGCCTGGAAGGCGTAAACAAAAGTACGGGTGTGCACGCAGCAGGAGTAGTGATTGCACCGATGCCCCTGGATGAACTGGTACCACTGCAGTTGAGCAATGAAGGTCTGATCATGACGCAGTATCCCATGGAAGACCTGGAATCTCTGGGATTGTTGAAGATGGATTTTCTCGGTCTGCGCAATTTAACGATTATTCAAAACACGATCGACCTCATCAAGAAACGCAAACCTGACTTTGATTTAACACAAATAGTACCTGACCAACCTACGAAAGAGAATGAAGAGACTTACAAGTTACTAGCAAGGGGAGAACTGGAGGGCATCTTTCAGCTAGAATCAGCGGGTATGAAACAGATAGTGAAAGACTTGAAACCCTCCAATATTGAAGATATTTCTTCCATTTTGGCGCTCTATCGTCCTGGTCCCTTGGATGCTGGTCTCATTCCTAAGTTCATCAATCGCAAACACGGCAGAGAACCCCTAGAATATGCCCATGCAAGTTTGGAACCTATCTTGCGCGATACCTATTCTATCCTTGTCTATCAAGAACAAATTATGCGGATTGCCCAGGACTTGGCGGGTTATTCTTTGGGGGAAGCGGATTTACTGCGGCGAGCGATGGGGAAAAAGAAACCAGAAGAGATGGAAAAGCAACGGGAGAAGTTTTTAGACGGGGCAGCTAAAAATGGTATTCCTTCCAAAATTGCCAAAGAATTGTTTGATCAGATGGTCATGTTTGCTGAGTATTGTCTGACCTATGATACTTTGGTCTTGACGGAGGAGTATGGCTGGCTACCGATCGGTCACATTGTGACAGAGCAACTGAATTGCCATGTCTATTCTCTGTCGCCCCAGGGATTTATCTACACACAACCGATCGTGCAATGGCATGACCGCGGTACACAGATGGTGTTTGCCTATACCTTGGCAGATGGCACGGTAATTAAGGCAACGCCTGACCATAAATTTATGACAACAACAGGGGAAATGTTACCGATCGAGCAGATTTTCCAGCAGGGTTTGTCTTTAATGACGGTGGCAGACCTAGCAGCAACACAAGATGTATTCACCTTGGTTACAGGTACTGGATAATGGCATCCGATCGTTTTTCTGGGAATCACCTTTTACCAAAATTGCGACGGTACAGTGCTTTTTTCCTGGGGGTAGGCGTTTAGAGACAGCAGAAACAGCAGGCATCAGTAAGTTGATTGCCCATTGCTTATTTTACGAGCAACAGGATTTTTTAGAAGAGATTGGCAGTGCAGTAACGGTGGAAGCGGAAGCGGATTACTTTCTTATCAGCGCTAAATGTTTAGATGAAGACTTACCGGCGTTATTACGTTTCTTGGCAAAAGTCCTGCCCCAGGTGCAGTTCACTGCCCCAGCCCTGGCAGAGGTGAAACAGGAGTCCATCTATGCTCTCCAGAGCCAAGACCACAATCCCTTTTCCTGCGCCTATCGTCAATTGCAACCTCTACTCTATGGCAGTCATCCCTATGGCTTGAGTAGTGAGGGCACGATCGAAACTATTGGCGCAGCCCAGACGCAAGACCTGCAGGCACACTTCGATCGGTTTTATCTCCCCTCTGCCATGGTTCTAGCAATTACTGCTAACAGAGACCCCAAACAGATCGGCGAATTAGTGACAAGTACTTTTGGAGCTTGGTACAATAAAAAAGAGATTAATTGGGAGCACCTAACAGCGGAATTCGTTGCCACGGTTAACCACCAGCAGAGCGATCGAGACCAGGCTTGGGTAATGATGGGTTTTCCTGCCCCCGCTAGCTACGATCGGGACTTTTTTGCTATGAAGGTTATCAATTCCCACCTGGGCAACGGTTCTTCCAGCCGGCTGTTTCAAGTGCTAAGAGAACAAGCGGGATTGGTCTACGATGTGGCAACCCACTGTCCCACTAGATTCGATCGTTCCCATTTGCTAATTCACTGCACAACGGCAATTGACTATGTGTCGACAGTACAGGAATTAATCTGGCAAGAATGCCAAAGACTGCAAACAGAACTGCTGACAGCAGAAGCCCTGGAACTGGCAAAAAGTAAGCTGCTCGGTCACTATGCCCTGGCAAAACAAACCCCTGCCCAACTGGCATACATTCATAGCTGGTATCACACCCTGCAATTGCCCCCCGACTTCGATTTCCAATTCATTAAACAAGTAGAAATAACCACCCCCCAGGAAATCCAGGAGGTGGCGTGCAAGTATCTAGCCAAGGCGGCTATCTCGATCGTGTGTTAGAGCTGGGGTACGTACTGGGGTTTATCGGGGACAACCGTGTACTCTGCCACAATCTGACGGAATTCGTCGCCGCTCATCGTCTCCCGGTCAATCAAGATGTCCACTAGCCGATCGATGACTGCCCGATTGTCTTGGATGATCTGCAGCGCCTTTTGATAGCACTCTTCCACTATTTCCCGTACTTCCCGATCGATTCTGGCAGCAATGGCATCGGAGTATTCACTGCGCATCATCAACCCCGCCCCCAAGAAGACTTCCGTATTTTGTCCCTCCAGGGAAATGGGACCCAACTCATCGGACATACCATAACGGGTGACCATCTGCCGTGCCATGGAAGTTACTTGTCGTAGGTCATTAGCTGCCCCCGTGGTGATCTCCTCCTTGCCAAAGACTACCTCCTCCGCTGCTCTACCACCCAAGGCGGCGGTAATCCGATCGAGAATCTGTGCCCGGGAGATCAACATCTGTTCCTCAGGCGGTGCAAACCAAGTCAACCCCGCTGCTTGCCCCCTAGGAATCAAAGTCACCTTCTGGACAGGGTCATGGTGAGGCAACAAAGTACCAACGATCGCGTGCCCAACTTCATGATAGGCAATTAATCGCTTCGTTTTGCCATCCGTGAGCGCCTTGCCCTCCAAACCAGCTATCACCCGATCGATGGCATCATCAATCTCTGCCATAGTAATTGCCTCTTTCCGGCGCCGCGCGGTAAGGATAGCTGCCTCATTCAACAGGTTAGACAGATCAGCCCCCGTAAATCCAGGTGTACGTCTTGCGATCGCCTCTAAAGATACCTCTTCCGCCAACTTCTTGCCCTTGGCATGGACTTTGAGCACCTGTAACCTGCCCTTGATGTCCGGTGGGTCAACCACAATCTGCCGATCGAAACGCCCAGGACGCAACAGTGCCGCATCTAGGACATCGGGACGGTTAGTAGCCGCAATCACAATTACGCCCGTATTTCCCTCAAAGCCGTCCATCTCCGTCAAAATCTGGTTGAGGGTCTGTTCCCGCTCATCGTTGCCACCGCCAATACCAGCTCCCCGCTGCCGACCAACGGCATCAATTTCATCGATAAAGATGATACAGGGAGCATTTTCCTTAGCTTTGCGGAACAAATCCCGTACGCGGGAAGCCCCTACCCCCACAAACATCTCCACAAATTCGGAGCCAGACACTGAGAAGAAAGGTACACCAGCTTCCCCAGCGATCGCCTTTGCCAACAGAGTTTTACCAGTCCCCGGCGGTCCGATGAGGAGCACACCCTTGGGAATCTTCGCCCCCACCGCTGTAAATCGCTCTGGCTTTTTGAGGAAAGTCACCACTTCCTGTAATTCCTCTTTGGCTTCCTCAATCCCTGCCACATCATCAAACTTCACCCCCGTTTGGGCATCCATGGAAAAGCGCGCCTTGGACTTGGCAAAATCAATAGCTTGTCCTGGACCACCGAGCTGATTGGAGCGGCGGAACAAAAATAGCAATCCACCCACTAGCGCTAGGGGAAAGAATAAATTGCTAATAAAATTCCACACGGCGGCATTATTGCTGGGAGGATAGACCGCCAAGTCCACACCATTTGCCTTCAACTTTTCCAGTAGGCTAGGGGCATACAGAGGTAAATCCACCCGCGCCCGCAATTCCCGGTTCTCTAGTTGGGGGTCAGCTACTGCCACTACCGCCGTCCTGCCGCCATCGAAAATATCCACCCGCCGCACCAAATGACGATCGAGATACTCCAAAAAACGACCATAGGCAATTCGGGTATTCGCCGCATTGATGGGGGGCAGAGCCACCTGGGGACGAGCTAAAAGGGTTTGCCACAGAAAAAATACAATAACCGCGACTGGTAACAACCACAGGACAAAAGTACGCCAGGAAAATTTCATATCACGCCTGCTTTATTAAACTTAATCTATTATGCAGGATCACTCCTGGTGGGCATACTGTCTCTAGGCAGACTGTAGGATGTTAGTATAAATAGTGAGTGCTGTTAAGGAACGTAATGGGCAGAGTAGTAGGCATAGACTTGGGGACAACTAATTCCGTAATTGCCGTGATGGAAGGGGGTAAACCCCTGGTGATTCCCAATGCAGAAGGCAGCCGCACTACTCCTTCGGTGGTGAGTTTTACCAAAGACGGGGAACGTCTGATCGGGCAAATGGCAAGACGACAGGCGGTCCTAAATCCGGAGAACACCTTTTATTCTGTCAAGCGCTTCATCGGTAGGCGGTACAGTGAACTGAGCAAGGATGCGAAAAAAGTTGCCTACACTATCCGCAGAGACGAAAACGACATGGTGAAAATTCGTTGTCCCCGCCTCGATCGGGATTTTGCCCCAGAGGAAATATCAGCAATGGTGTTGCGCAAACTGGTGGAGGATGCCACGCGTTTTTTGGGGGAGAAGATCACAGGGGCAGTGATTACTGTACCCGCCTACTTCAATGATTCCCAACGACAAGCAACAAAGGATGCGGGGCGGATTGCGGGTTTAGAGGTTAAGCGCATCATCAACGAACCTACGGCTGCTTCCCTGGCCTACGGTTTGGACAAAAAAAGACAACAGAAGATTTTGGTTTTTGACCTAGGGGGAGGCACGTTTGATGTCTCTCTGTTGGAAGTGGGGGATGGTTTGTTTGAAGTCAAAGCTACCAGTGGGGACAGTCAATTGGGAGGAGACGATTTTGACAAAGCTATAGTCAACTGGCTGGCAGAAGAGTTCAAAGCCCAGGAAGGTATTGATTTACTGAAAGAAAGACAAGCCCTGCAACGACTGACGGAAGCAGCAGAAAAGGCAAAGATTGAGTTATCTACCCTGGGGGCAACGGAAATTAACTTACCCTTTATTACAGCCACCCCGGACGGACCTTTGCATCTGGAACGGACATTAAAACGATCGCAATTTGAACGCCTCTGTCAAGATTTACTCGATCGTCTATACGAACCTGTGGAAAGGGTGTTAAAGGATGCCCAGTGGAGTCCTCGGCAAATTGATGAGGTAGTATTGGTGGGGGGAGCAACACGGATTCCCGCTGTGCAAGCGGTGGTGGAAGATTTAATTGGTAAAAAGCCCAACCAATCCGTCAATCCCGATGAGGTAGTGGCAGTGGGGGCAGCCATCCAAGCAGCGATTCTGGCGGGAGAAGTGCGGGATGTTTTACTGCTGGATGTGATCCCTCTATCCCTGGGGGTAGAAACCTACGGCGGTGTGATGAAGAAAATCATTCCCCGCAACACGACAATACCAACGAGACGATCGGATATTTTTACGACGGCAGAAGACAATCAAACCTCGGTGGAAATTCACATCCTGCAAGGGGAGCGGGATTTAGCTCAATATAACAAGTCCCTGGGCAGATTCAAGCTCAGTGGTCTGTCACCCCAACCCAGGGGGATGGCGCAGGTAGATGTGACCTTTGACATCAATGCGGACGGGATTTTATCCGTATCTGCCACCGATCGGCGCACAGGCATAGAAAGGAGAGTGACAATCAAAGGGGCTTCCACCCTCGATGAAGCAGAGGTGCAGAGAATGATCGAAGAAGCTGAACGCTTCGCTGAACAAGACCGGGCCCGCCGTGAACGGATTGAGAAAATCAACAGAGCCGATCGCTTAATCAGCACTGCGGAACAACAACTGAAAGAAATTGCCCTGGATTTCAATGTACGTTTAAGCTACGAACAGCGGAAAGAGGTTGAGCAGTTGATTAAGAATTTGCAGGAAGCGATCGATAAAGAGGACGACTATCTGTTAGATGTAGGACAGGCAAAACTACAGGAAGCTCTCTATCGGATCAGCCAAGAAGTCTATCGGGAAAAGGAGGACAAATTCCTGGATGACGAAGAAGATGAGAACATCTTGGGAGGGATTCTGGAGGGAATTAGCAACATTGCCAACCGCAATCGTCGCAGCACCCGCCCTGGACGTAAACCTGACACGAGAGTTTCCTATGATGAGGATGATGACGACTGGATTTAACATTGTCATTTATGACGGTAATTGTAACCTTTGCACTACCTTTGTCAAATTGATGGAAACCATCGATCGGGGTCGTTTGTTCCGCTATGTACCTATGCAAAAGGAGGAGCTACTGCAAGAATTAGGGGTAAATCCTGAGGAGATGGCCCAGGGAGTGATTTTGTTGGAAGGCTGGCAGGAGAAGACTGGGCGTAAGTATCAAGGGATGGCAGCGATCGAGCGGATTGGGGAATTATTGCCTGGTTTTCCTCTGCTAGTACAACTTTATAATCAAATTCCTGGCGTGAAGCCCCTAGTCACCTCTGGTTATGCTTGGGTCAGAGACCATCGCTATCAACTGTTTGGGCAGTGCCCCATCTATGAGTCCCAATACCCCTTCTGCCGCCCATGTCCGACGTTGCGGTAATTTTACCTGGCTATCTAGCGGGCAGCGCCGACTATTTTGCCATGGCGGACTACCTCAACCGGCAGGGAGTGAAAGCTACGGTTGTTCCCCTGCAGTGGTGGGAATGGTTACCTACAGTGGGGGGCAGGTCGGTTGTGCCCATCCTCGATCGTCTACACCAAACTGTGCAACAAGTCCGAGACCGTTATCAAACCGACAAGGTTACCCTGATTGGGCATTCGGCAGGGGGGTGGATTGCCAGGATTTATTTAGGGGAGAAGCCCTACTACGATCGGGTGTGGGCAGCTAAGCACTGGGTCAGTCATTTAGTCACCTTGGGGACACCCCATTGCAGTCTGGAACCCTGGACAAAGAGGAATCTGGGCTTTGTGAATGAAAATTATCCAGGGGCATTTCATCCTGAGGTCAGGTATGTTTGTGTGGCGGGAGAAGCAGTCAAAGGGGAGGACAGTTGGCTTGCCTACCAGAGTTACAAATTGACAATCGGGGACGGCAACAGCAGCGGCGACGGCATTACCCCAGTGGCAGCAGCCCATCTGGCGGGGGCAACTAATATAGTCATTCCTGGGGCTAGCCATTCCCCCAAACGCCCACCCTGGTACGGCACAGAGGCAGTCATCGATCGCTGGTTACCCCATCTTTTATAATGGGCGTGGTCATTTATACAAAAGATATGGAACGCACGTTTATTGCTATCAAGCCAGACGGGGTACAGCGGGGGTTAGTGGGGGAAATTATCCGCCGTTTTGAGAGTAAAGGTTTTGTGCTGCTGGGTCTAAAGATGGTCAATGTCAGCAAGGAGCTGGCAGAAGAACACTACAGTGTCCACCGTGACCGTCCTTTTTTCCCTGGGCTGGTCAAATTTATCACCTCTGGTCCAGTCGTAGCGATGGTCTGGGGTGGGGAGGGGGTGGTGGCAGCCGCCCGCAAAATCATTGGTGCAACTAACCCCCTAACGGCCGAACCGGGTACAATTCGGGGGGACTTTGGCGCTAATATCGGGCGTAACATCATCCACGGTTCAGACGCGATCGAAACAGCCCAGCGGGAAATCAGTCTGTGGTTTAGGGAAGAGGAACTAATTGACTGGCAACCGGCCCTGACTGCCTGGGTGTACGAATAGGTGTTTGGGGCACGAGTCCGTTCCCTGTGGGCATTAGCCCCAGATTGTATTTTTCTTAATCATGGCTCCTTTGGGGCAACCCCTATTCCTGTCTTGCAGGCACAGTCCCACTGGCAGCGGGAAATTGAGGGGCAACCAGTGGCATTTTTAGTCAAGGAACTACTACCCCACCTCGATCGTTCCCGCCTTGCCCTGGCGGAGTTTATCCAGGATGACCCCCATAACTTGGTATTTGTGGACAATGCCACCACAGGGATCAATACAGTCTTGCGCTCGTTGTGCTGGCAGCCGGGGGATAAAGTCCTTACCACTAATCACGTCTATGGTGCAGTTAGGCAGGCACTGCAGTTTATCAGCGATCGATATGGGGTGGAAATTATTTTTGCTCCTGTTCCTTTTCCCTGTCAGGATATTTTGTCCGTCTTGCTGCCCTGGATTACTGCCGACTTAAAACTAATTGTCATCGACCACATCACTTCACCAACGGCCTTGGTTTTCCCTATCGCTGCTATCATTGCCCATGCCCACAGTCAGGGAGTACCTGTTTTAGTCGATGGAGCCCATGCGCCAGGCATGGTGGATTTGAATTTACAGCAATTGGGAGCAGATTGGTACGTAGGGAACTGTCACAAATGGCTCTGCAGCGCCAAAGGTTGTGCCTTTATTTCCACCCAACCCCAGTGGCAAGAATTTACCCATCCCCTCACCATCTCCCATGGTTACCAAAAAGGCTACCAGCAGGAATTTAACTGGATGGGTACCAGAGATTTTAGTAGTTGGTTGGCACTGCCAGAAGCGATCGGTTTTTTACAGTCTCTTGGTCTCAGCCACAGCCGTAACTACAATCGCGATTTAATTTACCAAGGGGGCAATATCTTGGCAGCCGCACTAGGTACCACCATGACCAGCCGTCCTGAGATTTTTATGCTCACCCTGCCTCTACCCGATCGCTGGCAATCCTACTCCCCCCAAGAACTACATGATTGGTTGTGGCAGTCCCATCGCATCGAGGTTCCCGTCATTGCCTGGGAAAACCGACTCTACATCAGAATTTCTGCCCAGGTGTACAACGAACCCAGGGATTATGAAACTTTAGCACAGGTTTTACAATCTAAGCTCTAAAATACAGACAGACAAAGGGAGAACAGTGAATGAATGCAGCACTGATGTTAGAAGAAGGGCGGCTGCTGCGGCAACAAGACCGTGCCAGTGCTATCGACTACTACAGTAAACAAATGCAAAAGGCGGCAGTTTGTCACGATCGGGAACTGTGGTTGGCAAGCACTCTTACTTTGGCATGGGAACTGTTAGAAAGTGGCAAAAGCGATGGTGGACTAATTGCCCAAACCCTGTCTGTAGCTGACCCCAATGACCCCTATTTACGCCTTGCCCAAGCCCGTCTGCGCATGTCCCAGGGAGACTTTGCTGCTGCCATCGATGTATTAACACCTGAGGTGAGCACGATTGATGACCTGGAACTACAGGGACTCCTTGTGGATGCCCTCGCCCAATGCTATGCCATTACCCACCAGTTTGACAAAGCTAAACCCCTATTCGATCGGGCTATCACTCTCCTCAGTCCCGCCTCTTTCTACTTAGGTTTTAGTTATCTGCATCGGGGGGAGATGTATTTGTTTGCCCAGGACTTTGACCAGGGAGAGGAAGCAGCCCAGACAGCGATCGAGATTGCTTTGCAAACAGAGGACCATCTTTTGCGGTTTTATGGTCTAGTTTTGCTAGTGAAGATAGAATTGCAGCGACAGGAATTAGAAGTAGCCTCAAACCTCATCACCGACTGCCAAGAACTGATTGACCCAGCCATCGATCTACTAGAAAGTGTTGTGCTAGCCCTTTTACAGATAGAAGTTTTCTGTCAGATGGGAGATGCTAAATCGGCAACCTCCCTGTGGGAGTACATTGCACCTCTAGTGGGGCAGTTACAGGATTGGCGGACACAACAACAGGCTAGCTACATCAAGGCTAGGGTAGGTATTGCCCAAATCAATGCAGGGTTAATTGGGTTGCATGAGGACACAGTAGAAGAAATAGAAGACATTTTGTTAAATGTGGCAATCGAGTATGAACAACGGCAAATGTATTCCTGTCAAGCCCTAGTCCTCCTCAATGCTGCGGGTCTGTACACAATAGCAGCCAAATTGCCAACTCCTTATCAGTTTCGGGGCAAATCCCTCCGTGCCCTAGAACAAGCAGGTGTTCTCCTAGAAAAAGTCGGTTTGAAAAACACTCAGCTAGGACGAGCAGTAGAAGAACTCTACGATCGCATACTCGACAATCTGTCTGTCACTGACAACCATCAGCATTAGTTATGTTCTCTACTCCTGTATCTGTTCTAGGAGAGAGCGAACTGTAGCCATGGTAGAGGGATCATTGCTGTAAAAAGCAGCAGCTCTTTCTAACATTTGGCGGGCTTCGCTGCGGCGCTTTTGTTGGACAAAAATTCTCCCTAACTCCAGGTAAGTGGGGGCATCATCGGGAAAACGCTCCAGTAACTGACGATAGGCAACGATCGCTGCCGCTGTGAAGTTTCTTTGCAATTGGAGATTAGCAATTTTGCGATAAATTTCCCGATTATTGCTATAGCGACTGGCGATCGTGTAGGCAGAAATAGCCCTCTCTAAATCTCCTTGGACTTCCCAAAGTTTCGCCATTGCCAGATTAGCGCCGCCATGACGGGGGTTGAGTTCCAGTGCTCGCTGGTATTTTTCCTGGGCTTGACGGATTTGATTTTGCCGCAGAGCAACGTCCCCCAGAGCCACCCACAGGTCGGGGTTGAGGGGAGAAACCCGATCGGCAGTTTGGTAGACCTTTATTGCTTCCTGAAAGTTCCCTTGCTGCTGCAGGGCATAGCCCAGGCTGAGATAGGCTTTGACATCACGGGGAGAAAGACGAATGACCTGACGATACATCTGTTCCGCCCCCACCCAATCCCCCTGCTGGGAGAGGACAAACCCTAGCCCCTTGAAAGCATCGATATTTTTGTTATCCAAACTTAAAACATGGCGGTAGGCATCACCCGCTTCGTCCAGTTGACGATTCTGTCCTAGAGCAAAGCCGAGGGCTAAGAAAGTAGCAATATTGTTGGGGTCAAGACGGGCAGACTGCTGCAAAACAGCAATGGCTTCCCCATAGCGCTGACGTTGACTGAGGAGAAAACCAATACTATTGAGAATTTGGGGATTGCGGGGGTCAAGGCGTGCTGCTTGTTGATAGGACTCGATCGCTGCTTCTACATTTCCCTGTAGCCACTGGCTTCTACCCCGTCTCATCCATTGAGTCACTTGGGGATTAGCTGACAGAGAGGAGGAGCAGACTAATAACAGCAGACAAGCAAGATAAAAAACACGCATGACCCTTTTTATCTGTTTACGTTGGTTATTTTAACTGATCCTGCGGGCAATGACGGTGCAGGCAGGCACTGAGTTCATGGACATCAAACAACATTGGTAAAAAATGAATACTCTTCACCTCACGGAAATAAAACAAAATAGGGACAGAGGGATAGAAAATCCGCCATGCTCGCCAGTCTTGGTAGGGAAAGTGTCTAATTATTTTGTCACCGCGATAAATATCTAAAGCACTGCTAGTAAATACTAAGCGTAGAGTAGCAGCTTGGAACAGCAAAAACACACCAAACAAAGCCAGCAATCCACTTAGCCAAGGTAAAACAAACCATAGAGGAATGGCTATGCCAGCAATAATAACAGGCAGGGCGTAACTAGGGGAAATTTGCGTGATTTCAGAAGTAACCATAGGACTACACCAGGAGGTTTATGGGGAACATAGTAATACTTATTATGGTCAAGGAGACAAACATTTGGGGGCAACTATGACTAGGCGGTGGCTAAAAGTAGCTATCACTTTCACGGCAATCTTTTTACTTTCTCTGAGTGTTTCTACTCAGACAGCCCAGGCATTTAGCTGGTTAGATTTTCTATTGCGGGGGGTACAAATTATCCAAATATCTAACATCTCAGAACAGGAGGAGGTAGCTCTAGGGGGGCAGATTGACCAACGGATTCGTCGCCAGGTGAAAATCAGCAGCAATGCCCAGGCTAATGAACTAGTAAAAACCATCGGTGCAGAGTTAGTCCCCCATTCCGATCGTCCCCAAATTCCCTATACGTTCCAGGTAGTAGAAGACCCAGAAATTAACGCCTTTGCTACCCTAGGGGGTTATGTCTATGTTAATACGGGTACGATCGCTGCCGCTGACAACCGCGCCCAACTGGCAGCAGTAATTGCCCATGAAATTGGACACATTGCCGGCCGACATAGTTTGGAACAGCTGAAGCAGGCAGCTATTGCCGAGGGAATTCTCACTCTGGTGGGAGCCGACCGCAACGAGTTAGTGCGTCTAGGGACAGCCATTGGCGTTACCTTGCCCCGCAGCCGAGAGGATGAATTTGATGCCGATCGCCGTGGTCTCTTCAACCTAGCAAGAGCGGGCTACGCTCCCCAAGCCATGCCCAAATTTATGGAAAAGTTAGGCAGTGCAGCGACTGGTCTAGTTGACCTTAATTTTTTAAGTACCCATCCCCCCGTTCCCGATCGGATTGCCTTCCTCAACAGTTTGATCCAAGAGCATAATCTCCAGGGCAGCAAGGGACTAGATGATGCTAGCTACCAACAAACCTGGCGGAATTTTCCTGGGGAAGCTCGTCAGAAACGGCAGGGAGGCTCTACACTGAAATTGCGGTTACAGTGAAACGGTAGAGAATGATATGTGATGGCTTCTGCGGCACGATCGGCAATACTCCCCTGATCGAAATGCCTACCCTTTCCCAGGCTACGGGCTGTCGGATTTTGGGCAAAGCAGAATTTCTCAACCCTGGGGGCAGCGTCAAGGACAGGGCAGCTCTGTTTATGGTGTTGGCAGCGGAAAAGCAGGGTATCCTTAAACCAGGGGGCACGATCGTAGAAGGCACAGCGGGCAATACAGGCATTGGTCTAACCCTGGTAGGCAATGCGCGGGGGTATCGCACAGTAATTGTTATGCCTAGCAACCAGTCCCCCGAAAAGATTGAATTATTGCGCACCCTGGGGGCAGAAGTGGAGCTAGTTCCCCCCGTACCCTTCGCCAATCCCCAGAATTACTACCATGTAGCGCGCCAGCGGGCAGAGGAACTAGAAAATGCCTTCTGGGCAAATCAGTTTGAGAATACTGCCAATGCCGATGCCCACTACTACACCACCGGTGCAGAAATCTGGCAGCAGACCAATGGGGAAGTTGATGGCATTATCATGTCGGCAGGCACAGGGGGCACGATCGGGGGTGTCAGCCAATATCTCAAAGAAAAGAACAGTCAAATTGCCACTTACTTGATTGACCCCCCTGGCTCTGGTCTCTATAGTTTTGTGACCACGGGACAGTTCAAAGCAGAGGGAAATTCGATTACAGAGGGCATCGGTATTAATCGGGAAACTGCTAATTTCCGCCGCAGTAAGCTAGACGGGGCAATGCAGGGCACAGACCAGGAGGTGGTAGAGATGGCACATTATTTACTCAAACGGGAAGGACTATTTGTCGGCAGTTCCGCGGCACTGAATGTGGTGGGAGCGGTGCGGTTAGCGAGAATCCTGGGACGCAATAAAACAATCGTGACCATTCTGTGCGATGGGGGGGGACGGTACCAAAGTCGGCTGTTCAATAGGGAATGGCTAGCAGCCAAGGGACTGACTCCCACTGCCACAGGTTTGGAATTTCTGGGGGACTAGGGGGTAACGGTGCGCGAATTAGTGTGGCTAGATTTTCGGTTATCGATCGTGGTAGCAGTGCTTGCTCCATTGGTACTATTGGTGGGGGCAGCTCTGAGTAGGAACAGAGTCATTTACAATATGCTGGTTACCTATTGGCGGGTCAGCAGTCTGCTGGGCATTACAATTTTTCTGTTGATTGGCAGTTTACCGATCGCCTTTTTGGTAGGCTGGGTGGCACGCATTTTAATTCCTGTTTCCCTGTGGTGGTGGCGTGACCTCAATGCAGAATTACAGAAACAGCGGGGGCCATTACGGAGTGCATTCCTGGCGTGGCGGTGGGGAATCACCGCCTATTTTGCGGCAGGTACAGTTATGGGTTTATTGTTTCTGCCCTGTGCCTTTCTCCCCCCAACGGAATTTACCGATACCTGCAGACTAGTCCTGGAAGTGCCCCTGTTGTTCAAACAACTGGTGTTTTACTCCATCCCTATCCCTAACCTCAGGGCCTTTGGCATTGCCATGCTGGTTGTGTTCCTCATCTTTTTTAGTTCTTATCTCTTATTTACTTTCCCAGAGCGAGGCAGGCTCTATAAATAACCCCCTGTCATCATTGCGACGACCATATACCTTTGTGTTGCGATCGGGCAAGGGCTTCCGCCGCCGCAAATCCTTCACAGTCAGTACTGTAGGGATTGTAGTAAGTAGCATGACCTTCTAGGACCATTTGGCGATTGACATTCAACTGTCCCACCCTAACCTCAGCTAGCAATCTACCATAGCGGTCTTTGGCAATGACGCGATATTGAAAAGGCTGTCCGTCTAGCATTTGTTTAAGGGCTGTACGGGAGCGCTGTCCTGCAGGTTGGGTAACATCTGGTGCTTTAATACAAGCAAGATGAATTTTGGTTTTTATTCCCTGCTGCGTCAGGATGATGTTGGCTCCATCGTAGTACTGCACTCTGAGAATTGACATCGATAGCCACAGCCAGCCCCAAACCAAAGTCCTCAACATAATTCCACCCTAGTAGAAGGAGAGAGGGAAATGAGGTCTTCGATATTGCGATTGATGTTATGGCAAATTTGGTCAAGGGGGAGGTCGTTAGGGTCGGAGCCAAAGGGGTCTTCAATTTCTTCGGCAATCTCTTCGATGCCCAGCAAAACAAAAGTGACCATGATCGTAGCCAAGCCTGTAATCCAGCCAAAGGCATCGACAATTTGGAAGGGCAAAAAGACACAGTAAATCAATAAAATCTGCTTCAAATGAATACTATAAGCAGCAGGGATAGGGGTTTTTTGGATGCGCTCACAAATGCCTAGGGCATCTACCAAAGCATTGATCTGTTGGTGAATTAAATTGAGGAGATAGACGTGTAAACAACCTTTTTGGTGTTGCCTGTGGGCATAATCTCCCAACCAAAAAGCAACTTTTAAGGGAGGATTATTCATTCTTTGTAATTCGGCAAACTGCTCGGGCGTGAGGAAAGGACGCACTTCTGGGTCAAGGGAGCTATGGCGTAAATGTAGTTTGATGCATACAACATAGGCAACTAGCAACTTCAGAGCGGCAATTTTGTCCAATCTATCCTGGTGGGAAGTCTCCTGCACAGCGATCCAGATAGTGCGGGCAATATTACGGGTAGTGTTGACCAACGTGCCCCAAGCCTTGCGCCCTTCCCAAAACCGTTCGTAGGCAGTGTTAGTGCGAAAAACCAGGAGCAGACTGAGAACCAGATTCAGAACAAAGCCCACACTGCTCAAAATTTCAGGAGATAAATCCCGCCCCGTTGCCTGCTCCAGGAGGAAAACACCCTCGCCCAATATACCACAGGCAATCACCCTGGGCAGCACAGCCGGAATGACAGAACCCCGAAACTTGAGAGCACTCCTGAGCCAAGCCTGGCTTTTCATTGCAGTTGTAGGAAGATTTGCCCCCTTAGCACCGTGTTGGTAGAACTGGGTAAACGAGCGATCGTTACTGATTGTAAATGATGCAGGAGGGGGCTAACCAAGTTGGGTAAGGTGGGCATGGTCTCCTGCAGTAGGTCAGTGAAGGCGGGTAGTGCTACCGCCCGATCGAAATGGGCAAAGTCCTGTTTGGGTAGAGGAGCAGGGGTAGTAGAGCCATCTAGGGCAGCAATCAAGACAGGGACAGAACTAGCAAAACCCACCACCCGATCGGTACTACTATGTACAGCGTGGACACGTCCTTTGACGATAGTGGGGTCACTAGCTTGCAAATCCGTCCAGACGGTCAGTTCGTGGTTTTTGAGATTAATTTTGCCGACGGTGAGGCGCTGTTGCGCGTCTTTGTCTAGGTTTTCCAGGGCAGCACTAGTGTTGACATCTGGGGTTTTAGCAGCAAGGAAAAGCCAATTGGAGTCTGCCCCAATCGCAAGGGCATAGTCTCCCCTGACCCAGGTAAAGATGTCGGTTTCCAAGTTAAAGCCGATCGCCTGCCCCAGGTCATCCACCAATTTTTGCACCAGTTGTTGTAAACCAGGATAGGGAGTCAAACTTGCCCGCAGATTCTGCCAGGTAGTCTGGAGGTCATGTCCTGCTAAAACAGTAGTGTGGGGCGGCAGTAGTTTAACTAACCCATTGGCAGCAGTGGGGGAGGAAGCAGACTCAGTCCAGGGACGATCGCCAACCAGCAGGACTTCTCCTTCCACTTGACCATTTTTCACCCTCAAGCCCACACCCACACTAGCAGCAGGTAGTACCTGGACAGGCGTACCGAGAAAACCTGCGGTTGTTCCCCAATCCCCCAATTCGGTCAAATTGATGAAAGCAAACCCTATCCGCTTTTCCTTGAGATTAGCCAGGATAGTGCGATAGCGGGAAGAATTAGCCAAAGACAAGTCCGATACCTGCAAGTCATTGATAGCATTGCGAATTACCCGCACATCATTAGCAAAAATGGCATAGTTACCCAAAGTCGCCCCTGCCACACTGGGCGTAGTATCAGTAGTGATAATGGGAATACCCTCATGCTGCTCAAATAGGAGGTTTGCCCCTTGGGCTGCCAAATTTTGCCAAAACCGTTCCAAATCCCGCCGCGCCCGTTGGGGCTGGGCTATTGCCACAGCAATCAGGTAACCAGGCTGTAAACCATTACTGCCATCCCGATCGAGGTCAGCCGTCGTCACCGCTAACGTCAGTTCATCCCCTGCCCAGGCACTGATATAACGATCGTAGTCCACCAACCAATTTTGCTGAATCAGGGAGTGCCATGCCTGCCATTCCTGTCGCAATTGCCGCCTGTGGGAGGGAGCTGTAAACAGCCGGGCTGCCAGACCCAACCGATCGGGGTTCACCAGTAGGGAAGCCACTAGGGGAGCCTGCTTAGAAATAAACTTCGTGGCTAAGGGCTGACTCTTTTGCCCCACCAAAACAGGGGCAGGACGCAGGGCTAAAACCCGTCCCCACAGACTAAACCCAATTAATAAGGCTAGGGCAGCTATCACTCCTAGCACAGCAATTACTCTTTGCTTCTGCATAGCTACTGAATCTGACTTAGGGCTTATTCTACACCCCCTGGCTAAAATAAAAGAAAGATTTGACGCAATTGATACCGGTCGTTATCATAAGTGCATTTACAGGAGAATCGCCCCATGAACCTGCTGCCTGAATCCACCAACAATGTCAGCGCCACCACCATTAGACCCTGGGGTTCCTTTACCGTCCTAGAAGAAGGCAAGGGGTACAAGATCAAACGGATTGAAGTCAAACCCGGACATCGCTTGAGTTTACAGATGCACCATCACCGCAGCGAGCACTGGATTGTAGTTTCGGGCACGGCAAAGGTCACCTGTGGCGATCAAGAGATTATGCTCTGTAGCAATCAGTCCACCTATGTTCCCCAATGCACCCCCCATCGGCTGGCTAACCCTGGGGTCATCCCGTTAGTGATCATAGAAGTCCAAAATGGGGAATACTTAGGCGAGGACGACATTGTGCGTTTCCATGATGACTACGCCCGTGGCGAGGACAACAACAATGGCTATGGAGACCGCCATCAGCGTCCACCGTCTCACTAAGACCTACCGCAAGGGCTTCTGGCTAAATCAAAAGGTCACTTCTCTCCAGGAATGTTCCCTGGAAGTACCCCTAGGTGTAACTTTTGGTTTGCTGGGACCCAATGGGGCGGGGAAAACTACGCTCCTAAAGATACTGCTGGGCATCATTCGTCCCACCGCAGGCAGTGGTACTGTACTAGGGCAACCGTTAGGCGATCGCAGTGTGCGACAGCGGATTGGTTACCTGCCTGAAAATGCCTACTACTACGACTACCTAACAGGGTGGGAATTGCTGGAATTCATGGGGTCACTGCTAGGAGTACCAGAAAAACAGAAACGGATTGTGGAATTACTTGACCTCGTAGGTTTATCCCAGGCCAACGCCCGCCAGAAAAAAATCAAGGAATATTCCAAGGGGATGGTACAGAGAATTGGCATTGCCCAAGCCCTGATCAATGACCCTGAACTGGTATTTTTGGATGAACCCATGTCGGGGTTAGACCCCCTAGGGCGTTACCAAATGCGGGAGATCATCCAAGGGCTGCACCGCCAAGGGAAAACTGTCTTTTTTAATAGCCACATCCTCTCTGATGCCGAGGCAATTTGTGACTACATAGGTATTCTCAACCAGGGACATCTGGTAGCGATGGGCAAAATCCAAGACCTCTTGGGGGAAGAGGAGACCTATCATGTTGTGGGCAAGGGGGGAGCGCCCGATCGGATTGGGCAATTTCTCCACCAGCTGGAATGGCACGGGGATAGCTGGCAGGGCTTATTGGCACATTCCCCGGGGGAGTTTTTGAGGGTAGTGGAGGAAGATGGCGGTAAGATCATCAGTTTGGTAATGGCAAGACAAAACCTAGAAGAGTTCTTTATCCAGAAAATCAGGGAAGGGGTACCCCCCATTCCCCCCGAAGAAGCAGCTAAGCCACCTCTGGCGGCGTAACCAGGACTTGATAACGCAATTTGGGCTGAACAGGGTTAAACTGTAGAGACTCGATCGTTGCCCAAGCTGCCTTAGTGAGAGCAGGGGAAGCATTCTGTTCTAGGAGAATTTGGCAATACTCTTTCAGCTGTTGTTCCTGTTGGAAGGAAAGAGAGTGCTCCGACGCCTTTCTTTGCAACTCCTGCAGGGCTATGAGACGAGTCAGATGATCTTCGGAAGCCAGTTGCAGAATTAGATGATTAACACTGCGTGCTTTGCTGCTTTCCCCCAAATTTTGGTACAGCAACAGCGCTAGGATTGCCAGGACAGCCAGGAACTGAACTGCTGTAGCGATGCTAACCCAGCTATTGGGATGGGACTGCAATAACATTAGGAGCAAGTAACAGACAAACACACTGCCACTACCTATCGCTAGTGCCCATACCAGACGTTGGGTAGGCGTACCCGATCGGCGATATTGGTAGGCAATCAGCATAGCTGTCGTCCCACAGAGAAGGGTTACAACTAAACGCCAATTAGTGAGTACCATCACCAAGACCCCTCCCGCCATCACCAAGCCAGAGGTGGACACCCGATCGGTATATTTGCTTTTCACAACTCTCAGCTCTATCTTGACTTTTATTGTAGACAGGGGTTAGAGCTTTGTAAATCCTGGTGAAAAAAACTCACTGCCTGGTCTAGGACCGCTGCCAAGGAAGAGACAACGGGGGCAGGGGGCAAGGGGGGACGTTGTACCATCACCACGGGTAAGTGCAACTGTCGTGCCGCTAAAATTTTGGCATAGGTGGCATCACCACCGCTATTTTTAGTCACGATCGTATCAATTCTGTACTCCTGTAACAATGCCAATTCCCTTTCCAGGGTAAAAGGACCCCGATCGAGAATCACCTCACTGTTGGGAATTTCTAGGGTAGGGGGGTCAACCGATCGGATCAAAAACCATAAATGGGGTAAGTGGAGAAAGGGAGTCAAGTTTTGCCTGCCCGTAGTAATAAATACTCTTTGGGCTGTAGGGGGAAGGGCGGCGGGGACAGCTTCTAAACGATCGACAGAAATCCAGCGATCGGCGGGGGTAGGTAACCAAGGGGGACGGCAAAACAATAGATAGGGCACCTGGGCAAGACGGCAAGCCAGAAAAGCGTGATGTTTAATTTGTCCTGCACAGGGATGGGTGAGGTCAACAACAAAATCAATCTTCTCTTGCCTTAAATAATCAACCAGACCTAGTACCCCACCAAATCCCCCAATTCTAACTGTGCCCTGTAAATTCTGGGGCTGGGCAGTCCGCCCCGCTAGGGAAGTAATTACCTCCACCTGGGGACAAAGAGAGACAAACTGGTGCACAAATTTGACGGCATCCCCTGTCCCCCCTAGAACTAGTAACTTAGACTTAGAACATTTCCACACTGCTGGTGAAGATAGGCTCAACGTGAACACCAATGACATTACTAGGGCGGACAAATAAAATCTCGTTTTCCTCCTTCATAGGCATGGGTGTCAGTTCCCGTGACTCCGCCTTGGGTTCAAATTTCCCCTTGTACCAGGTTTTAACTTCTTCCATTGTATTAAAACGCAATCGCGCTGTATGACCACCCTCCAGCATGAGATGGACATGAAATTCATTGGGCTTTCTGGGTTCTCTGGGCATAACCAACTCTGCTAAATTGCTAAACTTTAGATTACCATGACGGAAAACTGGCTCGCCCTCAACTTGGGCAACTCCCGCCTGCACTGGGCAATTCTACAAGGTAAAACCCTCCTAGACTGGGGCGATGACCCCTACGATCGATTACTCCCCCTCAATCCCCATCAGTTCCACCGTATTTTGATAGCCAGTGTCAATCCCCGGCAGTTGTCTCCCTGGGCAAACTTACCCCACAGTAAAGTCCTCACCCTGGCTGATGTTCCCCTCCCCCACTCCTATCCCACCCTGGGCATCGATCGGGCTTTGGCTGCCTGGGGGGCAATTCATCGCTACGGTACCCCTGTTTTAGTGATTGACTGCGGTACAGCAATTACCCTAACTGCCATTGATGAACTGGGTAACCTTGCGGGGGGGGCAATTTTCCCTGGTATAGAAATACTGCGTCAATCCTACCGCCAACGCCTGCCCCATTTACCCACCGTCCCGCTCCCTGATCAACCGCCACCCTTGTGGAGCCACAACACCCCTGGAGCAATTGCCAGTGGTATGTTCCATTTCATCGCAGCAGGTTTGCACAAATTTATCAACGATCGGTCTTGTCTGACCCTATTCACGGGCGGGGATGGGCAGTATTGGCAACAACACTTTCCTAGCAGCCACTTTGACCCCCACCTAGTCTTCTGGGGGATGGCAGAACTATAATAAAAAGGCTGTGTTCAAATTAGACCCTATGGCAGTTCCCAAAAAACGCACCTCTAAAGCCAAGTCCGCTACCCGCAAAGCCGTGTGGAAGGCTAAAGCCCGTAAAGCTGCCCAAAAAGCCCTATCCCTGGGCAAAGCAATTCTGACAGGCAATAACCGCAGCTTTATCTATCCCCAGGCTGAGGAAGAGGAAGAAGAGTAGTCAAGAAAATTCTACTTCCAACTGGGCTACGGTAACCGCCGCAAAGGCAAACGCCAACAACAGGGGGAGAGGATTAGCCGACCACAGAGTCATTCCCCCGCCAATCACAGTAAACGCCACCGCTAGGGCACACCAATACTGTTCATCCGCCGTTAACCCCTTTTGCGCCTTGATTAACTTTAAGATTTTCGTGGGAATCGGCTCAGGGATGACCGCCCCAGGGGGGAACGCCCAATAGTTATTCGCCTCCGCCTGAAATAACTCCGTCCAGCCATTAGCATTACACCACTCTTCCACCCATTCATCCTGAAAGTGCTTCATAAACCATTTATATTTATCTATCCCTAACTTCGATTTAATCATCTTTTCTCAGGGTAGGGGATTATTGTTGTCAATGTTTACATTCCCTCGCAAAACTTTACGGAATTCCCTTGGGGAGCAGGATTTATCCTAAGCAGAAATACTTATTCCTGTACAAGAAACATTTATTGGCAAACAATTTTGTTATAACTTCGGCAACTCGTTTTCCATCCATCGTAATTTGCGTAAAAGAAAAATGGGACAATAAAACAATATTAATAAATTATTAAAATTTGCCTATGATTGTTAATTAAGAACAAATTATTGTCTCAGATTGGCTATGTAAATTTATATAGCTAGAGATAGATTCTGCTTAGTATTAGCTATATTGAGCCTAATTTCTTAGGCAAAGTATCCGTAGTTATACTCATGTTTACAAAGTGAAATGTTGTGATATATTTAGCCTAGTGATAGACAAAACCTATGGGTAAGATTGAGGCACACTTTACTGCTACTGAGAAGGCATTCCACGTAGAGGGCTATGAAAAGATTGAGTTTAGTCTGCTCTATGTTGATGGTGCTTTTCGGATTGGCAACACAGAACTGGCAGAATGTTATCGACCCTTTGGGCGTTGTTTATTGGTAATTGATCCTGTAGTCTACAATCTTTACCGCGAGGAAATTGACAGGTATTTCACCCATTACGGGATTGCCTTGACAGTTTTCCCTATCGTTATCAAGGAAACGGACAAAAATTTGCGCACCTTTGAACGGATTATTGATGCTTTTGTTGACTTTGGCTTGATTCGCAAAGAACCGGTTCTAGTAGTGGGTGGGGGGTTGATGACTGATGTAGTGGGATTTGCCTGTGCTACCTACCGACGGAGTACAAATTATATCCGTGTGCCTACTACTTTGATTGGTCTAATTGATGCTAGTGTCGCGATTAAGGTGGCGGTCAATCATGGTAAGCTGAAGAATCGTCTAGGTGCTTATCATGCTTCCCAGCAGGTGATTTTAGATTTTTCTTTTCTTAAGACTTTACCGATCGCCCAGGTGCGCAACGGGATGGCAGAACTGATTAAAATTGCGGTTGTTGCCCATGCTGATCTTTTTGCCAAACTAGAACAATACGGGGAAGATTTGCTTTATACCAGATTTGGCTTCCTAGATGGTTCAGAGGAGCTGCGCCAGGTAGGGCATTACATTACCTATGAAGCAATTAAACGCATGTTGGAACTAGAGGTTCCCAACTTACATGAACTTGACCTCGATCGGGTGATTGCCTACGGTCACACTTGGAGTCCGACGTTAGAATTAGCCCCAGAAATTCCCATGTTTCATGGGCACGGTGTCAATATAGATATGGCGTTTTCCGCTACAATTGCCTGGCAACGGGGCTATATTACGGAAACAGAATTACATCGTATTTTGAGTTTAATGAGTCGGCTAGGTTTAGCCCTAGATAGTGAGTATTTCACCCCTGAATTATTGTGGCGAGCAACAGAATCTATCACCCGTACCAGAGATGGTAAACAACGGGCAGCTGTACCCAGACCGATCGGGACTTGTTATTTCATAAATGATTTGACGAAGGAGGAGCTGACTCAGACTCTGTTTTTGCACAAAGAGATTTGTCAGTCTTATCCGCGGCAGGGGGCAGGTATCGATATGTTTATGAGTCTTGATCATCCTGAAACAGCGGTAGCATAGCCATGAGACCGATTACACCTGTTGGTATTTTGGCGCAAAAACTGCAACTGTTGCTAAGGCAGGCAAGGGAGTTGCAGATTGACTCTGAGTTTTTGAAAGAGTTAGAGGCAGCGACGGCTTTAGCCCAGGGCATGGAACCCTATACGGAATACTGTACCAGTCCTGATTCTGAACCGCTGCAACAGTTGGTGGCGAGAACCCGATCGGAGGATTGGCAGTCTCGGTATCATCAAGGGGAGACGGTAAAGCCTTTGATTCCCGAAATGCTGTCAGGGCAGGTGGAAGGGCAGTTTCTACAGATGTTGATATATGCCCTCAAAGCGAAAAGAGTGTTGGAGATTGGCATGTTTACGGGCTATTCCGCTCTCTCAATGGCAGAGGCTTTGCCAGAGGATGGCGTAGTGATTACCTGTGAGATTGACCCTTTTGCCGCGCAGTTTGCCCAGGAGTCCTTTCGTCTGTCACCCCACGGGAAAAAGATCGATGTAAGAGTAGCACCAGCGATGGAGACTTTGCAAAAATTGGCAGCAGAAGGTCAGTCCTTTGACTTTATCTTCATTGATGCGGACAAGGGGGGATATGTTGACTATTTTCGTTTTATTCTCGATCGCCATCTGCTAGCACCAGGGGGAATAATTGCTGTAGACAACACTTTCTATGAAGGTCAAGCTTATTTACCAGAGGCACAGCGGGGGGAAAACGGTAAAGCGATCGCAGCATTTAATGAGGTGGTAAGGCATGACGATCGGGTTGTGCAGGTGCTTGTTCCTTTGCGGGATGGTGTGACATTGATTCGGCGAGTATAAGATGAGATTCCAGGTCATAGCCCAGAATATTGGGACTCTTTTACTCTTATTTCTGTTATTGCCTTTTAACCTGATTTTTACTGCTATGGCGGCTTTGCTGGCTGTCTTGCGCCCTAGGCATCCTCACGGCAGGAACAAGACGGTAATGGTCAGTGGGGGGAAGATGAGCAAGGGATTGCATTTGGCGCGGGCATTTCACAGAGCAGGTTATCGAGTTGTGTTGTTAGAGACCCACAAGTATTGGTTAGCAGGCAGTCGGTTTTCCTGGTGTATCGATCGGTTTTACACAACTCCTGATCCGAGGGAGCAGGAATATGCTGCGGCTCTGTTAGAAATTGTGCAGAAGGAGAAAGTTGACTTTTACATTCCTGTTTGCAGTCCTGTTGCCAGTTATTATGATGCCAAAGCCAGAGAAGTGTTAGATAATTACTGTACTGTCTTCCAGCCCTCTGCTGATGTGGTGGGGTTGCTAGACGACAAGTATCGTTTCATCAAAACAGCAGAAGAACTTGGATTAACGGTGCCTCACTCTTTCCTAATTACCGATCGTCAACAGGTGTTAGATTTTGACTTTGGTAATTTTGCCCACCCTTTCATTTTGAAGAGTATCAAGTACGATGCAGTAAGGAGGTTGAATCTAACCAAGCTACCTTGCCAGACGAAAGAAGAAATGGTCGAATTTCTCAATTCTTTACCGATTACAACGGAGAATCCCTGGGTGATGCAGGAATTTATCCCTGGTCAGGAATACTGCACCCACAGTACGGTATGGGATGGGCAATTAAGAGTACACTGTTGTTGTCGCTCTTCTGCATTTCAGGTGAACTATGAATATGTCGATCATCCCCAGATACGGGAGTGGGTAACCACTTTTGTCAGTAAATTACGGTTAACGGGGCAAATTTCTTTCGATTTCATTCAATCAGCGGCGGATGGTAAAGTTTATCCCATTGAATGTAATCCCCGTACCCATTCTGCTATCACGATGTTTTACAATCATCCCCAGTTGGCAGAGGCATATCTAGCGAAGGAATTTAGGGAAACAATTACCCCGCTTCCTAACAGTCGTCCCATCTACTGGCTATACCATGAATTATGGCGGTTAGTGACGCATATTTTTGACCTGAGGGAAGTGCAAAAGCGTCTAACGATTATTTTTAACGGTCAGGAGGGTATATTTAGTAGCAATGATCCCCTGCCTTTTTTAATGGTGTATCATTGGCAGATTCCTCTGTTACTTGTGCAGGATTTAGTCAAACAGAAGGGTTGGGTGAGGATAGATTTTAACATCGGTAAATTGGTGCAGTTAGCAGGGGATTGATATGAAAATCCTCCAATTAGTTGGCTCTCCTGTGAGTAATTTTTATGAAAAGTTGTCTCGCCTCTATGCCAAAGATGCTATAGAAGCACTAGGGCAAAACGATCGGTATGAATTTCTAATTGCCTATGTAACGAAAGAAGGATGGCGGTTCCCTGTTTCCCTAGCTCAGGCAGACATCGATCGGGCTGCTATTCTGTCCTTAGCTTCTGCAATTGCCAGGCTGGAACAAGAAAGAGTGGATGTTGCCTTGCCCCAGATGTTTTGTCTGCCAGGCATGACAGTCTATCGCTCTCTGTTGGAGGTTTTACAGATTCCCTACATTGGTAACACAGGCAGTTTGATGGCATTGGCAGCGGACAAAGCTAAGACAAAAGCGATCGTTAGTAGTGTAGGTGTGCAAGTACCAAGAGGAGAAATATTGTGTAAACATCAACAACCTTCTCTATCTCCCCCTGTAGTGGTTAAACCTGTGGATGCAGATAATTCCATTGGCGTTTCTTTAGTGCGGCAGGAGTCAGAATATTCAAAGGCATTAGCTGTGGCATGGCGGGAATCCGATCGGGTTTTAGTAGAAGAATTTATCCCTGGCAGGGAAGTCAGATGTGGGGTTTTAGACTTAGGAGATGGGCTAATTTGTTTACCTCTGGAAGAATATCCGATCGATCCTGACTATCCCATTCGCACTGTAGAGAGCAAGATTAGAGCAACAGAAACGGGAGAGCTGTATTTAACAGCGAAAGACCCCAGCAAGGCTTGGATAGTTCACCCCCAAGATGACTGCATGACTCTAAAAGTATGGGAAGTGGCGAAATTGTGCCATCGCGCTTTAGGTTGTCGCCATTACAGTTTATTTGATTTGCGGATTAATCCTGGGGGAGAAATTTATTTCCTAGAAGCTGGACTCTACTGCTCCTTCTCTCCCAAGAGTGTAATTGTGACAATGGCTAGGAGTGCTGGCATAGACTTAGGGGATTTGTTTGCCAAGATGCTTACAACAGCTAGGAGAGGTTATGCTTCTAACAGCCCAGGTATGTCTGGAGGCTCATAGACAGGGTTAGCTACTGCGCATCACCTAACTGGGAATGTCTTTAGCATCTAGTGATTGCTTTTGCATGGGATAAAACCTAGGGGACAAAAGGCGTGGATTCTCTCAGAAGTCTAGTGATTTTTAGGAATTATGATAGGGCCTGATCAAGCCTTCCCGATTGGGTTGGAGAGTTGCTGTGGGGAGACAACCTGGCACTTTATGGCAAAATTAGCAATCTAGTTCATGTATAATTCTGGGGGAATTGATGACGATTAGCTCCTTAGCAATCGTTCCCGTAGAGGTGAATTTGGAGATACGTCTTTGAAAGGAATTCTGGTTAGTTTTGCCGTAACGGTAGTAGCAGTCCTAGTCTTAGTCATAGCCCAGTTTGTAGCGGGGCAAGAACAGGTGGTGGCTGCTCCCCCAGGGGAATACATCACCACACCCTCTGGTCTTAAATACCGCGATATTAAGGTAGGTACGGGTCCTACCCCCGAAAATGGTCAACTTGTCTTCGTGCACTACACAGGCAAGCTGGAAAATGGCAGAAAATTCGATAGTTCCCGCGATCGGGGTACGCCCTTTGTCTTTCGTCTGGGGGTAGGGGAAGTAATCAAAGGTTGGGACGAAGGCATTGCCACCATGAAGGTAGGGGGACAGCGGGAGTTAGTAATTCCCCCCGAGTTAGGTTACGGAGCCCAAGGCGCAGGTGGCGTGATTCCCCCTAATGCTACTTTGATCTTTGACGTGGAGCTGTTGCGGATCGCCCCGCGATGAAACTAAATACGCCTTGTGATCTTTAGTCCGTGGGAGTCAGTGCCGCAGGTGTGCAATAACCCCAGGTCATCCACGATCGGTTTGATTTCTGCCGTCACTTTCTTAGTGGGTTGCCAGGGGTCACAATTTTCGTAGCTGTAGTAGGTTTCTACCCCATCAATGCCTAACTTGGCAGCCGCGGTAATTAATTCCCTGGCAGGACGGCGATAACGGGCGGGATGGGCTAACACAGCAATACCCCCTGCTTGGTGAATGGCGCTAATTACTCTGACAGCTTGATAATCAATGCCAGCAGTAGCTTTACCTTGCAAATAGGGCATGAGGGCAGGGTGGCGGGGGTCAAAGTCGTACCCTAAAATGTGGACTTCCGTAAACAGCAGACTAGCGTTGATCTCTACCCCTGTCCACAGCTGAGGCAAGTTGGTCTCCCCCGATCGTTTCCGATAAATCAGCTCCTGGCGTGCCACTTCGTACCCCTCGATCGTGTGGTGGTCAGTAATAGCAAAATGGCGCACCTTCAAGTTGACTGCCTGTTCGACAATATCGCGGGGGTGCATCTGCCCATCCGAGAAACAGGAGTGGAGGTGAAAATTGAGGGTATAGGGACAACTACTCCCCTCCACCGTTGCCAAAATCTGCCGTAGAACAGAGGTGGTGGCTGATCTCACAGTTGGGGATGTAGCTATTACCATAAAACGCACCCTCAGTAACAACAAACTTTACCTATCTTAACGAGAATTTAGGGCAACTGGCAATGACGGCGTTCCCGATCGGACTGCAAATCTAGCCAGGAGTAGGCAAAATGACTAGCACATTGGATGTAAGGGTTGTGGCTGCGAATAGCAGCTAGTTGTACTTCTAGGGGTAAGCGTTTACCTCTCGGTGTACCCCAAAAACCTGCCAGGGCAGGACAGACCGCAATCCCCCTAGGCACAGACCGCCAGACACGCTCAAGCTCCTCGATTATACATCCTGTGTGTCCACAGGCGGCATAGAGCATCGGATGCCACTCCTGCACCATGGTAAAGCGTTCCCAGGGTTGTAGGCGGGGGTCAACACCTTCAGGAAAATTGCGGTTGCCGTAGGGGAAAAACACTGCTCCCGTGGTCATGGTGGTAGGGGGAATTGCCTTAGCCAGAAAATTGGTCACTCCCCAGCGTGCGTGTTCTGTTGCCAGTTGCCAAAGCGACTGGTTGAGGTCATTGCCATTAGCTACCACCGCCTGTCCATTAGGTAATTGCCATAGTTTGGTGCCTGGGGGAACTAGCCGATCGATTTTGCCATGCTTGAGATAGTCATAAATGAGGCGGTAACCCTCTTGACTGAGAGCGCGGGCAAGGAGCTGGGTGCCCGAAACATAGCTGTAGATCATCAAATCACGGACATCGTGGGTGATGCGCTGGGTGCGGTGGGGGTAACGAATATAGTCAAACAAAATGCCATCGGGCTGACGTTGGGCAATGGCAGTAATCACCGCCTTAAAATCGGTTTGGGCGCGGGGGTTATAGGGATCAACAAAAATATGGGCAACCCCTGCTTCTTCTGGAATGGCATTAGGGTCTTGTAAATTAGTTTCTCCAAAACCATTGCGGGCAAGTGCTCCCTGTCGATCGGGTCGGCGACTGTAACTGGGACCAAAATTGAGGCTGAAAACCCAGGCATAGACCTTGATCCCCCGTTCTCTTCCCTTTTTGATCACTTCCGCCAACAGGTCAGCTTGGGGGTGTTTTTCCCCTACTACAGAAGGGAAAACGGTAGGATTATTATTGTGGGGTAGTAGCACCCGTCCATCGTAGAAAGCGTTGACGTACAGACGGTTATAGCCAAAATTGACGACATTGTCTAAAATTTGCTCCAGCTTGCCTGGTTTGAGGTCGCAGGGGTAAAGGCGAATCCACACGGCATGGTGCTTGAGCCAAGAGCTAGCTCGACAAGCCTGCAACCGATCGCTGTGGGCAGTTACAATTGCCTGGTATTGCAGCTGGGCCCCGTTGTCTCCATTGAGGGAAGCTTGCAGAAGCTGGGCTTTTTGCTCTACCGCGCCTCGGTCAAAAATACAAAAGGGAAACTCCTGCGCCCTGGCAGTTGCTCCCCAGAGCCAAGCCCCTAACAGACAAAGCCACCATCTCCTCACACAAACAGAAAGCGTTAACCTTCCTTATTGACAAAGGGCAGGAGCGCCAAAATCCTGGCTTGTTTAATAGCGTTAGTCAGTTTGCGCTGTTGCTTAGCCGTTAGCCCTGTAATCCGCCGTGGCAGAATTTTACCCCGCTCCGTAATAAACCGCTTCAGCAGATCGACATCCTTGTAGTCAATCCGATCGGAGGGCTTGATGGGGGAAAGTCTTTTACGAAAAAACGTCACCATAGCTACTTAATTTCCTTATGCACAGTGTGTTTATTGCAATAAGGGCAGTATTTTTTTAATTCTAGTCGCCCGGAGGTATTACGGCGATTTTTCATCGTGGTATAGCGGGAGACCCCTGGCGATCGCTTATTGGTGTTGGTGCGACATTCCGTACACTCCAACGTGATGATGATCCTAACGCCCTTGTTCTTTGCCATAGCTCAGTTAGTCAGCACAGACAAATAAATATAACACAAATTTTCTAGTAACGTCTACGGCGGCGTTCATATTCCTCCTCACGGTAAGCCCGTTGGCGACGAGGGGGCTGGTAGTATTCATCCTGCAGCAATCGCCTTCTGTTCCTGTCCAAGGTACGACTCAAGTTGGCTAGCCTTTGGTCTAGGGCTAACCCCCGCTTAGTCAGGATAACTATGGTCTGGGCGAACCGATCGTGGAGTGCCTGTTTTTTAGTATTGTCAGCAAAGGCGAAAGCAATATCTACTACCAGGGGTAGGGAAAGGAATAAAGGTAAAGCAGATTGGTAGTTAAAACTCTGAAGGGACAGGACCAAAAAGAAGAGGGGTACGAAAATCACCCCCTCGCGGCGAGCTAACTCGATCGCCCCCACTGGTCTACCGTTGTACATATCGACAACCTTGAGACTGAGGGCAAAATGACCCCAACTTTGGGACTGATTGCCAGAGGCAAAGAAGACGCGATTGAAGCCCCATACCATGGTAAAGACCAGCAGTCTTGCCCCCCCTTGGATGTTAAAAAACGCTTCGATGAATTGGGCAACAAAACTGACAGCGAAAAAGTCAATGGCAAAGGCAAAAATCCTCTGCCCTACCAACCCTAGGCGTAAACGTGTGTAGGCAGGCTCCAGGTCAAACATAGACAACTAATTGCTATCTATAGGATGACACAAAAACCTACCGCCTACCTGGTGTTTAGATAATTAGATAAATTGAGTAGATAACTGCAAATGCGGTTCCCTATTGTTACTGCTAACGACCTTGTACTTATCCAAGAGCTGGGCGATCTTTTCCTGGTTGATGGGTTTGCTGACAAATTCCGTTGCCCCAACTACTTTAGAGCGCACCCGATCGACTATGCCATCATTGGCGGTCAGAATTATTATGGGCGTTTCGGCAAAGGCAGGCACCCGGCGCAACTGGGCACAGATTTCATAGCCACTTACGATCGGCATTACCAAATCCAAAAACACCAACGCTGGCTTCGCTTTGTGGGAGAGAGTTTTGAGTAATTCTGGCAGTGCCTTGAGGGGTTCATTGATACCCAAATAATCACAACCCAACTCCTGCACAATGCTCCCCATCAACTTGCCCTCGATCGGGTTATCGTCAATATGGGCAATCAAAGGTTTAGCCGCAGGCTTGATTGGTACAAGGGGTGTTTGTTCCCGTTTCGGCGTAATACAGTCAGGAATAGCTCGGAGGGCAACGATACCCCGCTCCACAAAGGGCATGAGCAATGCCATAACCTCGATCGGTTCCTGATCCAGCTGGCAAGCTAAATCCCTTACTGTTCGTTCCCCATCTACAAGGGCTAGCAAATTCTTTTCTGGGGCGGACGCATTTAGGGGAATCAGACCCTTCATAGTAGGTGCTAGGTTGGGAGAGAGCCTGCCTAAGTGGCGTTGTTGCCAGAGGAAAAACTGTGTAAGGGCTTCATGGTATAACTCAGGGACGCGGAAGAAAATCCAGGGCAGGATGCCTTTCTGGGGGTCAGATTCTACTGCCAAATGAAAATACAAACGGGAGTGCTCCGATTGCTGACAGAGCCACTGCAACTGCAAAATATCAAACATAGACTCCAGCAGGCTTGTCCTAGACCAGGTCAGAGCTTGCTCACGGGTAATTTCTCCCCGCTTCACCATCCGTTCCAACACAGCGGCACTGTCCCGCCAAAACTCTTCTGCCTCTACCTTGCCGACCAAATCAGGGTGACGGCGCAATAACCGCTGCCATCTCCTACCCGTGTGTACACCACTAGATTCCCCTACAATCCTGCCCATGAAGAAGTGGAAACACCACTCGTAGCCCAGATTCGATCGGATGTGTAGCTTGCCAGAAAACCCCTTGCCACAGTGGTCTAGGGCCTCCTGTAAATCCCAGTCCAGTCTTTCAATCACGTTAGCTACCATCTCGATCCTCCTAATAGAAATTTATGTAAACGAATGTAAATTATCGTTGACCCGCCTGGGTTTTGTTGCTAGTTGAAAACTAAACAATTGTTGAAAAGAGTTAAGAAAAATTGAATATTGAAATAAATTCTTAAAATGTAATAGTACCCAAACAGTGAGCTGAGTAAAGGATTATTAAAAATAATTTACATAAGGTATAGATGAACATAGGTTCTTCCCCGCCGAGTCAACTGTGAGAACATAGTAGAAGGTGCTCTAGGAAAGGGCTTGGGGGAAGTTTACTGATTTGCTATTTCTTGACTCAACTTTTTGTCACAGTCGGGTGGGTCATGGCTACGTGTACTATTCTGTCCTGTTGACTACAAAATGGGGAGGAGTACCTGGAGTTAGAATTGGCTTTGGTGTCTGGCAGGGGGGTAAACATGGCTAAGACAAGGGCAGTGACCTTGACAATTGAGGGGATGAAGTGTGCCGGCTGTGTTGCCAGTGTAGAAAGGTTGCTCAAACAATGCGAAGGGGTAGAGGCGGCAACTGTTAATCTCCTACTGGAACGGGCAACAGTGTTTACCCAGGCGGACGGGGATAAAATCATTCCCTGCTTATTACAACGTCTGCAGCAAGGGGGGTACAGTGCCCAGGTACAAGGGGAAACTGACCTGCCTGCCCTTGGGCAACCACCGATCGAGACCCCCTCTCACCGTGACATCTGGGTATCCCTGGCATTGATTACAGTAGCCCTAGTTGGGCATCTGGGACATCACCATCCCATTTTGAGTAATGATTACTTCCATGGCTTACTGGCAACACTAGCTCTAGCTGTACCAGGACGACCCCTACTAGTCGATGGGGCGAAGATGTTAGGGCGCGGTACTCCCAATATGAACTCTCTGGTAGGCATCGGCATTGTGGCAGCGTATTTGTGCAGTGTAGTAGCGCTCTTTTTCCCAGGGACGGGCTGGCATTGCTTTTTTGAAGAGCCAGTAATGTTGTTGGGGTTCATTCTCCTGGGCAAAGCCCTAGAAGCCAGAGCTAAACGCAGAACAACCGATTCCCTCCGTGCTCTTCTTGCCCTACAGCCCCCTACTGCCCGCGTAGTTGTGGGGGACCAGGCATTTGTCATTCCCTTGGCCCAGGTGAGTGTCGGGGACAGGGTGAGAGTCCTACCAGGGGAGAAAATTCCCGTCGATGGTGTGATTGTGCAGGGGATAACTACTATCGATCGTTCCCTCGTTACAGGGGAATCTCTGCCTGTGGAGCAAATGGTAGGGGCGGAAGTAACAGGGGGCACCTTCAATCTGACGGGGGCAATTGAAGTAGAAGTAACCAGAGTAGGAGCCGATACTACCCTGGCACAGATTATCCGTTTAGTGGAAACTGCTCAAGCTAGCAAAGCTCCCATTCAAAAATTAGCCGATCGGGTCTCCGGCTTTTTTACCTATGGTGTGCTGGTTTTAGCAATTCTTACTTTCGCGGTGTGGATAGCTGTGGGACAAGAGGTCTTTTTTGCTCTCAAGCTAGCGATTGCGGTGTTAGTTATTGCCTGCCCTTGTGCCCTAGGATTAGCCACCCCCACGGCTTTGATGGTGGGTACAGGCATGGGTGCAGAGCGTGGTATTCTCATCAAGGGGGGAGAGAGCCTGGAAGCAGTGGAAAATGTCAACGCGATCGTGTTTGACAAGACGGGTACACTGACGATCGGTAAGCCCCAGGTAGCCGCTGTTATTCCTAAGAATAGTAATTTTCCTTTGTTACAATGGGCAGCCAGTGCGGAAGTGGGGGCAAATCACCCGATTGGTCATGCCATCCTTGCCCAAGCCAGAGCCTGCGGCGTTGATCTCATACCCCTCAAAAGCTGTGAGACAGTAGGGGGATTTGGTATCAGAGCGGAGACAGAGGACGGTCATATAATTTATTTGGGCAACCAAGCATGGCTGACGCAGCAGGGCATCGAAATTGCAGCTTTCTGGCGCAAACAAGCTCTCCAGTGGGCAGAGGAAGGAAAAACTACTATCTTTGTTGCCCTAGATCGGGAATTTGTTGGTTTAGTCGCCATCTCCGATCCCCTCAAACCAGAGGCAAAACGAGTAGTGGCAGATATGCAGAGCCTGGGGTTACAAGTGTGGTTACTAAGCGGCGATCGACAGGAAACAGCCCAGGCGATCGGGCGTGAACTAGGGATTGGGCGACAGCAGGTAATGGGAGATGTCAAACCTGCCGACAAAGCGGCAGCTATTAAAACCCTGCAGGGTCGAGGGTACAAAGTGGCAATGGTAGGCGACGGGAGCAATGATGCCCCAGCCCTAGCAACAGCTGATGTGGGTATTGCAATCGGGTCGGGGACTGATGTGGCACTGGAAACTGCGGATATAGTCCTGCTGCCCCAAAACTTGCAAGTGCTCACCACAGCGATCGAGTTAAGTCGGGCAACTTTTGCTAAGATTCGGCAAAATTTATTTTGGGCATTCTTCTACAATTGTTTGGGTATTCCTCTAGCAGCAGGTGCATTTTATCCTTCTTTTGGTATATTGCTTACACCCACAATTGCAGGGATGGCAATGGCTTTTAGTTCCGTCAGTGTGGTCATCAATTCCCTATCCTTGCGCTGGTGGTGGCGATAAATCTATCTAAAAATTATCTAAGAATTATCGATATTTTGTTTCCCGTGCTGGGAAACTAGCCTGTGGCAATGGGTATACTGAGTATAGAGTCATACCTATGCTTACATAGTATGAGCACAATTATTTCTCCACCGACAGAAAAACTTGTCTTGCCCGCGAAATTTGTGCGAAGGGCCGGTTTATTCCGTTGGTTTAGGCTATTGTGGGGGTTAGGTTTACTTGGTCTAGGAGCTTATCTAGCATGGTATCGTTTCGGGCGGGTAGTTAGTCGGGTAGGCTATGTTAACGCGCCGATCATTCACATCCACGCTCCTATGGAGGGAGTACTGCAGCTGGAGTCAGTACAACCTGGACAGTTCTTACCACAGGGGACAGGAATTGGTAAGATAACCAACGCAAGAAATCCACAGCTAGAAATTGATTTGCAAAAAATACGTACTGAGTTGCAAGTATCTAAGCAAAAGTTGGAGAACCTGGAGGGGCAGTTAGCCCAGCGGCAACAGCTCTATCAGTACCTAGTTATGAAGGCGGAGCAGCAGTCCCAGCTAGACCTAAATTTTTTTCGCGCCAATTTGGAACGTAGTCGAAGGGAATTGCGGTCAGCCCAGGCACAATTGGCGTTGGCGGAGAAGGAGTTTAAGCGCTTCACAGACTTGGCAGCAGCGGGTGTAGTGCCCCCCCAAAGGGCGGATCAGGCTCTTGCAGAGTTGCATGTAGCGCAAGAAGCTGTGGCTAGTCGCCAGGCGGAAATGGAGAAAAATCGGGTGGCTTTGGCGGCAACAGAAGCAGGGTTGCAGATAGACAGTGCCCGCACATTTAGTTTTCCTGCCATACGGCTGCTGGAGTTGGAGCGAGAGATAACCGATTTGCAAAAAGAAAAACAAACGATTAAAACTCAGATTCTGCAGCTGGCAGCAGAAATCAAAACAGCGACGAAACAATTACAACTCGCTCAGACAGAAGAGATAAAAACCCCTGTAGACAGTGTAGTGTGGTCTGTCCATATGAAGACGGGCACTCTGGGTACCCATGTGGGGGCAGGTACTCCCTTGTTACAGCTGGTTAATTGTGCAGATGTGTGGGTATCGGCTTTGGTGGCAGAAAGGGCTAGTCCTCGACTGAGGGTAGGACAGTTGGCGCGTATCCGCTTTCTGGACGGAACAGACAGGGTTCTCAGAGGGCGAGTACGGGCAATTCGGGGCGGTCCTGGGCGAGTAAGAGTAGGTATGGATGTAGCAGTTCCTACCCCTGAGCTGGTCAGAAATGAGGTGGAAGTGCAGTTCGAGCTAGTGGGGACAGAGCGCAAAAGTCTCCAATCTGGTCATTTCTGTGGTGTGGGTCAGAGTGTCGAGGTAGAGTTTCTAGCCAAGGAGCAACAGTGAAACTAAACCGCTCTCTGGATGTTTATGTTTTCTGGGCAGGAGTGGTACTCACAACGATCGTTGTGCTTTCTAGCCTGGACTATAGTTGGTTAGTTCTGGCAGTAGTCAATTTGTGGCAGTGGGGTAATCTGTACTTTCGTCCCTACAGCGCTACTCTCCAAGCTCTCTTGTTACCAGCCCTGGTGTGGTTTGCCTTTACGTTTGTACTTAAAGAAATATTCCCGCGGGCTAACGCTTTTAGCAAAGTGGTGGTTTGTACTATCAGTGCTGTTTTGGGTCTGAGGTATCTCCTATGGCGATTGTTTGTCACTCTTAATCTAGATGACTGGTTAAGTGCCACAGTTTCCCTTGCCTTGTTTGTAGCTGAATCGGTGTCTGTCCTCAACTCCGTCTTTTTTTACATTCACAATATCTTTTCTCTCGATCGTTCTGCTGAAGCCGATCGCTGGAGTGAGGCAGTCCTGACGGGTAGATATTTGCCGACGGTAGATGTATTGATTCCCACCTACAACGAGGATGCGGAGATTTTGCGACGTACGGTGATTGGTTGTCAGGCTATGGATTATCCCCGCAAAAAAATATACCTCCTAGATGACAAACGCCGTTCGGAAATTAGAGAATTGGCTAGGGAATTGGGCTGTGAATACCGCGATCGTCCTGACAACCGTCATGCCAAGGCAGGGAATATTAACCATGCTCTGCCCACTATTGATGGGGAATTGGTGGTTATTTTTGATGCTGATTTTGTCCCCTCCCGCAATTTTTTGCAAAGAACCGTGGGCTTTTTCCAAGACCCCTACACTGCTTTGGTGCAAACTCCCCAGAATTTCTTCAATGAAGACCCCATCACTGTCAACTTGGGGTTGGAGGGTATAGTCAACAATGAGCAGACCCTGTTTTTCCGCCATATTCAACCCAGTAGAGATTTTTGGGGCGCAGTAGTTTGTTGTGGTACTTGTTTTGTGGTGCGTCGTTCTGTCCTGGATGAAATCGGCGGTATTCCCACAGGTACTGTGACAGAGGATTATTACCTCAGTCTCAGGTTGCAAGCGCGGGGCTATCGAGTGAAATACCTCAATGAAGCCCTCTCAGCAGGTTTGGCAGCAGAAACGATCGGGTCTTTTGTCAGCCAGAGAATGCGGTGGGGACAGGGGACACTGCAACTACTGTTTTCTGATGTCAATTTCCTCTCTGTACCCAATCTAAGTTGGATGCAACGTTTTTCCCATGGGTTAGGCGTACTGTATTGGTTTTTGTCCATTCCAAGGGTGATGTTTCTGTTTGCTCCTCTGTCCTACCTGCTTTTTGATATTGCCCCCCTAAGAGCTACGATTGACCAGCTCATCTTTTTCTATTTGCCCTACTATATTGGGGGGGTAATGTGCTTTTCCTGGCTGACAGAAAATCGCCGTTCTGCCTTTTGGTCTGATGTCTATGAAACTCTTCTGTGTCTGCCCTTGAGTATTACGATTTTACAAACTCTCATCAGCCCCCACAATAAGCCCTTCAAAGTGACTCCCAAGGGTGTTGTTGACCCCGATCGCATTAGGGTTAACTGGATTTTAGTACGCCCCTTGCTGGGGATATTACTCCTCTCTATTCTGGGTGTAGTGCGCCATGCTGTGGGCTGGACGAACGTAGCTAATAACGTGGATAGTATGGCAGTTAATATCTTTTGGGTAACTTACAACTCGTTGCTTCTCCTAATTTGCATCATGGCAGCGATCGATGTACCCCAGCGCCGCCACACGCGGTTTCCTGCCGAAGAACCTTGCCAGTTACGGGTAGGGGAGCAGGTGTTTGAGGGTGTCACGATTGATTTATCGGAGGGAGGAGCGCTCCTGTCCCTCTGGCAGTACCCCTATTGTTTTTCCCTGCGGGGGAGTTTACGTTTTGTTCACCCCAGTCCCTTGGCAGGTTTAGCTATTCCCGTAGAAGTGATGCCGCGGCAGTGTCATCCGGAGGAGGCAAGGGTGGGAGTAAAGTTTCTAGATATGGACTTAGCTGGCTGGAGATTACTCATTCCCTACCTATACTGCCGTCCCTACCAGTGGCAGGAAGTAACAGCAAGTGAGTGGCAAACTTTTTGGAGTATGGTAGTCAGTGTGTTTCGTCTATATCCTTTTTTCTGCGTTCGTGGTTACTGCGTCAAACAAAACTAGTAGTGTTAAAGAAATATTAAATTGTTGGAGGCTAACACTCGCAATTGAGGTAGTTACTTCCAATGATAGAACTGGGAAAATCAGGTGGAAAGTATAATTAATTACATCTGTTAATGATGCGTCTTTTATGCTGTCTTCCACCCCGAGAGTCCTCAGAGTATTGATTGCCGACGATCATGAGTTGACAAGATGCGCCCTTAAGTTTATGCTCATGCGCCATCAGTTTTTACAGTTGGTGGGGGTTGCCGGCAATGGCAAGGAGGTATTGGAGAAGGTTGAAAAGGAGCGTCCCGATGTGGTGATTTTAGATATGCATATGCCCGTCATGGATGGCTGGAGTGCCTCCCGCATCATTAAACACCACTGGCCAGAGGTGAGAATTGTGGCTTATTCTTCTGTAGAGGGGGGCAAAGAGAGGGCTTTGGCAGAGGGGGCAATAGTAGATGCTTTTTGTGAGAAGGGGACTTGTGTCAATAAACTGGTTGAGGTGATTCGCTCATTATTTTAACAATCAGCGGAATTTAGACGCAATAGGCATCCGCCAGCCTGTGCCAAAGGCACGATCGCTAATTTTGAGGGTAGGCGCTGCTTGTCGCCGTTTGAATTCCGCTCTTCTGACCAAATGGATGACCCGATCGACGGTAGCAGGGTCGTGACCCCGTGCCACAATCTCTGGGCGGGAGGCATGGCGATCGATGAGGTGAAAGAGAATATCGTCCAGGATGTCGTAGGGGGGGAGGGAGTCTTGGTCAGTTTGATTAGGTCTGAGTTCGGCACTGGGGGCTTTAGTGAGGATGGCAGGGGGAATGAGCACACCAGGTGTGAGATGCTGAAGGGGAAAATCGGGGGCAGCATTCAACCAATGACAAAGACGATAGACTAAGGTTTTGGGGACATCACCAATTACGGCTAAACCGCCGTTCATATCGCCATAGAGGGTGCAATAACCCACTGCCAGTTCTGACTTGTTGCCTGTAGATAACAAAAGATAACCAAATTTATTGGACAGTGCCATTAGGAGAGTGCCACGGATACGGGATTGCAGATTTTCTTCTGTGACATCGGGGGGTTTGTCTTGAAAGAGCGGCGCAAGAGCTTGGTCATAACTCTGCATCAAAGGAGTGATAGGGATGACAACAGTTTTGATGCCTAAATTATCTGCTAGTTGTTGGGCATCGGCAATGGAATGGCTGGAGCTATAGGGAGAAGGCATGAGCACGCCTAAGACATTTTCTCTGCCCAGAGCTTCCGTAGCAATTGTTGCCACTAGGGCAGAATCAATCCCTCCACTCAAGCCTAAAACTGCTCTCTGAAAGCCGCACTTGTAGGCATAATCCCGCAAGCCTAAAACCAGTGCCTGCCATACCTCTGCTTCTGTTGCCACCCCATACCCAGGCGTAACGGGCAGGGGAAAATCTCCCTTATTCGTGTCAAATTCTACGAGCAACAAATCAGGCTGAAAACTTTTAGCCCTCGCTACTACTTCTCCCTGCCTATTCACCACAAAACTATTGCCATCAAAAATTAAATCGTCATTCCCCCCTACTTGATTGACGTACACGATCGGTAATTCATACTTCTGGGCATGGTGTTGTAGTATTTTTTCCCGCAGTCTTTGTTTTTGCATTGTAAACGGAGAAGCAGAGAGATTGACTAACAGGTCGATCGGTTGTCTGACCAATTCTGCCAGGGGATTCTGGTCGTAGAGGGGGTCGAGAAAATCCACATCGTGCCACAGGTCTTCACAGATGGTGACACCAATCTTTATCTTTTTTTCTCCTACCTGTAGAGATAAAACGTTGGCAGTTGTCCCCGATCGGAAGTATCTCTGCTCATCAAAGACATCGTAGTTAGGCAATAGTCTTTTAGGAAAAACCTGGCTGATTTTACCACCCTGCAGACAAACGGCACTGTTCCAGAGGGGTTGACCTACACCTGTTGTGGCAAAAGTTGGTGCGCCCACTAAAACGGTGATGTGCGGTGGTAGGGACTGGGCTAGTTCGGCTAAAGACTGCTGCGTGGCGTGAATGAAACTGCGATCGAGGAGTAAGTCCCTAGGCGGATAGCCACACAGAGCTAGTTCAGAGGTAATCAATACATCAACGTCTTTCGCCAAAGCCAGTATCTTACGGGTGTTTCCCTCCAAGTCGCCAACGATCGGGTTGATTTGGGCGAGAGCAATACGCATAGGGGAACTTAGAGCAATTTTTTGTTATCTTAGCAAGTATAGTTCTTGGCTAGGGTTTATGGCTGCTAAGTCCACCATTTTTCAGGCGGGACACCCTTACAATTTCCACAACTATGTTGATCTGCCCTTTGAACCAGAGGACATCTTACAAGCTTTTGACTATACCCTCCGCCATGACACCCTAGACCTTGCTCAGGGTTTTGTCCCCCCTGAACGCTGCCAAGAATTGCAATATCGTATTACCCGTAGTCTACGCTCAATCAGTTTGAGTAGCGCCAATGCCCGCCGCGAAGTTTTGGTGGCACCTGTTCTATTAGAAATTGCAGATTTTACCGAGGCGCAACTGCGAATTGACTATCCCGTCAAGGTGAGTGAACAACTCCAGGGCACAATTGATTACTATCTCTACAAAGCAGAAAAACGAGTGGTGGTTTGTCATGCCCACAATAGCGACCTGAGCAAAGGTTTTACCCAACTGGCAGTGCAGATGATCGCCCTCAATCAGTGGCAACCCAAGGAGACTAACTTATTAGGAGCTATCACAGCAGGCGATATTTGGCAGTTTGGCGTTCTCCACCCCGCTAGCCGTCTGATTTGGCAGGATATAAACCTCTTTCGTGTCCCCGCCGATTTGCCTAATTTGTTGCAGGTGGTAGTGGCAGCTCTTTTACCCTAAAGGGTAGACGGACTTCAAAGCGAGAACCTACCCCTGGTGTACTCTCTACACCGATCGTGCCCCCCATCATTTGCACTAGTTCCTTGGTAATAGCTAAACCCAAGCCCGTGCCGCCATGCCTGCGGGTAGAAGACTGATCTAGTTGGCGGAACTGCTCAAAAATCCGTTCTTTGTACTGGGGTTCGATGCCAATCCCTGTATCCTGTACCACAATACTGACCATACCATCTTCAGCTGGTCGCAGTTCTACGCGCACCTCTCCCGCATCGGTAAATTTGATAGCATTGGAAACCAGATTGGTAATCACCTGGCGGACACGCCGGGGGTCTTGGTAGAGGGTACAACGACCATAGTTGTTTTGAAACAGAAACTGCAGGGACTTTTGCGTTGCCAGGGGTTGCAGACTTTCGCAGGTGTGATGGATAAGTTCATCCAGGTGGAAGTATTCGGGGTGTTGTTCCATCTGTCCCGCTTCAATTTTGGATAAGTCGAGAATGTCATCAATCAGCTCTAGTAAATGCTTGCCATTCCTGAGAATGCGCTCAATCATGTCAATTTGATTTTCTGTGAGGGGGTCGCGCTTCTGCCGCAATAATACCTGGGAAAACCCAATTACCGCATTCATCGGTGTGCGCAATTCGTGACTCATGTTCGCTAAAAACTGGCTTTTGAGTTGTGTGGCTTCCAGGAGTTGGGCGTTTTGGGATTCAATCTGCTTGATTAACTGGGCATTACTAATAGCAATCGCTGCCTGAATACCAAAAGATGCTAACAAATTACAATCTTCCCGGGAACTGACTTGTTTTAAGGTGGAATGCCCAATTGCCAATACCCCTAATCTGCCCGATCGGCTGGACTCGATCGGTACACAGAGAGCGCTCTGCAAACGCACACTGTCCAATAAGGGAGTATCGCCTTCTGTCACCTGTTGGGGGACACCTTCTTGGAAGACACGGGTGAGGACACTCTCTTCGTGCAAGGGTAACCCCTCTAAGTTGACATGTAATCCCTTCGTGGCAGCAAAAACTAACTGTTCTTGCTTCGTGTCGTATAGGGCTAAAATACCCACTTCTGCCCAGGTAAAAGCATCACAGGTGGCTTCCACGATTGATTCTAATAGTTCATCTAAGTTATCTAACTGTTGGTTGATTAAGTTAGTCAGCCGTTGCAGGATGCTCATCCGCTTTTGTTGTTCAATCATTAAATAGTTGGTCTCTTCCAACATCTTTTCTCTGTAGCGTTCCTGGGTCACATCCCGCAAAATCATCACACTACCCAACTGTTCATTAGCAACACCCAGCAGCGGAGCGGCTTTCGTACTGAGGATGACTTCCCCCCGATCGGGATGGTACATAATAATCTCATCTTCGACTACTGTACCCTTCTCCATAGCAGGAAAGACGACTAGTTGTTTGGGGTCAATGGGTTGCCCCTTGCTATTGCGGATATTGAACTGCTGCACTAACTCCACCATGGAGTTTGCCACCACGGGCGAAGATTGGGGGTCACAGGCAAAACCCAGCATCTGTCGTCCCGCCGAATTGATTTTCAAAATCTTGCCCTGGGGGTCACAGAGTAAAATGCCGTCTACTAACTGTTCAAATAGCGTCGTCAATTCCTCCCTTTGCCGCGCGATCGTTTGTACGCTCTGGGCATTACTAATTGCTGTTGCTAAGCGTCTATCTATGGAGTTGAGCAAATTCTGACTTTGGTCGGAAAGGGGGGTAAGACTGGCTAGAAACAGAACACCCACTAAACTGCGTTTGAGGCGGAGGGGCCAAGCAGAGAGGCTGCGGGGGATAATATTCCCGATCGGTGTAGCGTAGAGAAAATCACTGTCTGTATTCTCCCAAATCACTGGCTCTCCCTTCTGGGCAGCTTGCCCCACAATCCCTTCCCCCAAGTGCACTACAGGCGGTGAAGAATTGTGTCCCCACTGGGCGCCCAAGACTAACCGATCCTCTTGCCAGAGGTAGATTGTGCCCATCTGTGCCCCTGTGAGATAGCAGACTTTTTCTAGACTGTTTTGGACGAGCTTATCCAAATCAGTGGTACTGACAAGGACCTGGTCAAGGGACTGCACACCGTACTGAATATCCCGCGCTGTGAGTTTCTGGGTTTCCGCCTCCAGTTGGTCTGCCATGCGGTTAAATGCTCGGGCAAACTCCCCTAGTTCGTCGTCCCGCTCGATCGTCGTCCGCACCGACAAATTCCCCGCTGAGAGGGCTTCCGCCACCATCGCCAGTTCCGTCAGGGAGGGTTGAATCCGCTGCAATATCGAGAGCGCTACATAAATTCCCACTGCCAGCCCCACTACCAAACAACCGACAGCAACTACTGTGGCAACGGACTGAAATTCAGGGCTGCCCACATGGACGTAGAACAACAAAAGCAAACAAGCCGTCGTTAGCAGGGAAACACTTAAAAACAACCCTGACAAAACCCGACGGATTAGACTCGATCGGCGATAGGCAGGCGCAGCAGACATTCAGAGAGGCAAAAGAACCATCTCTATTTTGTCACAGACCTTCACTCACCGCACTTTTACTGAATATCGCGATACCCCCTTGCCACCAGGCGATTGCCCAGGAAGGTAGCGTTGATGGTACCTCCTTTACCGTCCGACCAACTCACGATCGTTGCCACCTGTTCTCCCACCGACTGCTTACGGTTAAAGAGACGGAAGAAGAAACCTGCTTGCTGTTGCTGGGCTAGGAGTTTTTTCGCTTCACTGCTGTCTTTACCAAATCTGGGGTCAATGGCTAGGACTTTTCCTTCCCCACCCAAAATCTTCTTGACACGGTTGTAGCTCATTCCCGCCCGCAGACAGACATAGTTCTTGCGGGTAACACCAGGGGCACCACAGCTATAGCGGGCATTGGCAAAAGTGCGATCGTAGTGTTGGGGTGGTAGTTTCGCTAAATCCAGAGTAGGACCTGAGAGCAGTCTGCCGCCCAATAATACCAGCAGCACAATCAAGGCAATGAAGATAATGTCTTCCACCAGAGCTTTCCAAAGGTTGCGGCGGTGACGGCGCTTTTGCCACTCTACCTTCCCCCTTGCCCACTCTTCCCAAGCAAAAGTATCAATCCAGTCCAGGGTTTGCGCCAGTTTCTGGCGTGTGAATTCCCCTGTTGCCACGATCGCCTGTTTCGGTTGGCGAATGAGCGTCTTAGTCGTGTTAGTAATTGCAGTAGTCAGTTGAGAGTTAGTCAACCAACCTTGGAGACGGCGCACTAGCGCCCCCCCTCTCCGTGAACCTGTGGCACTCCCTGGTGAGCTTGTCGAACTCCTTAGTGAGCTTGTCGAACTACGGACGATTGAGCGATCGGGAGCCAAGTAGTTGATGGGAAAACGATGGACTAGCAGAGATTCCCTGGTGCTAACACTGATAAAGGACAGCTCAATAGACCTGATACCAGCTAAGGGCAACCGGCGCAAAAACTGTTCCAACTGAGCAATAAAGTAAGCAAGTTGGGGGTCATCAGGGGCAGCCGACAACAGGGTAAAACCCAGAAACAGAGTTTCTTGGTCGTAGCGAATATCCGCTTGTTCGGGCGCTAACAGGTCAATGTAATCGGCAATAAAGCTGGTGAGAATCCGTTGAAATCTTTGCCAGGATTGTCTATCTTCCAGATTTAACTTACCCATTGTCTTCGCCTCTTGCTCTAAACTGCCCAGTTATTTGGCATCATATTTGTACAAGGCAATATTACCCAGGTTAGGTGATACAATTTCATGGCATTTGGCACAGATTTAGAGCTGCTGCTGCGGGCGCGCTACCCCATTATAGCGATCGGGGCATTGGCGGAAGAGGAGGTAGAGGCAGAGGTTGCCGAGGTTGCCAAACGGCTGGGGCGTAGCCTGTATATTTGGGATTTTGTCGAAGGTTACCAGGGCAGTCCCACTAACCAGGGAGTGGGCAAGCGCAATCCCCTCCAGGCATTGGAGTTCCTAGACAAAATCGAGGGAGGAGCAGTTTTTCTCCTCAGAGACGGCGATCGGTTCTGGGAGGATGTAGCTGTCAGTAGGAAGTTACGCAATCTCGCCCGCCGACTCAAGCAGTTGCCCCAGAATCTGATCTTGCTGGTCACGACCAAGACTGTGCCGGAATTTCTGCGGGAAGTGGTAACAGTCATAGATTTTCCGCTGCCCAGTGCCGATCGGATTCGCCAGGAACTGCAAAATTTTGGGGTAAAGGAGCAGGAGTTACTAGAGGAACTGACCAGGGCTTGTCAGGGGCTGTCCTTAGAGCGGCTGCGCCGGGTTTTGTCCTTGGCTATAGCTGATCACGGCGAATTACGCCATGGCGACGGGCAGTTAATCCTAGCAGAAAAGCGACAAAGCATTCGTCAAACGGAAATTTTAGATTTCTTTCCTGACACCACGGGCATTGACGACATTGGGGGCTTAGACAACCTTAAAGAGTGGCTACTGAGGCGGGGGAATGCTTTTAGCGATCGGGCACGGCAATACGGCATTCCTTACCCCAGGGGGTTATTGTTAGTCGGCATTCAAGGGACAGGAAAATCTTTGACAGCAAAAGCGATCGCCCATCACTGGTCTTTACCTCTCCTGCGCTTGGATGTGGGGCGGTTATTTGCTGGTTTAGTGGGAGAAAGTGAAGCCCGTACCCGCCAGATGACCCAACTAGCGGAGGCGATGGCACCCTGTGTGCTCTGGGTAGACGAAATTGACAAAGCCTTCAGTGGCGACGGCAGAGGGGATGGGGGGACAACCAACCGTGTCTTTGCTACCTTTTTGACCTGGATGGCGGAAAAGACGGCACCGGTGTTTGTCGTTGCCACTGCCAACAATATTCGCGCCTTGCCCCCAGAACTGCTGCGCAAAGGGCGATTTGATGAAATCTTCTTCGTCGGCTTACCCAACCAGGAGGAGCGGGCACAGATTTTTGCTGTTCATCTCAACCGCGTGCGGGGCTACAACCTGAGAAACTATGACCTCGATCGCCTTGCCTATGAAACCCCCAACTTTTCAGGAGCAGAGATCGAACAGGTGATCATCGAAGCTATGCACATTGGCTTTAGCCAAAATCGCGACTTTACTACCGAAGATATATTGGAAGCTGCCAGTCAAATTGTGCCCCTTGCCCAGACCGCCAGTGCCGAGGTGGAATATTTGCAGGAGTGGGCTAAATCGGGAAAAGCTCGCCTGGCTTCCCGATCGGCATTATTCCGTGACTAGTTGTTTGAGATAGCGTTCAATGAGGACAATAGCTACCACATCATCAAAATCACGGGGGGGGATACGCCAGGATTGGGGTAAAAGTTTGAAGATGCCTTTGGGGGGGTAGAGTTGCCAATACTTCTGCCGTGCCTCCAGGGTGCTAAATTTTTCATCTACCAAAACTACCTTGACTTGGGGTTCTAGTAAATCCCGCCAGGCTTTGCTCCCTGTACCATTGCCCACAATAATCACCGAGATGGGGTAATCCGCCAAAATTTTTGCCACCCGCTCGATCGTGCGGGATGTGGGTACTACCTCCTGCACCCAGAGTTTCCGCTCGAAGTCCATCACTGCTAAACCACACTTACTTTTACCGGGGTCAAGTCCAAGAAACACCGCTACCTCTCCTCTTAGACAGAATTTAGCGCTAGGATTACTATATGACAGGGGTAACAGGCAAAATGACAAGCCGCTTTACTGTGCATTTTTGGGGCGTGCGGGGCAGTATTCCCACCCCAGGTATTTCTACAATTCGTTATGGGGGCAACACTTCCTGTGTGGAAATGCGCTGCAATGGCAAACGCCTAATTTTTGATGCAGGTACAGGCATTCGTGTCCTCGGTGACCACCTGCTCCAGGAAATGCCCCTAGAGGCACATATCTTCTTTACCCACACCCACTGGGACCATATCCAAGGCTTTCCCTTCTTCACCCCCGCCTTTGTCAAGGGCAATACCTTCCACATTTACGGCAAGGTCTCCCTCAATGGGGACACGATCGAGAAATGCCTCTGCAACCAAATGCTGGACCCCAATTTCCCTGTCCCCCTAGGTATCATGGGTTCCACTAAGTACTTTTACAGCCTGGAATTTGGGCAGGTGGTAGATTTGGGCGATGGAGTAACTGTAGAAACAGGCAGGCTCAACCATCCAGGGGAGGCCATGGGTTATCGGGTGAGCTGGCAGAATCGAGCAGTTGTCTATGCCACTGATACGGAGCACTACAGCGATCGGGTGGATGAAAATCTAGTTTACCTCGCGCGTAATGCGGATTTTTTAATCATGGACTGCACCTACACCGATGAGGAATACTGGTCAGATACTAGTCCCAAAGTGGGCTGGGGGCATTCCACTTGGCAAGAGGGAGTTAAGATCGCCAAAGCTGCCCAGGTTAAGCATCTAGTGGTTTTTCACCATGACCCCGCCCACGATGACGACTTCCTAGACAAAGTGGGTGCAGAACTAAAAGCGGCTTTTCCCAACGGCATAATGGCGCAGGAAGGAATGGTGTTAGCGGTAACGCAACAGGAGGAAGAATTATGCCCGATCGGATGATGTTTTTTGAAGATACCTATGTGGTGCTCTCCCCGCGCTTAGAACAACAGTTTGTCTCTTACGCGGAACTCAGGCAAATTTTGGCTAGTCTGTTAGACCAAGCGGGGGTGGAAATACCAATTGATCTACGGGGACTCCATCGGGAAGCACAAATTGACCGTTTACTGGCTACAGTGTGTGAGTTTAGCACCGCTGAGGGAGTGTGGCAGTGGTATGTGGTCAGGCTAGAGAAATAAACAAGCTATGTTAAGATTCTTCAAGGATTAGGGGAGTGTGAGGGTGATGAATTCCTACCGCAGTCATGCCAAACCTATCCCCATGGGGGTCATAGGGGTAGGCAATATGGGGCAACACCATGCCAGGGTTTTGAGTCTCCTCAAGGATGTGGATTTGGTAGGTGTGGCGGACATAAATGTCGATCGGGGCTTAGATACAGCCAGCAAGTATCGGGTGCGGTTTTTTGAGGATTATCGAGAATTGTTGCCCCTGGTGGATGCGGTGTGTATTGCTGTCCCCACTAGACTCCATCATGAAGTGGGTATGACCTGTCTAAAAGCGGGAGTGCACGTCCTGATTGAGAAACCAATTGCCGCTACCATTGCTGAGGCGGAATCCCTAGTCAATACAGCCGCAGAAACCGATCGGATTTTACAGGTGGGGCACATTGAAAGATTCAATCCCGCTTTTCAAGAGTTAGCAAAGGTGTTAAAGGGGGAGACAGTATTAGCGATCGAAGCCCATCGCCTCAGTCCCTACTCCCACCGCGCCAACGATGTGTCCGTGGTGTTTGACCTAATGATCCACGACATTGACCTCTTGTTAGAATTAGTGCCAGGGCAGATTACTAGACTCAGTGCCAACGGTAACCACGTCTCTGGGTCGGGCTTTTTAGACTATGTGACCGCCACGATCGCCTTTGATAACGGGGTAATCGCCACGCTCACCGCCAGCAAAGTCACCCATCGCAAGCAGAGACGGATTGTTGCCCACTGCAAAAACTCCCTTACGGAGGCGGATTTCCTCAACAATGAGATTTTAATTCACCGCCAAACTGTTACTGCCAATGCGGATTACAGTCAGGTACTCTATCGTCGCGATGGGCTGATTGAGAAGGTCTATACCAGCAACATTGAACCTCTCTATGCTGAATTGGAGCACTTTGCAGCCTGTGTGCGGGGGGGGAAGCAACCTTCTGTGGGAGGAACACAAGCTTTGCGTGCCCTGCGGATTGCCAGTGTGATTGAACAGACAGCCCTTGATGGTCAGACCTGGTACAATCATGAGTTCAATCTTAGAGAAATCCTGCGCACCAATTGACCCGGAGGTTTTTCGTCCCTTTGGGCAGGTCATTTACCCCACGATCGATGGCAAGATTTGGGATGCGGAAGAGGCACAGTTGGATTTGAGCCAAGGGGTACCCCGTGTTTACCTGATGCAGCTATCAGACCAGGGTTTGGTTTTCGACAGAATTACACAACACCGCCGCGTCACCCAATGCTTAGCTTCTGTAGCAGGGCAGGAGTGGTTTTTGGGGGTAGCTAGTCCTACTATTCCGGCGGCTAAACTGTCAGTGGCAGATATACATTTATTTCGCATTGTGGGAGTTTGTCTGGTCAAATTAGAGGTGGGCACTTGGCACGCCGGTCCGTTTTTCCGCCAGCCTGAAATGGTATTTTTTAATCTGGAATTGCAAGATACAAATATCAATGATCATCACTCTGTGCAATTAGGGCAGCCCATCCGCTTTAGGATTGAATAATCCAGTTTTATACTTTTATTTTGACATGACCAAACAAACCCTGGGGTCGCAACAATAGCATTAAAAATAGAATGCCAAAGGCAACAGCTTCACGGTAGGCATTCCACTGGGCTGGTACGAGGGATTCGGCTATGCCAATTGTAAATCCCGCTAGTACTGCCCCCCCAATACTCCCCAAGCCCCCTAACACAATTACAGCTAATCCCTTCAACCCAAAACTAATGCCGAAATACGGACCAGCAATACTGACACTTGCTCCCACTAAGGACCCTGCTACTCCCCCTAAAAAGCCTGACAGAAAGAAGGTAAGCGTAATAAATCGATCGGGGTCAATCCCCAATAAAATAGCCACATTAGGGTCTTCCGCCACAGCTTGCAGGGCTTTTCCCCACTTAGTGTAGTTGAGGAGAAAGGTGAGAAGTGCCAGAATGACAACGGACACAGCAAAAATTAGCACTTGGGCAGTTCTGACTTTGATATTACCGACAGTGAGGGCAGTGGGGAGATTGCCGAAAATATCGCTTTTGAAGGTGTAAATTTCCGCACCTACCAGGTATTGAATGAGGTTAACTATAACCACTGCCACGCCCAAACTGGAGATGAGAGTAAGTAAGCTATCGGCCTGTCGGTAGCGCAGGGGACGAAAACACCATCGCTCAATGGCCACACTAACCAAACCAGCGATCGCGCTCCCCGCTATCACGGCTAGGGGAAAGGGCAAGTGGAGAAATTTGGGTAGAGATTGATTAGCTAAAAGCCCGTTGAAGCCAAATTTACCACCATGCCAGCAATAGGTGAGATAAGCACCCAGCGTAAATATAGCCCCATGGGCAAAGTTGATAATCCCTAACACGGAAAATACAAGGGTATAGCCGAGGGCAAAAATGGCATAAACACTGCCAATAGAAATACCATTAGCCAGTTGCTGCCAAAAAACGTCCACCCCTGTTGTGCTAGGTTAGAAGAGTTGCGATCGTTATTTTATGCTAAGGGGATTGCCGTTTTGGTTGATTTGGTTGGGATTTGTTACCTATGCGTTTGTGTTGGCACCGCCCGATCGTCCTGACACCTTAGACTTGATTCAACGCCTGATCAATATGGACATAGAAGGGATCAATCCAGCGATCGTGGCTTTGTTTAATTTGATGGGGGTGTATCCCTTAATTTATGGCTGTCTGTTGTTTGCCGATGGACAGGGGCAGAAGGTGCGGGCATGGCCCTTTTTCTTGGGGTCAGTGTTTGTGGGAGCCTTTGCCTTACTACCCTATTGCGCCCTCCGTGAACCCAATCCCCAATTCCGAGGTACTCCCAACTGGTGGATCAAAGTGACAGATTCCCGCATCACAGGCTTTTTACTGGCTATAGGCACCATATTCCTACTGCTTTACGGTATTAAGTACGGGGATTGGTCTGATTTTGTCTATCAGTGGCGCACCAGTCGTTTTATCCACGTTATGAGTTTGGATTTTGCTCTCCTCACTCTCCTCTTCCCCTGGCTGCTAGCTGATGACATGGCAAGGAGAGGTCTCCAGGACAACTACCTGCTCTACCTGTTTGTCAGTACTGTGCCTCTCATCGGTCCCGCCGTCTATCTCACCATCAGACCCAATCTCATCCCTGCCTCCGCCACTGCTTAACTGCTGAAACGATCGAGGGTGCGATACTGAATTGCTTCTGCCACATGATGGGCTTGGATAAAGGGGGAATGGTCAAGGTCAGCGATCGTTCTGGCTACCTTTAACACGCGGTCACTGGCGCGGGCGGATAGTCCCAACCGCCGAATTGCTCCTTCCAAAAGAGAACGACTGCGATCATCTAGCTGGCAAAACTCCCGCAGGTGGCGGGTCTGCATCTGGGCATTACAACGAACAGAACTCTCCTGGGCAAAACGTTCCTGTTGCCACTGTCTAGCTTGGGTAACACGCTCTCTGACTACTGCTGAGGGTTCCCCTGTGGTGCTAGAGGTAATTTCTTCTGGTTTGAGGCGGGTAACTAGGACTTGCAAATCAATGCGGTCCATCAGGGGACCGGAAAGACGTGCCCAGTATTGCTCCCTCTGTTTGGGACTGCAGGTACAGGGTTGGACGGGGTCACCCCAATAGCCGCAGGGACAGGGGTTAGTGCTTGCCACCAGCATAAACTTAGCCGGGAACACCACTGATTGCTTGGTGCGGGAGATAGTGACAAACCCATCCTCTAGGGGCTGGCGCAAAAAATCCAACACATCTCGCTTAAATTCGGTCAGTTCATCCAAAAACAACACCCCATTGCTAGCCAGAGAAATCTCCCCCGGTCGGGGAAAACTGCCACCCCCCACCAACGACGGACCCGATGCGGAATGATGGGGACTACGAAAAGGTCGATCGGTAATCAAGCCCTTTCCCTGCAATAGTCCTGCCACTGAGTAAATGCGGGTTGTCTCCAATGCCTCTTCTGGTGTCATGGGGGGGAGAATAGAAGGTAAACAACGGGCTAGCAAAGTCTTGCCTGCTCCTGGCGGTCCGACAAAGATCAAATTGTGTCCCCCGGCAGCGGCAATTTCTAGAGCGCGACGGGCATGGCTCTGTCCCTTTACCTCCCGCAAGTCGTAGCTGGGAGTATTCACCACAGCTTGTTCTGGCTGCTGATAAATTGGCTCTTGATAACTGGCAGGGTCTTGGAGGAATTGCAACACCTCTCCCAGGTGGGAAAAGGCATAGACGGCTATTTCTCCTACTACCTTTGCCTCTGCCCAGTTGTCCTTTGGCACAACTACACCCCGTTTCCCTAGTTGTCTGGCGGTAGCCGCGATTGGCAATACACCACTGACACCCCGCAAACTGCCATCTAAAGACAGCTCCCCTAAAAACAAGAGGTCGGCGGGTACTTGTACTTGCTCCGTTGCCGCTAGGACTCCCAAACTGATGGGCAGGTCAAAACTGGGCCCCTCCTTACGCAGGTCAGCGGGTGTGAGATTGACCACAATTTTACGCAGGGGAAAAACATAGCCTGTGTTTTTGATGGCTGCTTTCACCCGCTCTTTGCTCTCCTGCACTGCTGTATCCGGCAACCCCACCACTGCCATCCCTGGCAATCCCGCCGATATATCCACCTCTACTCCCACTTCCACCGCATCAATCCCCACGATCGTGGCACTGGCAACCTTAGCAAGCATCCCTTTTCCCCCTTCCTGCTTCGATCGTATAGAATATCTGCAGCTATTGCAGGCTAAGCATGGAATATCGGGAGTTAGGCAAGACAGGGGTCAAGGTTTCTGTACTCTGCCTGGGTACGATGACCTGGGGTAGGCAAAACACGGAAGCAGAAGGTCACGCCCAAATGGACTATGCCCTCGATCGGGGTATCAATTTTTGGGACACAGCCGAACTCTATGCCATTCCCCCCACCGCTGATACCTACGGCAAGACGGAAACTATCATTGGCACTTGGTTTGCCTCCCGCAAAAAACGAGACCAGGTGATTCTTGCCACCAAGATAGCAGGGCCAGGACTGAGTTGGATTCGCAACGGGGAAAAGTACGATCGGCGCAATATTTTCCTGGCAGTAGAAGGGAGTCTCAAACGCTTACAGACGGATTATATTGACCTCTATCAACTCCACTGGCCCAACCGCGGTAGCTATCACTTTAGCCGCCATTGGCAGTATGCCCCCCAATTCGATCGGTCGGAGGTGGAAGCCAACATGATCGAGGTGTTGCAGGCACTCCAAGATTTAATCCAGCAGGGCAAGATCAGATTTATTGGACTGTCTAATGAAACCGCCTGGGGAACCATGACTTACCTGCACCTGGCGGAAAAACTCAATCTACCCCGTGTAGTCTCCATTCAAAATGAGTACAGTCTCCTCTGCCGTTTGTTTGAGCCGGACTTACACGAAATTGCCGTAACGGAGAAGGTGGGGTTACTAGCTTGGTCACCTCTAGCAACGGGTATGCTCACAGGTAAATACTTGGATGGACAGCGACCGCCTGGCTCCCGCTGGACTTTACCGGGCAACATGAATTCCCATCGCAACACCAAGCAAGCCAACAGTGCTGTCCATGCCTACAAAGCAGTAGCGGCAAAACATGGTCTCAGTCTGCCCCAAATGGCACTGGCTTTTGTGCGGCGGCAACCTTTTGTTACAGCAGCCATCATTGGTGCTACCACTATGGATCAACTTCGCCACAACATTGATTCTATAGGAGTGGAACTCTCCCCCGATGTCCTAGCTGATATTGAAGCTGTCCGCCGTGATTACCCTATGCCCTACTAGCTATGTCCTACAAAGGTAATAAGTCCCACCTACCCCAAAAAATCTGTGCTACCTGCGGCAAACCTTTCACCTGGCGCAAAAAATGGGCAGACTGCTGGGAGGAAGTAAAATACTGCAGCGATCGTTGTCGTCGCCACAAACCACGGTCTGTAAACAACTCTTAACACAACTTCCCTCTGCCCTCGGTTAGACTGGAGATGTCCGTTAAGTTTTGTGTCTATGATTGAGCCAATTTTGCTGGGAATGGTGCTGGGGCTGATTGTGATTACGCTGGGTGGATTGTTCTTTGCTGCCTATCAACAGTACCAACGCCAACCTTTTTCTAATAAATAACTATTGCCCCCGATCGGTCTTGTCGGTATCATAGTAAATCCTTGCTTCCCTAGGAAGCCTAGTTTTCCAGTCTCTGCTTCGGCAAGCTCAGCAAGCACGGCAAGCTCAGCAAGCACGGCAAGCTCAGCAAGCACGGCAAGCTCTGGTTCGACGAGCTCTGGTTCGACGAGCTCACCAGGCAGGGGCTGGGGGCAGTAAGTCACTAGTCCACAAGGAGAAACTATGAATCGTCTGTACGAAACTATGTACATCATCCGTCCCGATCTGCCTGACCCAGATGTGGAGGCGGTAATTAACAAATATCAAACGCTCCTGCAGGAAAACCAACAGCAGGGGGACTACATTATCGTGCAAAATCGGGGCAAACGCCGCATGGAATACAAAATCAAAAAGCATCGGGAGGGGATTTATGTGCAGATGAACTACAGCGGTCCCCCCACGATCGTGGCTGCCTTGGAAAAGATGATGCGGATTGATGAAAATGTCCTGCGCTTCCTTACCCTAAGTAGAGAGTTGGAAGATTTAGCTGATAATGAGAAACCCCCTGCCTTGGAAGTTCCCACGGCCCAGGAAGTGACCCCAGTTGCTGAACCGGCGGAAGTTAGTTAGTCTGTGCTGGGGGCAGACACGATCGTTGCCATTGTTACTGCCCTTGGCAGTGTGGGGATTGTCCGTCTGTCAGGTGCGCAGGCAGTAGCGATCGCGCAAAAAGTCTTTCGCACTAAAGGCAAGTGGGAGAGCCATCGCATTCTCTACGGGCAGGTAGTTGACCCTCAGAGCCAAACAACAGTTGATGAAGCTCTAGTTTTATACATGGCAGCCCCCCGTTCCTACACGAGGGAGGATGTGGTGGAGTTTCAGTGCCATGGGGGGACAGTAATTGTCCAGCAAATTCTGGAACTTTGTCTGAGGCAGGGAGCACGCCTCGCTAATCCAGGCGAATTCACTTTGCGGGCATTTCTCAACGGACGGATTGACCTTGCCCAGGCAGAGAGCATCAAAGACCTAGTGGGAGCGAAATCCCCCCATGCCGCCCAGTTAGCCCTAGCGGGACTGCAGGGTAAACTCTCCCAACCCCTCAAACAACTGCGTGCCAAATGTCTAGACATCCTCACCGAGATAGAAGCCCGCCTGGACTTTGAAGAAGATTTGCCTCCCCTCGATGCAGAAGCAATCAAAACCCAGATAAAAGGCATCAAACAACAAGCTGCTCTCTATCTAGCTACGAAAGACAGGGGGGAACTGATTAGGTCAGGTATCAAAGTTGCCATTGTTGGTCGTCCTAATGTGGGCAAATCCAGTTTATTGAATGCTTGGAGTCGTACCGATCGGGCAATTGTGACAGACATTCCCGGCACTACCAGAGACATTGTGGATTCCCAGTTAGTGGTGGAAGGCATACCGATTACTGTCTTGGATACAGCTGGCATTCGTGATACCGACGACCTAGTGGAACAAATGGGTATGGAACGATCGCGTAAAGTTGCCCAACAAGCAGATTTAGTCTTGCTAGTCATTGATGTCAGTGTAGGATGGACACCTGAAGACCAAAAGATATATGAACTAGTAAAAGAAAAACCGATCGTTTTAATCCGCAACAAGACCGACCTGGGAGAAAAAGACAACATCCCTGCCCTTGACATTCTTGCTTCTGTTAGAACTGCCGTTGCCCAAGGAGAAGGCATCTGGGAATTGGAATCCACCATCCTCAAAATCCTCAATGCCCAGCAGATACAAGCACAAAACCTGGACTTTGCCATCAATCAACGACAGGCAGAGTGTCTTTATCGGGTAGTTGAGAGTTTAGAGCGAGTAGAAGAGGCAATCCACCAAGGACTGCCCCTCGATTTTTGGACGATCGACCTGCGGGCTGCCATCCGTGCCGTGGGGGAAATTACTGGGGAAGAAATTACAGAATCTCTCCTTGAGCAAATCTTCAGTCGTTTCTGCATTGGTAAGTAGAACTAAACGGAGATTACCAAAAAATTGGGTCTAAAGCCTCGCCCTGCAAGGCGACTTTTTTTGTTTAGTTTGTGGTACAGTAGCATCAACAGTACCCAAGGGCATTGGGGGAACTGCGGCTTGTGAGCCTCGCGACTCGGGTGAGCGTCGCCGAACACCGAACGCTGAACCAAGAACAAGAATCCTTGTCCTTCAGGACAGGGAGTAGGTCAAGATGTGTAGTGCAAGAGAGTGATAATACTGTAAACCAGCATCACAACTTAGGAAGTAGAGATAATTTGGCATGTCAAACTGTTCAAGTTTGCAGGGTTTTCTGTTGATTGAGGTCAACAATTTCCCCCGATAAAAACTGGCGATTCATTTCCCGAATTTTGGCAGCAGCTTCATCGTAAAGGAAAGGCAGCGTAGCATATCTCACCCCTTTGGTTACAGGTGTTGCCTCATGCAAAATGGAGCAGGAAAAAACAACGCAGCCTCCCGTTGGTGCACGATAGGTGCGACTGCCGTACTCAGGAAACCGTAAATCCCCCCCCTCATACTCTTCGGCATTTAAGTTGATCGTCACAGCAAAGCGGCGATGGGCTGTCCCCTTAGTTGTGTTATCGCGGTGAGGACGGAAAAAGCCCCCCACTTCCCCTTCATAACAAGCTACGATAAAACGCTCGATACGAGTAACATGGAAGTTAAAGGCTTTGGCAATTTCTGGTACCAACCGTCTAACTAAACAAGCACGAAAATGGGCTTTAATCTCTTCCGATTGAATTTCATAGTCTTTCCGCCGTTTGAAGGAATAGTCCTGAACTCCGATCGTTTTACCGTCTTTCTCCCGCATAAATCCCGATTCACTCCCGCCATGGGTCTGATAAAGACGAATTAACTCTCGACAAAATTCTGGTTCAAACACACGGGGTACAATCAGTATAGGGGCAGTCAAAGGTACCTGGGCATAGTCATCGATCGGGGGCAAACTCTTAAGGACGTTATCAAGAATAAGATTGTGATTTTCATTGATGGGAATATTTGCTAATACCCGCAGATTGGGATCAAGGACGAGAGTGAAAGGTTGAAATACGAAACCCGCACCTTCTTCTGCCCTGACTGCACCATAGCGCTTACTAACTTCCAAGTTAAAGTCCCAGAAAAAGCGAATGCCAGGGATTATTTGAGTGACTCGATGTTGCTCCTTGTCCTGGGGGTCAATGCTCACGCCGAAGAAACACAGGTTAGAATCATCGAAACGGGGGCGCAGGTCTTGATAAATAAATCTAAGCAGAGGGGGCACCTGGGGCAAAGTTGTAGACCCAAAGAAAGAAAGGACAACATAACGCCCCGCCACTGTGTCAAAGTTATAGTTGGGATTAGTCGTGCATTCACACTTAAACCAGGGAGCAGGATCACCTACCAATAGCGGCATAAGCGTTTTGGGGATAGACTGCAGTCATAGATTAACATAAAGAGATGGACTGCTTGTTCTGTCCAGGGTTGCTGCTGCACGAAAATCACCCCCAGCTCTAATAAGTTTTATCGAGTAGAGAGTACGTAAGTTTGTAAAAAATCCAATCACAAAGTATGAAAAAAGTAAAAAACAGATAACTAACTGAGCAAAAGATGAGTTTATGCTTAACAGTGGTTAGAGACATGAGCAGGAGACAAAGATGAGTACTTTTGAGGGAGTGGTATTGCCAGAAATGATTGAGAGTGCCATCATTAATGGCGAAATGAGTTTAGTGTTTCAGGTACAGAGTTGTCTGAGTACAAATAGTTTATTTGGTGTAGAAGCTCTAACTCGTTGGCGAGCACCTAATGTAGGAAGAATTGATACTAGTAAAATGATTAGGGCGCTGGAGAGTAGCAGTTTATCCTTAGTAAGACAGTTCCATGAGTGGCTACTACAGGAAGCCTTCGGTTACATATCCCTATGGCAAGAAATTGGTATAAGAGTGCCAATTTACATCAATTTTTCTAGTCGCTACCTCCAGTGCAAGGAATCACTGCATTACATTCTCTACTTAGTCCAGGAATATAAGATTGACCCCCATTATCTAGGAATTGAACTGACAGAAACTGCTCCAATTACCGATCGGGAGGAAATCTTTTTTGTTCTACACCATCTCCATCTTCTAGGTGTTAAAATTGTCCTCGATGATTTCTGCACTTCCTACTGCTCTCTAGAATATCTCTGTGATTTCCCTGTGGATGTTATTAAACTAGATAAAACTTTTACCAAAGGTTTAGTAGACCCTTCCCCTGACCGACGGGCTGCTATTACTACAATCTTGCATCATGTGACCACGATGGCACATAATTTAGGGATAGCTGTTTTAGCGGAGGGTGTGGAAACGATCGAGGAATTGGCAGCCGTAACTGAACTGGGCTGTGATGCTTACCAGGGTTATTTGCTAAGTCCCCCTGTGCCTGCTCCCCTTGCTCGTATTATGCTTACTGACCAAGCTAGAAGTGGATTGAATAGATTTCCTCTCCGCACTGCCTAGTAACTCTCTTCTTAAGAACGATGTAAAAGGCGGTCTCTCAATTTTTTAATCCGATCGCGCAGGACTGCGGCTTGTTCATAGGCTTGTCGGCGGGCAGCTTCTTTCATTTCTGCTTCCAGCTTTTCTATCAGTTCGGGTAGTTCATCGAGACTAAGTTCTTGGCTGTGATTTGCCAGATATTCAACTTGTTGTTCGTTCAAACGCCGAGAGATCGACAAGAATTCCAAGATGGCATTACTCGATCGTTTGACTATCGGCTGGGGTGTAATACCGTGCTTTTTGTTGTACTCTATCTGCAAGGCGCGGCGGCGGGCAGTTTCATTAATAGCTTTTTCCATGCTCTCTGTCAAACGATCGGCGTACATAATGACTTGTCCATTGACATTGCGGGCTGCCCGACCAATGGTTTGAATTAACGATCGTTCCGCTCGCAGAAATCCCTCTTTATCGGCATCTAAAATGGCAACCAAGGATACTTCGGGTAAGTCCAAACCTTCTCTTAGTAAATTGACACCAATTAAAACATCAAAGTCACCGTTTCTAAGGGCTTGCAGGATTTCAATTCTTTCGATCGGTTTCACATCGGAATGGAGATAGTGCACCGCAATATTTCGTTCCTGTAGGTAGGTAGTTAAATCCTCTGCCATGCGCTTAGTTAACGTAGTGATTAAAACCCGCTCTTTTCTTTGCACCCGTAGCTTTATTTCTCCTAACAAATCATCCACCTGTCCTGTGGTAGGGCGGACAAATATTTCGGGGTCAAGGACACCTGTTGGTCTAATAATTTGTTCTACAACTTGCTGGGATACTTCTAATTCCCAATCACCGGGCGTAGCAGAAACAAAGATACATTTCTCTACTAATTCCCAAAACTCTTCTGCTTGGAGAGGGCGATTATCCGCTGCACTGGGTAGACGAAAACCATGTTCTATTAAAGTCAACTTGCGCGATCGATCGCCATTGTACATGCCCCGTAATTGCGGTATGGTGACATGGGATTCATCCACAACTAGTAGCCAGTCCCTGGGAAAATAGTTGACTAAACAAGCGGGGGGGCTACCTGGTTTTCGCCCGGCTAAATGGCGGGAATAGTTTTCAATACCGTTGCAATAGCCCACTGTTCTGAGTAACTCTAAATCATAGCGTGTACGTTGCTCGAGGCGTTGGGCTTCTACTAATTTATTAGCTTGGATTAACTCTGCTAACCGTTCTTCTAGTTCCTGTTCAATCTGTTGGCAAGCTGCTTCTAGTCTTTCTTTAGGGGTGACAAAGTGACGGGCAGGATAGATATTGACCGCCTCTAAGCTTGCTAAAGTTTCCCCCGTCAGTGGATCAAGATAACGGATTGCTTCAATTTCATCACCAAAGAATTCTACACGAATAATCCGATCGTCATAGGCGGGTCCAATTTCCAAGATATCCCCCTTCACACGAAATTTACCCCTGCCCATTTCTATGTCATTGCGGTCATATTGTACTTCTGCTAATGCGAGGAGTAATTCCCGTTGATTGACCTCTGTACCCACGCGTAGAGGAATTGCCGCATTTAAGTATTCTTCAGGGATACCTAAACCATAAATGCAACTCACAGAGGCAACTACTATCACATCTTCTCGCTCAAATAACGATCGGGTAGCAGAGTGCCTGAGCATATCAATCTCGTCGTTAATAGAGGCACTTTTGGCAATGTAAGTATCAGTGACAGGGATGTAGGCTTCGGGCTGATAATAATCGTAATAACTGATGAAATACTCAACAGCATTGTGGGGGAAAAATTGTCTTAACTCATTACACAGTTGGGCAGCCAGGGTTTTGTTGGGCGCTAATACTAAAGTCGGGCGTTGATACTGGGCGATTACATGGGCGATCGTCATGGTTTTGCCTGTGCCCGTTGCTCCTAACAAAGTCTGATAACGATAACCTCTGCGTAAACCCTCTAACAACTGAGCGATCGCTTTGGGTTGGTCGGCTGTGGGTGCCCAGGGAGCTTGGATATTAAACCGCGCCATAAATCATCCACCAATCATTTGTTATTATTCTCTGCCCCACAGCATAATCCAACATCAGTCTGCAGGTGTTGTTTGCTCCTCTTCTCCTCTTCTATCATGCAAATACTCTTGGGAGAATAAGGAATGATAGGCGGCACAAACCCCGACGTATTTGACTGCTACGAGGCATGGTATCCTGTTGCCTATGAACGGGACTTGGATAAGGGCAAGCCCCAGAGTTTTACCCTACTGGGTCAACCCCTCGTGATTTGGTGGGATGGTCAGTGGCGGGTGTTTGCCGATCGGTGTCCCCATCGTCTTGCCAGTCTCTCGGAGGGGAGAATCAATGAAGAGGGCTACTTGGAGTGCCCCTATCACGGCTGGTCTTTCAACGGCAAGGGAGATTGTCAGAGAATTCCCCAGCAACCAGAGGGTGGCGCTGCCCATCATTCCCAGCGGGCTTGTGCTCAAGTGTATGCAGCAGCAGTCAAGCAGGGATTGTTATTTGTCTATGGTAAGCCAGGGATAGAAGCAAATCCAGTAGAAATTCCTGTTGTACCGGCGATCACTGAGGCGGAAACTGACCCCCAAGAGTGGGTCTGTCTGGATACTTTTCGGGACTTGCCCTACGATGCTTTCACTCTGCTGGAGAATGTCCTAGATTCCAGTCATTTGCCTTTCACCCATCACCGATCGGTAGGCAATCGTGCCAATGCTGCTCCTATGGAGTTGAAGATTTTGGAGTCCAATCGCGCAGGGTTTGTCGGTTTTTGGGCGGAAGGACCCCGCAAAGGCCAGTTGGGCAGTCAAACCACCTATTTTGTTGCCCCCAATCTAATGTGGCATGACCTCACTTCCCAACAATTTGGACGCACCTTGACGGTTGTCTATGCTACTCCCATCGACAAAGGCAGATGCCGTCTATTTGCCCGCTTTCCCTTCAAGTTTTCCACCAAAATTCCCCGCTTAATTTTTCGCCTAACCCCCCTCTGGCTGTCTCACCTGGGACAAAATGGGGTTTTAGAAGATGACCAAATCTTCTTACATCACCAGGAACGCTACCTGGAAGCAATGGGGGGTAGTGCCAATGTGGGACGGGCGTTTTATCTGCCGACAAAGGCTGATTTATTTATCTTAGAATTCCATCAGTGGTTACATCACTACCAAGTTGATCCCTTCCCTGGGAAAAAATTACCCCCCCCTCTCCCCAGGGAACAACTCCTCGATCGGTATTACTCCCATACCCAGCACTGTGCTAGTTGTCGGAGTGCGTTGCACCAGATTGAACGGTTACGCCATCTGTCTGTAGGACTAGCGGGCATAGGGTTAGTTTGTGTAGTATTTAACTGGCAGACAGTAGGAGCCCTAGTTGGGTTATTGGCGGGGGCAAGCTGGCTGGGGTTGAGCGTTGTGCGTCGCAAATTCTATCAAGGGCGAGAGATTCCCCCGCGCAATCTATCCTAGTCGCCCCAGGAGATTTTCTACCCTGGCTTTCACTTCATCCCGCACTCGCCTGTAGGTATCTAGGTCTTTGCCCTCTGGGTCTTCTAGCTGCCAATCCTCAAAAATATCCCTAGTCACCCATGCCGGCGGCAAATTGACACCACAGCCACACAAAGAGATGACCGCATCAAAATCAGTGGGTTGGAAATCGCTTAGGGGCTTAGAATTCTGCTGGCTAATATCAATGCCTACTTCTGCCATCACCGCGATCGTTTTGGGGTCAATAAAACTAGCTTCCAAACCAGCGCTGACCACCTCTACTCGATCCTTAGCAAGGGCTTTGGCAAACCCCTCTGCCATTTGGGAGCGGCGGGAATTTTTCTTACAGACAAACATCACTTTTTTCATAGTTTACTCCTCTATTTCAAGGGGATTAGCGGGTAGACAACGGGGGTCAAAGAGAGACGCTTTACTGGGGTCGCGGGGAAACCAAAACGCTGTGCGCTTGCAGATTTCTACTAACATTAACATGACAGGTACCTCAATTAACACCCCCACTACCGTCGCCAAAGCGGCACCGGAATTAAGACCAAATAAAACGATCGCTGTTGCAATTGCCACCTCAAAGTGATTACTAGCACCGATTAAAGCAGCAGGGGCCGCATCTTCATAGATTAAGCCCAATTTGAGACCCGCTACATAGGAAATCAAAAAGATAAAATTAGTTTGAATAAATAGAGGTATGGCAATTAGCAAAATATGGAGGGGGTTGTTGACAATTAAATCCCCCTTGAAGGCAAACAGAAGAATCAGAGTTGTGAGGAGGGCAGTGATAGCAATGGGATTGAGATAGTGGAGAAACTTAGTTGCAAACCACTCTTGCCCCTTATGCTTAAATATCCAATAGCGGCTATAAATTCCTGCTGCTAGGGGAATACCCACATACACTAAAACTGACAGTAAAATGGTCTGCCAAGGTACAGGGAAATTACTAGTAGACAGCAGGAGCTTGCCCAGGGGAGCATACAAAAATAGCATAGTCAAAGAATTGATAGCTACCATCACCAAAGTATGTCCCTGATTACTGTAGGAAAGATAACCCCACATCAACACCATCGCTGTACAAGGGGCAATTCCCAGCAGAATACAACCAGCAATATAGGAGTCAGTAATGTTGACCTCTACTCCCCTAATTATCTCTGTCTGGGTCAGCCAGGGACGAAACAAATTTCCCAGAAAGAATTGGGCAAATACGACCATCGTAAAGGGCTTAATTAACCAATTAACTACTAGGGTTAAGAGGACAGGCTTAGGAGTTTGGGCAGCTTTCACGATCTGGGAAAAGTCAATCTTAACCATGATGGGATACATCATAAAAAATAAACAAATAGCAATTGGAATTGATACCTGATATATCGCCATCCGATCGAGGGCTTGTGCTAGTTGGGGAAACACTTTGCCCAAAATAATCCCCGCAATTATGCATAGAAATACCCAAACTGTCAAATACTTCTCAAAAAAACTAAGACCACTACCCGCCTTAACTGGTACGCTCTTGTTTGCCAAATCCTTACTCCTAACTCCTGACTCTTCTTAGGTTATATCAAATAATATTGATACGTCAATGGCTATGGCAAAATAGCTATATGCGAGTACAGGACTTTCACTCCATGAGGTTGCGGTATCTCCCCCTGGCAGCAGGGACAATTGTGGGAGTTGGTTTAGTGCTAAATCGTCTGTTTACGCCTGATTTATTGCCGAGTCAAGCCCGATCGGATGCTTTAGGTATATTGGCAGCTGCTATGTTAATTCTTGTCTTTCTTTTATGGCAAAGTATCCAACCTGTCCCCCCAGAAGCAGTGCAGTTAAAGGGAAGCGATCGGTTTTATCTCCACCCCGATTTACCGCCAGAATTACAAACAGAATTAGCGTGGCTGTCCCACACATTATTAACTCTAACTGTTACTCGTTCTGTGGTCATCTGGTATGAAAATTGTCTGCTATTAGCACGGGGTATCCTACCCGAAAAAAACATGGAGCAGCCAGGCCAGTTAGTACAAACTGTCATGACAAAACAAAAGCCTCTGTACCTTGTACAGCTAAATTTGTACCCTGGTAAAGTCGAATTTGACTACCTACCAGAAAATACCCAGAGTGTAATTGTGCAACCCTTGGCGGGGAAAGGGGCGTTAATTTTGGGGTCAAATGTGCCCCGTAGTTACACCAACCAAGATGAGGCTTGGATTACATCCCTGGCAGCAAAACTTACTTATTCTCTGGCGCACTTAAATCAGAAGGCACCGCGGGAATAGCACTGGCAGCGGGAGGTGGTGAGGGAACATTGGGGGTGTTAGGTTTGACCCAGCCTGCTCCTAGAATAATGGCAATGCCCAGGAAAGCAATTAGTAGCGTCCAAGTGGTTTGATTGAGGGTTTGCTCCGCCGTTTTAGTAGTAGCAAAGCTCTGTCCACCAATTCCACCTAAGCCGTCCCCCTTGGGGCTATGGAGTAGGACAAAAAATATAAGCAAAATGGCAACAACAATCCACGTGACCTGTAAGAAACTGTACATAACAACTAGTTAACCTCTGGGGAAATTTTAGCAAACTGTAAGTGCAACCAGGGATGTTCTACCACCACTATCGCTTTACCTGGTAGGGGGTCGCATTGACTGCGGTTAGGACTATCAATGAGCTTTACTACCTTTTCAATATGGTCAAATTCCAGTTGCTGGGGGATGTAAATCTGGAGAAATTTACGTATCATACGCCTCTGTACTGACCGCGGATAGCTTTGCAAAACAGTCCGATCGATTTGCGGTAGGTGGGCATCTAATTGATGTTTTTGCCAGAGGCTATCTATGTATGCCTGCCAAAATTTTACATCCTCAGTCACAATTTCCGCTGTGTGGACGAGAGTCGCTTCTAACTGGGGATTAAAGTGCTGTTTTAAGTAGGGGAAAACCTCATTGCGTAAGCGATTACGTTTGTATCTGTTGTCAGAATTGGTACTGTCCACCCAGATGGGTAACTGATAGAAATGGCAGTAGGCTAAGGTTTGCGCTCGGCTAATACCTAACAGGGGTCGCACCAATTTTATATGCTCACTTAGAGGACGCTCCCACGTCAAAGATTGCATACCCTCTAATCCTGCTCCCCGCAAGAAGTTAAATAATACTGTCTCCGCCCGATCGGTTAGAGTGTGTCCTGTGGTAATGATACTAGCGCCTATCTCTGCTGCTATTTCTGTTAGCATTTGGTAACGCCATTGCCGCGCTTTTTCTTCACTGGCGGGAGGATCAGCCGCAGTCCTACAGTAAAATGGCAAGCCTAGAATTTCGGCAACCTTGGCAACATGGCGAGCATTGTCTGAACTGTCTGAGCGCCATCGGTGATCACAGTGAGCAATTGCTAACTGCCAGTGATGTTTGCTTTGTAAAGTCTGTAGTAAATGAGCTAAACACAGAGAATCCTGCCCCCCCGAAACCGCAATCAAAATGCTAGAATAATCTGGGAGCAGGGTAATAGTTTGCTGAAACTTAATGCGGACATCCTTCAAATTAGGCTACACGATCGGTTTCACCGCTAAAGGGCTGCTCTCCTGTCTTGGGATAGTTATCCTTGGCAGGACCAAAAATACGCATAATCGCATCTTCAATGTAACGGATTAACTGTTGTAAAGCTTTCATATCCTTCTCCCTACTAAACGCAACTTGTTTAATTCCATTCTACCTATTTTTTAGGTCATCTAGGGACTATTGCGACTTTGATATAATTTGCATCATCTGTTAACAATTGCTACAGTAAATTGATAGATTTACCCACTTTCCTACTCCCTTGCCCGACCAAGTAAAATTACAGTGCACTGATTTCATTAACTTTTGTTACAATAGATTAAGGACTATGAAGGAGACCATGACGACATTTACCCGATCGGACTGGCAAAAAGGCTACAAATCCCAGAGAGGGGAATACGCCTACTGGGTGGAGGAGGTGAGGGGTCACATTCCCTTGACAGGTACGCTGTTTCGCAATGGACCTGGATTACTCGATCGGAATGGACAGGCATATGGTCACCCCTTTGACGGCGATGGGATGGTCTGTCGTTTCACCTTTGTGGAGGGGAAGGTACACTTTTGTAACAAGTTTGTCAGAACGCCGGAATTTTTAGCGGAAGAAAGGGCAGGTAGGATTTTATATCGGGGTGTATTTGGTACACAAAAACCAGGGGGATGGTGGCAGAATTTCCTAGACCGCAAGTTGAAAAATATTGCCAATACCAATGTCATCTATCATGGTGGCAAACTGCTAGCGCTATGGGAGGGAGGGCAGCCCTATCGTCTGAATCCTTACAATTTGGACACGATCGGTGTGGAGAACTTCAACGGCGCCCTGGCACCAGGACAGGTCTTTACTGCTCATCCGCGGTTTGACCCTGATACAGGCATACTGTGGGGTTTTGGTGTAGAGCCAGGGTTGAAGTCCCGCATTCGGGTTTTTACTGTTGACGGCGGGGGTAACTATCAAGAACAATATCAAACTAAGGTGCCCGGTTTTTGTTTTCTCCACGACTTCGCTTACACTCCTGAGTATCAGATATTTGCGCAAAATCCTGTCACGTTCGATCCTCTACCTTTTCTCCTAGGCTTCAAGACGGCGGGGATGTGTTTAGAATTAAAGCCCGATACACCAACAGTGCTACTAGTTTTTGACCGATCGGGTAACTTGCAAACCTATCCTACTGACCCCTGTTTTATCTTCCATCACAGCAACGCTTACATAGAGGGGGAAACAATTGTCTTAGATTCTATTTGTTACGCCACCTATCCCAAATTGGAACCCAACATTAACTTTCTGGATGTGGATTTCGATCGGGTTATTCCTGGGCAATTGTGGCGGTTTTACATCAATCAAAGGACGGGTAAAGTCAAAAGACAACTGCTCCTTAGTCGTTCCTGTGAATTTCCTAGCGTCCATCCCCAGTACTTAGGTAAGAAATACCGCTACATCTACATGGGCTGTACAGCTAGGGAAGCAGGTAATGCTCCTCTGCAGGCTATCATCAAATTGGATTTAGAAACAGGTACACAGCAAATTCATAACTTCGCCCCCAGGGGTTTTGTCGGTGAGCCTGTATTCATCCCCAATAGTGCCATAGAGAACGACGGCTGGGTGGTGACCCTAGTGTTTAATGCGGAAAAAGAACGATCGGAATTAGTCATTTTAGATGCTCGCCACATAGACAGGGAGCCCGTAGCAGTTGTAGGTTTGAAACATCATATTCCCTATGGTTTACACGGCAGTTTCACTAGGGAATTATTTTTGAATTAGTCTTTACAGGGGGTAGATTTAAGCTGAGCTGATGTCTACCAACAGTTTAGTATTTCTGTTGTGCCATGTCGATGATTTTTGTCGAGAGTTGGAATCCTAGTGGCATCAACTCATGCTAAATTCTGGACAAGAGCAAAGATAGAAAACTCTGTTCCTTCCTATCCCCTAAGGCAATCCAGCAGCTTTGCATCTTGATACAAGACTCAACATGCCTCTAGTGAAAACCACTCAAGTATTGACTCAATTGCTAGCACTGTCACATAGTAGTCTTGCCATAGACTTTCGGTTTGTGCTCTAGCAACGTACCTCTCTTTCCTAGCAACCTGTCCAATTCCCAGTATCTATTGCACAATCTGTACAATACCGCTATGTCCCCACTAGCTCCTGTTGCTAGATAACACTCTCTCTTGCTCTGAATCCATTGTTACTTGCCCTGTACCTCTTAACCCCTACAATTGTTGTAGTCGGCGCAAAGCAGGAATGGACTTATAGCTAGCAAAGTCTCTATCTGTCACAGCAACCCCTCCGATACATAAATTATAAATGTAGACTTAGAGTGTTACTAGTACATTGATAGCACTATGACTAGTAGTGGCGTAGCTATTTATGGGAATGTAGGCGATTGAGGTAGTCTTTAAGAGCAAATGTTTATCTAATCCTAGCCCATAAACTGAATTATTACCCTAGCTGGAGCGGCAAAATTGTTCTTCCCTGGCACAACTCTACTCTAAACGATCGATGCAGGTCTTTGTCTTCGCTACCATAACTAAGCTCTGGGCTAGTACAACTCCTAGAAGAACGGCACACGGACCCCATAATAACCCATGAACCTAGAAATAATCTAGGCTTGTCATAGCTAACTATCTATAAATTGGCAATTTTATGCCCCCAGTATAATAGGAACAGTCATTTTAGGTTGGCTATGCTCAATCCCCTCATCACTCCTGCAATTGTCAAACCAGCTCGCTATTTGGGCAATGAGTATGGCGCAGTGCATAAATCCTGGGACAGTGCTATTGTGCGCTGGTGTCTCACTTACCCAGAGGTGTATGAGGTGGGAGCTTCCAACCTGGGTCACATTATTCTCTATAGTATTCTCAATCAGCAGGAGGGGCAGCTGTGCGATCGTTCCTATCTGCCGGGTGCTGACTTAATTGCCAAACTACGGGAAACGAACACCCCTCTGTTTGCTGTGGAGTCCCAACGATCGCTCCTGGAGTTTGACATTTTAGGATTTAGCCTCAGCTATGAGTTGGGGGCCACCAATATTTTGGAGATGCTGGATTTAGCCCAGATTCCCCTGACCTGGTGGGAACGGAATGACACTAGCTATCCTTTAATTTTTGCGGGGGGACAGACGGCTACTTCTAACCCTGAACCCTATAGCGATTTCTTTGACTTTTTTGCCCTGGGGGATGGGGAAGATTTACTGCCAGAAATTGGCGAGGTAGTTAAGGAGTGCAAATTAGCAGCTCGATCGCGGCTGGAAACTCTACTGGCTTTAACAAAAGTGCCAGGGGTGTATGTACCCCAGTTCTATCGGGTGGAGGCATCTGGTGCTGTAGTGCCCGATCGACCCGATGTGCCTAGACGGATTCGCCGGCGTGTGGCTACTCCCAGACCAGAACACAGCATCGGTTTAGTGCCTCTAGTGCAGACAGTCCACGATCGGTTGACGATTGAGATTCGGCGGGGTTGTACAAGGGGATGTCGGTTCTGTCAGCCGGGAATGCTCACGCGCCCAGCGCGGGATGTTGACCCCCAAGCAGTGGTGGAGACAGTGGAGCGGGCAATTAGAGAGACTGGTTACAATGAGTTCTCCCTTTTGTCTTTGTCCTGTTCTGATTATCTGTCTTTGCCAGCGGTAGGGATTGAAATTAAGAACCGCTTGCAGAATGAGGGTGTAACTCTTTCCCTCCCCAGTCAGAGAATCGATCGGTTTGATGAAAATATTGCCCATATTTTGCGGGGTGAGGGGAGGCAACAGGGTCTCACTTTTGCGCCAGAGGCGGGCACGCAGCGCCTGCGGGATGTGATTAATAAAGACTTGACGGATGAGGATTTGTTGCGGGGGGTCAAAACTGCCTACGAACAGGGGTGGGACAAAGTCAAACTCTACTTTATGATCGGGCTGCCCACGGAAACAGATGGGGATGTGGTAGCCATTGCCCACACGATCGCTTGGCTGCAAAGGGAATGTCGGCAAAAAGGGAGAAAGCCCCTATCAGTGAATGTGACAATTTCCAATTTTACGCCCAAACCCCACACGCCCTTCCAGTGGCACACAGTGTCTACGGCAGAGTTCATCCACAAGCAAAATTTACTCAAGGAGGAGTTCCGTCGCCTGCGGGGGGTGAAGGTCAACTATACGGATGTGCGGATTTCAGCGATCGAGGACTTTTTAGGCAGGGGTGATCGGTCGCTGGGCAGGGTGATTTACCAAGCCTGGCGGTTGGGGGCGGGTATGGATGCTTGGTACGAAAGTATTGACAAGGCTTTTGCCGCTTGGGAGGAGGCAATCAACCAGGCAGGGTTACAGTGGAAATTACCAGCAATTCCATTGGATGCTCCTACTCCCTGGGATCACATTGATACGGGGATTAGCAAGGAGTGGCTGCAGAAAGATTATGAGTTGGCATTGGCGGCAAAAGTAGTGCCCGATTGCTCCTTTAACAGTTGTTATCACTGCGGGGTCTGTGGACCCAAATTTGGTCACAATATTGTCATTCCGCCACCCCCCATTCCTGCCTACGAACCACCGATCGATCGCTCCCAGATGCCCAAGGTGCAGCGTTTGCGCCTGACGTTTGGCAAGTTGGGTAAGATGGCTCTCATTTCCCATCTCGATTTGGTGAGGTTTTTGGAGCGGGCAGCGCGACGGGCAGGGATTCCTTTTGCTTTGACAGGGGGCTTCCACCCTATGCCCCGTATTGAAATTGCCAATGCTCTGTCTCTAGGCTACACGAGTACGGGGGAAGTGGCGGATTTTGAGCTAATTGAGTACATGAGTCCCCAGGAGTTCTATCAGCGCTTGCAAGCCCAGTTGCCAGAGGAAATGCCCATCTACGATGTCAGTGAAATTCCTTTGTCTGCTCCCTCGGCGGCTATGGGGTTGAGACGGGCTGTCTATACCCTCACTCTGCAAGGGGCAGCAGCGGAAGTACTGGCACAAGCGATCGCCCAGGTGCTTACCTCCCCTTCTATCTCTATGGAAAAGACCAACAAGAAGCAGCAGACCCAAACGATCGATTTACGTCCTCTGTTGTTTGACCTGCGCCTAGTCAGCTCTGATCCCCTGCAGGTGCAGTATGAAGGTAGTCTTGTAGCAAATGGTACCACTCTCAAACCTGATTACGTTTTGTATATGCTCCAGCAATTCTGTACCTCTCCTCTCACTCTGCTCCAGGTAAGGCGCGATCGGTTAGTTTTTGCCTAGGCTCTTGCCAAGTCAAGGGGAAGTTTTCCAGAGCAATAAACCCATCGCCAATAGCAACCCCACCAAAATTGTCAGGGCGTACTGCTGCGATCGTCCCGTCACAGTGTATTTTAGGGTTTCCCCCGTAAACACAGAGGCTATGCCCAAAAAGTTGACTAAGCCATCCACTACAAACCGATCGAGCCAGCCTACTAAGCGCGACCCCTGACCCACAACAAACACGGCTGTACTGCGATAGATTGCCTGTACATAAAGGTCATTTGCCAACAAGTTTTGGATTGATTTCCAGACCAAGGAGACTGGCGGGGGCGGCAAAGTTACTGTAGCACCAGGGGCATAGATATGCCAGACGTAAATTTTGCCACTCCAGAGCAACCCGATCGTGCCTGAGGTTACGAGCAAAGCAATTTCCAACCAGGGGTTATGTAGTTGAGGGGGGTAGAGTCCCCACTGCCAGACCAAGATAGGGGCGAGGAGATTCACAATAGTCAAGGACACCGTGGGCACAGCCGCTAACCAGAGCACCTCAGGGACACGGCGTGTTTTGGGCTGGGGCTTGCCGAGGAATACCAAACTAAACACCCGCATCAAGCCAAAGGCAGTAATCCCATTTACTGCTAAACCCACCGCCACTAACACAGGGGCACTGAGCCACAAGCTGTCCACATAATTTAACAGTGTCCAAAATGTCCCTAGGGGTAGGAGACCCACGGCAGACAAACTGCCAACAGCAAACCCCATCGCTGTAGCGGGCATGCGCAGACCAATACCCCCCATTTCTGTCAAATCCTGGGTCATGGTGGTCATCATAATCCCCCCCGTACTCGTAAACAGGAGGGCTTTTGCCACAGCATGGGTCAGGAGAAATGCCAATGCCACTTCCGTATGTTCCGTCCCCACCGCAATAAACACTAAACCCAAATGGGCACTGGTAAGGTGGGACAACGCCCGTTTAATATCAATTTGGGCGATCGACACCAAAGCTGCCCCCACCGCCGTAATCGTCCCTAAAACTAAGAGAGCATCCAGCGCGATCGGGCTAATGGCTAGGACGGGGGTCAACTTAATCAGGACATAGGCTCCACAAGCCACCACCACTGAGTTACGCAACACAGAAGCGGGGTTAGGACCCTCCATCGCCTCATCTAGCCATAGGTGTAAAGGGAACTGGGCACATTTACCCACGGGACCTGCGATCAAAGCAATACCCAACAAATTTGCCCATAGCGGATGGGATTCCGCCCACAGCACCGTATCAGGGGAAGCTGCCCACGCTGCTAGGTCAGAAAAATGCAAACTATCTGTCAAGGTGGAAAGCCCAATCAAACCCATGAGTAGAACTAAATCCCCTACCCGCTTTGTCCAAAAGGCATCCCGTGCTGCCGTTACCACTAAAGGCTGAGCATACCAAAACCCTACCAGCAGATAGGTAGAGAGGGTGAGCATCTCCAGCAGCCCATAGCTGAGGAAAAAGGAATCACTCATGGCAATCCCTGTCATCGCCGACTCGAAAAATCCCATCAAGGCATAAAAGCGTGCCAGGGACCAGTCCATCTCCAGGGACGCTAGACCATAGAGCTGGGATAGAAAGCTGATCAACCCAATCAGAAAAGCTGCCCCCGTCGTCGTGGGCGAAATATCCAAAGTCAGAGTCAAACTAAAATCGCCAATTTCCAGCCAGCGATACTCGATCGGATTCGGCGGTGCCTGCCCCAGGAAAATAACCAAGCTATGGGCAAGGGCCAAGAAAGTCGCCACTAAATTCAAATAGGCAGCGGGTCTCTGGCCCGTTCTCTGCACGAACCCCAACGACCAGGGTAAAGTTGCCACTGCCCCCAGCAGCCCATACAAAGGGATCAACCACACCCAGTCCCGCAAGATATCCACCATTCTTAGCTCCTACCTATAAGTTCTTACTATCTATGCAATTTGAAAACATCATTAGCTCTTATATTGATCATAGACACCCCTAAATAATATGCTTAGACTAAGTTCACCTCGACCTAAAATGGACTTTATAGCAAACCCCGTAGATAGGGGATCAATCTATCGCAAAATGGGGATAAACTATAAACCAGCCTAAAAGTAGTAGGTGAATTTTTAGGTTAGTCATTCGGTGAGGCTCACGATCCGAAGTATTTATACCTAGCTATTTTGCGATTGATTAAGTAAATTGTAGGGTGATTAGTAAACTATGCCTATTGCCGTCGGAATGATTGAAACCAGAGGTTTCCCTGCTGTAGTGGAGGCAGCGGATGCCATGGTGAAAGCTGCGCGAGTGACCCTCGTGGGCTACGAGAAAATTGGCAGCGGTCGTGTCACAGTAATTGTCAGGGGTGATGTCTCGGAGGTACAGGCATCGATCGCGGCGGGAGTAGAGTCGGCGCGGCGAGTAAATGGGGGAGAAGTTCTCTCTACCCATATTATTGCCCGTCCCCACGAAAACTTGGAGTACGTATTGCCCATTCGCTATACCAAAGAAGTGGAGCAATTTTCCTTTTAGGGCTGTGAGTAACGGCTCACTTTCTGTTAAGAGATATGGGTTAGTTGCCCAGTACTTGGCAAAATGTTTATTAGGTTTGTGTGTTGATTTAGTAGGAGGAAAACAATGGCAATTGCAGTTGGTATGATTGAAACTTTGGGCTTTCCTGCTGTAGTGGAAGCTGCCGATGCGATGGTAAAAGCGGCGCGGGTGACGCTTGTAGGTTATGAGAAGATCGGGAGTGGGCGCGTCACCGTAATTGTGCGGGGGGATGTGTCAGAGGTACAAGCTTCTGTAGCAGCGGGGACAGAGTCAGTCAAGCGGGTGAATGGTGGTCAGGTGCTTTCTACTCACATCATTGCCCGTCCCCATGAAAACCTGGAGTATGTGTTGCCTATCCGTTATACCGAGGAAGTGGAGCAGTTCCGCGACAATGTCAATGCTATTCGCCCCATGAACCGTCCGTAGTATGCGGATTGCCAAAGCGATCGGTACGGTGGTCAGTACCCAGAAAGAGCCTACCCTAGCGGGGACGAAGTTTCTCCTAGTGCAGTTTATCGATGAGAAGGGGGAACTTACCAATCACTACGAAGTGGCAGCAGACACTGTGGGGGCGGGGATCGAAGAGTGGGTCCTAGTCAGCCTCGGCAGTGGTGCCAGACAGATACGGGATGGGGAAAACCGCCCGATCGATGCGGCAGTGGTAGCAATCATTGACACAGTCACGATCGGCAATCAATTTCTTTACAACAAGCGCTTACAATCGCGGTAGGAAGTTATGACTATCACCATAGCGCCCCAAGCCCATGTCCATCCCCTCTCCCGTGTCAGTGGGGAGGTGCACATTGCCCAAGATGCGGTTTTAGCCCCAGGGGTAGTAATTCATTCCCAGGCAGGTACGCCCTTCTATATTGGCGGGGGGGCACGGCTGCAGGAGGGCACGATCGTGGGAGGGATAGCGCAAGGGCGCGTGCTGGGCAAGGACGGCAAGGAGTACGGTGTATGGATCGGGGCAAAGACTGTCCTGACCCATTTTTGTTTAGTTTATGGACCCTGCTTCATTGGGGAAAACTGCTTCATAGGCTTTCGCTCCACTATTTTTAACAGCAGAATTGGCGATGGCTGTATTGTGATGATGCATGCTGTTATCCAGGATGTGGAGATTCCCCCAGGGAAGTATATTGCCAGCGGGTCAGTGATTACCACCCAACAGCAAGCCGACCATCTCCCCGATATTACCCCTACCGATCGGTTGTTAGCGGAGCAACTGGGGGGAATAGCAATGCCCAGAGTGACCACCCAACCAAGCATCGTTACTAATGGACAGCAAGAGAGTACAGATATGAAGGAAGGAATAGAGCTTGCTCCCCTGGTGCGGCAGTTACTAGCCCAAGGGCATCGGGTAGGGGCGGAGTATGCTGATACAAGGCGATTTAGGACAAGTTCCTGGCAGAGCTGCGCCAATATTCATGCCACTGATGAGTACACCGTACTGCGGAACTTACAAGCCTGCCTAAAGGAACATGAAGGAGAATATGTGCGCCTCGTGGGGATTGACCCCAAATCGCGGCAAAGGGTGATGGAACAAATTATTCAACGTCCTGGCGAAACTCCTATCGTTGTCCCTACTGCCAATCCTAGCGGTACAACCACCGCTAAAGTAAGTGCAGCGCCCCCAGTAACTCCCCAAAATGGCAATGCCCCAGACTGGACAACCCAAGTCCGTCAACTCTTAGCGCAGGGCTACCGTATTGGCACAGAGCACGCGGACGAGCGCCGCTTCAGAACTAGTTCCTGGCATAGCTGCAAACCGATCGAAGCCACCAGTGAAAGTGGGGTAATTGCAGCCCTCAACGCCTGTTTAGCGGAGCATGCGGGAGAGTACGTGCGGCTATTTGGTATTGACCCCAAGAACAAAAAGCGGGTGGGGGAAATGATCATCCAACGTCCTGGACAAGTGGCAACTGCTCCCGTCAATACTGCTACGACAACCCAAGGAGCTGCCTCCCCTACTGTCCAACTCAACCCCGATGCTGACCTTGCTACCCATGTACGTTCTCTTTTGAGCCAGGGCTATCGCATTGGCACAGAACATGCGGACGAACGTCGCTTCAGAACCAGTTCCTGGCATAGCTGCAAACCGATCGAAGCTACCAGTGAAAGTGCCGTTATGGCAGCCCTCAATGCCTGTTTAGCGGAACACGCTGGGGAGTATGTGCGCATGTTTGGCATTGACCCCAAGAACAAAAAGCGGGTAGGGGAAGTAATCATTCAGCGTCCCAATGGCAAAGCTCCTGGGCAGACGGCACCTGTCAGCAATGCAACTGTTGCTACAGCCAGCCCCAGCTACAACAATCTGCCACCCGAAGTAGTACAACATATCCGTCAGATCCTCAGTCAGGGCTACAAAGTCAGTGCTGAGTACGCTGATGAAAGACGGTTCCGCACCAGTTCCTGGCAAAGTTGTCCGCCCATCCCCGGCAATACGGAAGGGGAAGTAGTGAGAGCCTTGGAACAACTCTTGAGAGAACACGCAGGGGACTACGTGCGCCTAATCGGTATGGATGGCAAGACCAAACGGCGTGTCCTAGAAACCATCGTGCAACGTCCTAAACGTTAGTCATGTACCTTGCTTCCCTCCAACCCCTCACCACAGCTTACACCTACGGCAATGTGGCAGTTGACCCAACAGCAGTGATTGCACCAGGTGTCCTGCTCCAGGCAGACGAGGGCTGTAGGATTACTATTGGGGCAGGGGTATGTGTAGGGATGGGAACGATTATCCATGCCCACAAAGGGGACATAACGATCGGGTCTGGGGCAAACCTAGGGGCAGCAGTACTAGTGGTAGGGAAAGTAGAAATTGGGCAGGGGAGCTGCATTGGCACAGGGGCAACGATCTACAACATCGACATTGGCGCAGGGCAAATAATCCCCTCAGGGGCACTGATTACCCAGGAAACCCCTTCTCCCCCGTCGCAAGAAACTACAGCCCAAGAAGGTACGCCCCCTAGTGAACCTACTCCCACTGCCCAGATTGAAACAGAAGTACGCCAAGTGCAGCAGGGAGTCTCCTATGGACAGATGCAGCTAAATCGTCTGATGGTCAAAATCTTTCCCCATCGGCAGCCTAGTTCCTAACGCTTTTGCCAATCGCGTTCAATTTCTTCCGCTACCCGTCTGTAATCTGACTCTGCTTCCTTAGCATTCTTACCCCGCCATTGCAGGATCGATTTTCCCTCTAGGGCAGCCCGTTCGTGGGCTTTGTAGGCACGCACAAAGGCATGACAGGCGGGAATACCGACGGACATCAGTGTATTCTGGGCTTCTAGGGCTTCAGCAAGACTGCGGGGATCAACTCGAGTCAGTAACACTCTGTGGGCAACCCCAGCGGGCAAAACAGAAGATTTAACGGTTTCAATCAACGCCGCCAAGTCCATCGGCGCAGGGGGGGTCGGCAACAACAAATAGTGGGAGAGTTTAACTACCGTCGCTAAGGTGTGGGAGCCAAGGTTAGGGGGAGTATCAATCACAAGTAGGTCATATTCCCTAGTGGTTGTTATGTCCTGCAGACGCTCCCGATCGGTTATTGCCACCAAATCAAAACCTATGTCTAATTCCGATCGTTTTACCCACCAATGGGAAGAACGCTGGGGGTCAGTATCGACCAACAACACCCGTCTGGTTTCGCCAAAGATAGCTGCCAGATTGACTGACGTAGTAGTTTTTCCTACTCCTCCTTTACCGTTGACAATGGCTAAGATGTGCACAGATGTTAAGAGGGCAATGTAGAGTTTATTCAAAATTGTGGCACTAATCGTTACATCCAACTACAGTTAGACTTACTTAATGTGCACAAGGAAGATAGTTTTGGGGTCAGTGGCAAACTGGCAAACTTCACCGTAGATTTTACGGGGAGAATTACTACCGCAGTGCAAAGAGGAGACCATAGCATCGTACTCTGCCTGAGAAAGGACCTGGGCATGAATACCATAGCGTTCTAGCTTGACATAGCCCCAAAACCAGTTGTTATAGATGTACTTAGGTACAAGTATACCTATGAGAGGGAACTTTTTTTCCACTAATTTCACCTCTGGCGCACTCTTTTGTATGCCGTGGAGAATTAAGACATCGTTATCCTTGAATCCCAAGGATAGCAAATCTGTGGATATGTTAGTGTACAGTATGTTGTCAAATCTCTCTTGAAATCTAAGTGCATTTGCATAAGATATACAGATGACGAAACAAAAAGCAATTGGGATAACTACCAACCAAGAGAGTGGTTTTAGCCTGTGTGACAAGAATACATAGCAGCAGTTTCCCAATAGAATAACTCCAGCAAAACCAATAAAAAGACGGGGATTGTGTAAAGGATATTTTAAGAAAGACAGAATGCCAAAGGAAAAGAAAAATACGACGAAGGGAATAAGCAACAACATAGTTGATAGTAGAAATACGATTCCTCTATTGAGTCTTAGTTTGAATAATCTAATCGTAGCCCATAGGTTAGCGAGAGTAGAAGTGACTAGGATTGGATACAGGAGCCAATTAGAAATACCCTTCAAGCTGGAGTAAATGTGTCCGACAAAGTCCAGGGCATTTTTAATAATTTGAGTTAACGAGCTATTAGGATCAACAGTTTGGCTATACGTCATACTATATTCTCCTGCTAGAAGGGGCTTAGCTATCAGGAAGTAGTAGATAGTATATGAGATGAGAACATTAGCTAAGAAAGAGATCAGCAGCAGTAAGTTTGATTTAATAGTTTCCTTGGTAATATCAGAGATTAAAAAGTTAGACATAACGTAGATTAACACAAAACTAAATGCCAGGTTCATAGAAACCTGATACAGGCAAAGGGAAGCATTAATACATGCTACCAGTATGAGCTGCCATATTAGAAAACTATGTATCTTATAATCATTCTTGAGAAAAGCAAAGGGAACTGCTAATACTAGAACTGATAGACCCATTGGTAGTGAATCATACTGGTAGGATAGATTTTCTAGGAAAAAAGGGTTTAGAGCAACAATAAAGTGGTAGACCCTCTATTTGAGGCATAATCGATCGGCATAGAACTAAACCTGCTATACCTGTTGCTATTGCGCCCAATATCTGTGGCAGAGGATAAATGTTTTGTAGTGGCGTTCCACCCGCAAGCATTTGCATAACTAATGAAGCCAAGGGTCTAGCGTTGTTATCCCAGCCGGAGTAACCATACATTGATCGACCCATGTCATCGATATAAAGAACATTAGCAGAGAGGATTGGCATTACATACAAAACTGAGAGGAGTGCCACTACCCCAATGTCTATTTTGTTAAACTTTGATAAACACATAGAAATTTTGGCTCAAATTACAGTAATACTAACATACTCACAGATTACGCTCAATACCAATAATTCTGGAAGGCAGTTGCAAGGGAAAAACCACGGCTGGAAAATGTTACTCTAAACCCTGTGAATCTAAAAAACTAACTCTGTACTAACTAAACTGAGATAGCTGGACAGAGACAATAGTGTTGCGTCTTGATACAAGACTTAACCTTCCTCCACCCCAAAATTACCACATAGCGACTTAATGGCTTGCACAGTCACATAGCACACTTTTTCCAGGTATTGGTTGTATAACCTGTACCGCTATATCTGCACTACCCCTTCATTACTTAACTTACATCTATCAGATTAGTTGCTAGATAAAATGCACTCTTACGCCGAATACCACACCCACTAATCCATGGATACTTGCTCTGTAACTTTCAACCTTCATAACAAATTGTTGTTCTGTCTGACACAAAGCGAGGATGAACTTATAGCTAGCAAAGCCTCTATACGTCACAGCAAAGTGGCTGGTAGTTAAGTTTTACCTGCTGGCAATTTGGTAGTCAGATGAATTACTAGGGAGTTGGTAGTGTAAGGACTGACCAAGTTTGAATTCAACTTTATGTTGTGTTACCTTAACAAATGTACTAGTATTTACACGGATGTTTGGTAGCTTAAGCTTTGGGAAAATATGACCCGTTGAACAGGGACTGCCGCTGAAGATAGGGATTTAGGTAAGTGTTGGGTTGAGAGTAATCATTGGTAGACAAGGCTGGGAATAAAGACTGACAGTTTTGGGAAAATGCTTTAGCAAAGAGCGTAAGTTTTCTACTTTTCTTTGTGGTCGGCGTGGATTTTACGCCTTGTTCTTGTAGGTATCGACAATCATTACATATTATTGACTCAATTGCTGCAGTTCTCTCCCAACTTTCACTATCACGATTTCCTCTGCCTGAGTTACCTTTGTAGATCAGAAAAGCACTGAGTTTGGTTCAATCATTGCCAAGCAAGTCTTGGAGTAAACAATGGATGAATTGCACAAGATGTCCCTTTGCCTGTTTGGATTTAAGGTGATTCCTACACCCTTTTGGGGTTCAAGGGTCATACAACCCCTTAATTATTTATTCTACGATTAGTTGGTTGCTAGTGTCAAAAGTGACAGTAAAGGTAGCTACCCGATCGGGTTTAATATCCTGGTTTTGTCGGCGCAGAGTTTCCAGGGGTAGTTCCTCCTGCATGCGGTTTAACACTTCTTCCGCCGCTTCTCCCAGTCTTTCTCTGGTCGCCGGTGTTTCTTTATAAGCAACTATCCTACCATTTTGGTCAACCGTCACTTGGTAGGTAAGAGGCACATCAAAGGTACGAGCATTAACCCAGGTGTCATTGAGGAGAGCGAGTAAATCCTCACGCAGTTTTTCCAGCTCTTCTACATTGGTAATTGGTTGGGGGGGAACAACAGGGGTGGGAAGAGGACTGACAGGGGTGGGTAGGGGAGGAGGTTCTTGACGTTTTGGTTCGGGAATGGGCACAAACCACAGAGCTAAAGCTACAGCCAATACACTGGTAATACCAACCACAGCAGGAACAGCAGGACTGACAGGAGTGACAGGCGGTCTCAGCTCCGGTAGGGCAATCACCACATCAGGTAGGGTTTGGGTATCTAGGCACAATTGATCGAGGGCTTCCATCAAATCAAATAACTGCACTCGATCGAGGTCTAGTTCTATTTCCCCATCCTCTGTAGTTATGTGCAGGTGGTATTGGTAACCCTGGGGCGTAATTTTAATGTGGTCGTGATGATACTCGGTTACATCCCCGCTGAGCAACTGCTGACAAAAATAACTAACCCCCTGGACTAGATAGGTAAGCAATTCTTTCCCGCCGCTGATTTCCTTACCCCCCACCTGACAACTAAAACGGGTCAGGAGGGTCATTTGCTGGTCATCCGTTGTACTTAGTCCCTCCAGGAGGAGGGCGCAACTAGGAGTAATGTAAGACCGCTGTAACACTATTCGACTGCCCCATCCATCAAACTATGCCACAGACGCTGTTCCCCCCCACTGCCACTGATAAAAAATAGTTCTACTAATAATTGCAATGCCATCTCCCTCCCCTCTGCTGGGGATAACTTAGTGCGCATGCGGTGGGCATAGAGTTCTTGGAACCGATCGATGTAAAAGTCCACATACCCCTGATTCTGTTGTATGCCTAGGGACTCCAGTTTCCCCTCCAGTTGTTGTTGGTAGGTGGTCACCAGAAAGCGTAGGACAGTGTGTAGTTGTCGCGCTACCTGACACACAATCGCTACTAAAGCTTTGGCTTCTTCCCATTGTAGGAAACCCCTTTGGTAGGACTTGCGTAGGGGATTAGTGTTGCGCAACCGCCAGAAAGCCACCCGATGCGGTACCCACTTTTCCAGCCCCAATTCCTGCACTGCCGTTAACAATACCTCCACTGCTTCCAGGTGTAATGCCTCAAAAGCCGTCATCATGTTATCCAAATGCATTGCCACCGATCGGGGACAACGGGGGAGTAGGTCTGTGGGCACCTCCAGGGGCATCAGGCTTGCCGTGAGTAGAACTCAACAACTAGTAGCTCATTGACGTTTAGGGCTACCCATTCCCGCTCAATCACACCGTTTACCTTGCCTATCAATTTCGTCTTATCTAATTCCAAATGACTAGGAATGTTGGCCAGCCCAGGGTATTCCAAATTTTGCTGCACAAGTTGGCGCGATCGTTCGTTTTCTCTCACCCCAATTATATCGCCAGGGCGACAGCCGTAGCTAGGAATGGTGACAATGCGGTTATTGACAGTGATATGTCCGTGACTAACTAACTGGCGGGCGGCGGGAATTGTAGGAGCCATTCCCAAACGGAAGACCGTGTTATCTAGGCGCATCTCCAGGAGTTGCAGGAGTACTAACCCCGTAGAACCCTTGACGCGGCGTGCTCGTTTGACGTACCGCAGGAGTTGTCTTTCACTCAGACCGTAATTGAACCGTAACTTTTGTTTTTCCTCTAGGCGGATAGCATATTCTGATTTCTTCTTGCGGTTCTGCCCATGTTGCCCTGGTGGATAGGGGTGTTTGGGCTGCTTGCGCGTTAAGCCTGGTAAATCCCCCAAGCGGCGGACAATCCTTAACCGTGGTCCCCGATACCGAGACATGAATTTCCTTGCAAAAATCTACAGCCTTTCTAGTATAAAGTTAGGTAGGTTGTCAACGCAAATATTTTTTGTATACTCCCCCCCTTGCCCGCCTGATTGAACAGCTACAACGGCTGCCAGGGATTGGACCCAAGTCAGCCCAGCGGTTAGCTCTCTATTTACTGTCCCGCCCCGAGGAGGAAGTGACGGCTCTAGCTCAGGCTATCCTGGAGTGCAAGGAAAGGGTGGGGCACTGCCAAGTGTGTGGTTATCTTTCCGTTGACCCTGTATGCGAGATTTGCCGTAACCCCGATCGGGATGACTCTACCATCTGTGTGGTCTGCGATAGCCGCGATGTGATTGCCCTGGAAAAAACACGGGAATACTGGGGCAAGTACCATGTGTTGGGGGGGGTAATTTCCCCCATGCAGGGGATCGGTCCTGACCAGTTAAATATCCAGACGTTGGTGCGGCGGGTAGCCCAGGGGGGAGTCAAAGAGGTGATTCTGGCTATCAATCCCACAGTGGAGGGGGAAACAACGACTTTCTATGTGGGCAAGTTACTCAAGGAATTTACCAAGGTGACGCGCATTGCCTTTGGCATTCCCATGGGGGGAGATTTGGAATACGCTGATGAAATGACCCTGATTAAAGCGATCGAGGGCAGGCAGGAGTTAAAATAGCGGAGTGTTTGGAGAACGGGTGTGGATTTTCAGTCAGTCATCCTCACATTGCAAAATTACTGGAGCGATCGGGGTTGCCTCATTGCCCAACCCTACGACATGGAAAAGGGAGCCGGCACTATGAATCCCCATACTTTTTTACGCGCGATCGGTCCTGACCCCTGGCATGTAGCTTATGTGGAACCCTGTCGCCGCCCCACGGATGGACGCTATGGCGAAAACCCCAACCGTCTCCAGCATTATTACCAGTTCCAAGTGTTGTTGAAGCCTTCCCCCGATGATGTCCTAGAGCAATACCTAGACAGTTTGAAGGTGTTGGGCATTGACCCCGCTGACCATGACATTCGGCTTGTAGAAGATGATTGGGAATCCCCCACTTTGGGAGCCTGGGGTGTGGGCTGGGAAGTATGGCTTGATGGCATGGAAGTTACCCAGTTTACCTATTTTCAGCAGGCGGGGGGTCTTGACTGCCGTCCGGTGTCCGTAGAAATTACCTATGGTTTAGAGCGGTTGGCAATGTACCTGCAGGGAGTGGATTCGATTTTTGATATTGTCTGGCGGGGCAACATCACCTATGGTCAAGTACACCATCGCAATGAGGTGGAGCAGAGCTACTACAACTTCGGCAGCAAGGGACAAAACAACCAACGACTGTTCCAGCTCTTCCAGGAATATGAGATGGAGGCGCAGGAGCAAATCAAGGCGGAACTACCCCTGCCTGCTTTTGACTACGTTTTGAAGTGCTCCCATACCTTCAACCTCCTGGACGCTAGGGGTGTAATCTCCGTCACGGAACGCACTCGGTATATCGCCCGCATCCGCCAGCTTGCCCGCCAAGTCGCCAAACTCTACCTAGAATCTAGCAGTACTGGCTGACATCTTCCCCACACTCATCGGCCAAGTAGGACAGGGAACGGAAACGTAAGCCTATGAGTTGGTCATAGAGGGGATTTAATTTACACATGGCGGGAATATGCATGATCTTTTTGCCAAATAAAATTACATCCCGTTCAAACGGACACTGGGCGGGAATCACACGGCACAAAAAGTGAGCTAGGCGGCGGTCTTTGATTTCTAAACGATCGAGCCAATTTTTCACAGGGGTAAGAACGTCATGTTCTACTCCCAGGGGATTGTTGAGATGGGCACGTAACTCAACCATTTCCTTCATCTCCTGCCCAAGGGCACTAGCGTACTGGTGGATTAATTGATCCTCCGTGTCTGAGTATTCCCCATCTACCATCGCCATCATTACCGCTGTGCGCAGAAAATGTTGCGCTAAGTTGTCGTCTTTGCCAAAGGCAGTGGCCAATTCAGTGGGGGAGATAGGACAAAGTAATCGGGGATCGTCACTCTCTAGATGTTCGGACTGTTGTAACTTCTGTAAAAGTTCCTGCTCGTCTTGGGTGAATTTACCATCTGCTAGAGCAACACTGAGTAATCCCCGTAGCCAAGCGGTCATCTGGGTTGGTGTGTAGGTAGTCATAGCCCCCTTTTGCGCACCTCTAGCATCCTACTACCTTCTCTGATGCACGCCAATATTTGTTAGAAATTTCCTTGGATTTTCCCTACAATCATAACAAAATTACTATAGTTCCACCCGGCAGAGAGGTTATGTCCGCTACGTTAAAGGTTCCTGCTAGTTCGCTGCGCCGCGTCAAAACAGCTATGGAAAAGGTCGGCATTTCCAGTCAAAAAGCTCTAGCAGAGGCAGTGGGCATCTCTCTGTACAAAGTGCGGGAGTTCATGGCGGGCAGACCGATCGATGCTACTACTTTTATTCAAATTTGCGAGAAGCTGGAATTGGATTGGCAAAAGTTGACTAGGGTTTCTCCCGCTAAAGCAGAGGGGATTCTAGGTAAAGAAGCTGCTCCCCCTGCGTCACCACCAGCGCTGGTTCCCCCGCCTACGCCTAAACGATCGGTCATTCCCCGTCTCGCTTCCCATCTGTTTCGCGCCAATTTGCCTCAGGAGGTCGCTCCCCCTTCTCCCCTAGAGGAAACAGTACCCAATGCAACGTTAGACACACCGAGCGAGGAGCACGCCGCCGTGCACCAAAGCTTGCCCGCCCCAGTAGAAACTCCCCCTTTATCAATATCGGAGGAAGCTGTACCCACGGTAGTTATCACTGCCCCTACCTCCCCTCCACCGATCGAGGAGCAACCAGAACCCAGGGTGGTCATTACTGCTGACAGCCCAACTGCACCAATGGCGGAGAAGACTGTACCAACGGTGGTCATCACCGCAGATGTCCCTGCTGCGCCAAGCGAAGAGCTTGCCCCACCCATCCCGATCGTGGAGAAAACGGCAGCAACGGTCGTGATTACTCCCACCGTACCCCCTGCTCAGAACATAGAAATTGAACCGCCTACCTTTACCATCGCTGCAACCCCCAGTGTAGAGGAAATGATTGTCACTGAGGAGGGGAATCTGCCGGTCATTGAACCCGTTGTACCCCACCGTGAACCCCCGATCGATTGGGCAAGTATCTTGGAGGGAGCACGCACGCTGGTAGCAAACGCTCAGTGGGAAGAGTTAGCCCAGGTACTGCAAAGGTTTGACTTGAGCCAGACCCATCTCTACGACTTATTTCTGGAATTGGCGGAATCCCTACTACCTCCCCATTGGCGGCAGGGTGGTCGGCGGGTATCTGACCCCATCTTGCACGGGTGGATACTGGCTCTCGCGGGTATAGTCGCTCATTACTTAGAACTTTATCCCCAAGCCCTCGCCTACCTCGAACTTGCCCTCAAATTGGTCAAGCAATATCCCGATCGTGCCTTGGAATTGCAATGTTTTAAGGGCTTAGCCCAGCTGCATTACGCTTTGGCTAACTATCAAGCTGCCATTAGCTACTATCAGCAGTACTATGATCTAGCAGAACTAGAAGACCGATTCCAGGAACAAGCCCAAGTTCTACACCAACTAGGCAACATCTACTTTGCCCTGCGCCAGTATCGGACAGCTATCGGTTATTATCAGCAGTTTCTGAACCACACTGCCGCGGAACTCCTGGAAACTGAAACCCATAAAACCCTCTACAACATAGGTGCTTGCTATATCAATCTCAAACAGTACGAACAAGCTATCAATCACCTGCAAAAACTGGCTAGTCTGGGGCAAGATGAACCCACCCAACAAGCTCGCACTAACTTGCAACTGGGACTAGCCTACGCAGGACTGGGATTGCACCACACTGCCCTGGAATATCTAGAAAGAGCACGCTCCCTGGCAGCTCCTCTCAACTACCCCCACTTAGATATGCAGATATGGCGCGGTCTGACCTTGAGCTATCTAGGTCAAAATAACTACAGCCAAGCCGATCGGTATGGCAGAAAATGGCTAACTTTGGCAAAGTTGATAGGCGATCGGGACGAACAAGTTAGAGCTATCTATTATCTGCGGCGGGTAAACCGAACATCGGCTTAGGGAAATTCTGTCTAAATGGACACAAACGTCATCTTGTCAAGGGGTTATTATACTTATTAACAAGACTTTACAAATTGGAGGTAAGACTATGGGTATACCGTTAGAGCTAACCCTTGAGCAGGAGTTCAACCTGAAAGTCTATGAAGAACAGGTGAAGAAGCTCACCCTGGAGCAGTCCCAAGAATTTGTCCTAGAGCTATTGCGGCAGCTGATGATCAAAGACAATGTGATCAAGCACCTGCTGAAGCAGACAATCTAGGAGTTCTTTGACTGCCCTACGCGGGGTGGGAGCAGTCTTTTTTTTACAAGTGGTTAAATCGCCACCATAGCAGACCCCCAGATCAGGCAACCAGCGAGAAAGTAAAGACAAAGTGGAAAAAGAGCTTGACGACGCGGTCAAGAACAAAAATTAGGTACCTGTAGCAACAAGCAACCCACGAGAAATCAGGAAACTGGTTTGCGGAGTCTATGCAGTCGGGACGATAGTCAGGGGGGCATTTGCTAATCCCTACTCCCTAGGTCAACCGCTCAATTGCAAACGAAAGGAAACAGATAAACTAACCAGGGAAGGGAAGGAAAAAGCCCAAAATGACAACTCCAACAAATTCATTTGCCGTTAATGTAGGAACTCCTAACAATTCAGCAATTAACCTATTCCCCAGGATCGTAATTCTGATGTGTCATAGACAAACCTGACATCAAGATGCACCAGGTTCGGTGAGCAGCATAACACCAACCCGATAATCAAAGCTACTAACTGTCCCGATTGCACAGAGTTTTGGCAACTACAGCGAATGTCGCCTATCTGAGTTATTAATCAATGAGTTACATCTATCGGCACAGGTACCCCTAGGCTGCAACCAGCTCTGGTGAGTAACCAATCGAAAGATGATAGTTTGTTTAGTTCATACCGTTAAATTTGATAGGTGTAGATTATTTAGGTTGTCTAAAGTGCCGTTGGCTCTAAATTTTGCAAAAAGCCCCGCAGAAGTGACTAGCCCTATGCAAAACTCTAAACCCCCTACTACATTCTTTCTTTGGTAGCATCAGGATAAGCTCTGGGTGGTCAATAAATTGATGACCCCAATTGTTACTATTATGCCATACCCTATTGATTGACCAAGACGGTATATTGTCTGATGGGATCAAAAGCAAGGCGGATAGTTTGGTGGAGACTTTCTTTGATGTCTTCTATGTGGGTAATGATCAGGACTTGCTCAAACTGTTGTTCTAAACCATAGAGTAGTTGCAAGACGTTTTCTCGTCGATTTTGATCCAAGGAACCAAATACTTCATCTAAAATTAACAGCGAAAAGGGCTGTCCTGTGCGTTCTGTAATCATTTGGGAAATGGCTAATCTCAAACACAGGTTGACAATATCCTCTTCTCCCCCGGAGATAACGGGCTTGCTTTCCCCTTGGGATTTGACAATCACTTGATATTTGTCATCTAGCTCCAGTCCGTCATATCTACCATCGGTCAACTGCTGCAGAAAATAACTAGCAGTCTCTGCTAGCCTCGGTCGGATTTGTTTAGTCAGATATTCCCGCAGTTCCGTAAAGGCTTGGTCTAATTCTTTCAAGGTGAAGTATTCAATCCCGATCACTTTTCTCTGCTCTTGCAATCTCTGGTATTCTGTCTGCTGTTGCTGTAGTTCCTGGAGCTGCTGTTGATAGAGGTGCAAACGCTCTTGGGTAGTTTGGTATTGGGTATTAAGCTTTTGGTAGAGGTCTTCTGTGGCTTGGAATTGCTGCTGGCGTTGGCGAAATTCGGCTTCCCTGTAGTCAAGGCTAGTCACCTGTTGCTGTAGTTGCTCTATTTCCTGTAGGACTGTTTGCCAATCCCCTTGTTTTTGCTCTAGTTGTTCTACCACTTTCCGAAAGTGCCCAGGGGTTTGCGATAGTTTGAGGAATGTTTCATACTGGGGACGCAGTTGCTGTAGCTGCTCTTGCACAAATTGATAATGATCGGGGTCAAAGGTTACGGGTTCCTGCTGTTGCCCTAACTCTTGCAGTTCTTTTTGTTTTTGAGCAAGCTGCTTGTGTAATATCTCTCTCTTACTCAGGTCTTGAGCAAGACTTTTTTGCCGATTTTGTCCCGCCTGTAACTGGGATTGTAAGTCCGATCGGGCTGTCTCTAGTGCTAAGATCGGTTCTGGTTTTACTTGCAGTTTTCTTAGCTGCTGTTGCCAAGTTTGTAGGTGCTGTTCACATTCCTGGATATGCCTAGCGAAGTGATGTATCACTGTCTCGTACTCTTCCCTTAGAGGGCGTTCGCAGGTGGGACAAATTCCCTCTGCTCCAGCAGCTAAGATTGTCTGTTGTTGTTTTTTGAACCGCTCTAGGGTTTGTTTTTCTGTTTTAATCTGTGCCTGCAGGTCTGCTTGCTGTTGTTGCCACTCTAGGATGGCTGCATTGATCTGCACTGCAAGATGATCAATCTGTTGTTGGTAGTTTGTCAGTTCCGCAGTGAGGTTTTGGAGTTCTAGTTCGATCGGTAGCAGTAGCTCAATTTCTGCGGTGATTTCTGTAATCTCCTGTTGTAATTTTTGATATTTCTCCTTCGTTTGTCTTGCTCTTAAAAAGGATTCGTACTGTGATTGTAGGGTTTGATATTCCGTTTGCATGTCTTGGTAATGTAATGCTAGGGATTGCAGCTGCGAGAATTGCTCTAGTTCCGTTTCTAATTTGTGCCTGTCTGCCTGTAATTGCTCTATCTCAGCGGTTAACTGTTGGGCCCGTTGCTGATTGGTCTCTAGTTTGTGCTGTAATTGCAAAAAGTGGGTGCGCCGATCGTTGATCTCCTGCCACCGTTTCTGCTCTTGCTCCCGTTGTTTTGTTATTTCTGTTAACTGTTGTTGGACTGCCTGCAATTCCGCCGTGGCTGTAGCTAATTGTTGCTGTTGCCGCTGGAGGCGCTCTTCCAGTCCCGCTAAAGCTTGTAATTGTCCCTCTATGTTGTCCTTTTGTCTTTCTGTTTGCTTGATGTCATATCTAAGGGTATTAGGTTTGTCCGCTTTGCCCTGCACTTCCTCAATCCTTTCGTAGCCCAGCATTCTGGCAATGAATCTTTCTCTATTTGCTCCCCCCTCGATCGCTCCTAAAAATTGCAATTCCTTTTGCCCTGTGAAATAGCTGTTGAAAAATTCTTGGTAGTTCATGCGCAGAAGCTGTTCCAGTTTTTCATCTACTCCTTTAACGGAAGTAGCAATTAGCTGACCCTCTTGCCACAGTTGAGCTTCACTTCTGTTGCCTTGGCTGCGTTGAATACGATAGCTATGTTGCTGCCAGATAAACTCTAAATCTACTACTACTTCCGCCTTGCCAGGGGCATAACGCCAAATCAACGTGTCTTTACTGCCTCGTAAAACTCCTGGTTTGTTGCCGTAAAATGCCCAAGCGATCGCCTCTAAGATTGTACTCTTGCCCGCACCATTGTCTCCCAATATCCCCGTCAAACCCTGCCCAAACTGTATGTAAGTGTCTCTGTGTTGGCGGAAGTTTTGCAGATGCAGCGATACAAGAAACATAGTTCATTAATCAATCGGCTCCTTCCTTACCAAAGAGATTGCGACGGGAAGCTTCCAGTTTTTCCCACAGGTCTTTGATCTGCTCGTAGGCTTCTAGGGGCGTGATTTTACCACTGTTTTCTAGAGCACAGATAATCCCTACCCGTCCCGCAAATTCCTGGAGGTTGGCATCAAGCAGCAGATTCTCTGGTGTAAATTCGCCGCGAAATGGTCTTTGGGGGTATAAAAATTCGTCTTTGTTGGGTGTTGGTGCCACTAGCTTGCCTCTGTCCCTAACAGGGCTTTGGTGCGACGCGTCAGACGAGCTTTGCGCCGATTGCCAGTATTGCGGTGTATCACCCCCGTCTTCACTGCTCGATCGATTTTGCTAAATGCCAGGGCTAGGCGCCGATCGAGGTCTGCTTTGTTTTCGTCGGTGGGGTTGGCTTTATATAATTCCAGGGCACGGAGGTAGTTTTTAGTCAAGGTGGCAATGGCTGACTTGTAGGACTTGTTGCGGAGGCGATTCCGCTCTGCTATCTTGGCTTTTTTGGCTGCCGACTTGATGTTTGCCATGAAAAGTCTTGGAAAAGTGCATACATTATTCTAACATAGGGTAATGAATTGCACAAAAATTTATGGATGCATTCAGCTCATTTCCCCCCCCTTGGACGGCAGCGGCAAAACATGGGGTTGATTTTACCTGCCCTAGCTGTGGTCGGAGTTCCCGTGCCGCTAAGGATGTGTGGATTAACCGCCGCTCGCCTCTGTATCGGGATAATCGCCGCGTGTGGCAGGAGTTTTATCTCTGTGAGTGTGGCACAGCTTGGTGGGGTTGGAATGATGAACGCCCCCCTTCGCCTTTGGTCATTGAGTTGCGGGAGGAGTGAATGCTAAAAAACGATCGGTGGATTATCGAACAGGCAAAGCAGGGGATGATTGACCCCTTTGAACCGTCTTTGGTATCTGAGGTGGAGGGACGTAAGGTAGTCAGCTATGGTCTTTCCAGTTACGGTTATGATGTGCGCCTGGCTCCCAACGACTTCCGTATTTTTCGCCATATCCCTGGCACGGTCGTCAATCCCAAAAATTTCAATCCCCAAAACCTAGAATCTGTCCCCCTACAACGGGACGAGTACGGGGAGTTTTTTATCATTCCTGCCAATTCCTACGGTTTGGGAGTCTCCCTGGAACGTCTGTGTATTCCCCCTAACATCACGGTCATTTGTATCGGTAAATCGACGATGGCACGCTGCGGCATTATTGCCAATATCACTCCCGTTGAAGCTAGTTGGCACGGCTTTCTCACCCTGGAATTTAGCAATTCTTCCAGTGCTGATTGTCGTATCTACGCCAATGAAGGAGTAATCCAACTCCTGTTTTTCGAGGGGGAACCCTGCCAAACAACTTACGCCGATCGTAAGGGGAAATATCAGAATCAGCCCCAGGCTGTCACCTTTGCCCGTTGAGGTATGCCTCCAGTTGGCTGAGGGTGTCGCGGTGCCCTTGGACTAGTACATGGTCGTTGCGGGTGATAATTTGTACCTGTTCTAATTTCTGTGCCCCCCGCCAGTAAAACCAGCCCGCTAGGGGCGCTCCCCCCACTAGTAGGTAAAGACTATTCCCCCCTTCAGGGAGCAGAAAGGAGAGCACTAGACTAAGACAGAGAAGCCCGATCGCTGCCAGTACTGTTAAAAATAGGGCTAATCCCACACTGCCCTTAATTTTGCCCTCCAGAATGACCATATCCCGATCGGGGTCAATTGCCTTTATGCGGTAACCTAATTGCAGCAGGTAATCCCGCAGGGGTGGGACAAGTTGAGGGTCAGATAGCGCCAGTTCAGCCCTACGCTCCTTCACGGAACCTGCCACAAAGAAGACTAAGCCCACTAAGAGCAGGAAAGTCAATACCAGGGTGGAATAATAACTGAGTTCGCTCACAGGGATTTGACAGTTTCAAAGAAGAAGCGGACGTTTTCTTCGGGGGTGGTGGAGAGTACCCCGTGCCCCAAATTCATAATATGTCCTTTTCCTCCTGCTTGCTCTACCACTAGCTCAATCTGTGCCCGAATGTAATCTTGGGGAGCAAACAAAATACAGGGGTCAAGGTTACCCTGCACGGCGATATTTTCCCCCAGTCGCTGGCGCGCTTCCTTCATGTTTACCATCCAATCCAGACTGATCACATCCACCCCCGTCTGGGCCATGCGTTCCAAAATGCCAGCACTGCCGCAAATATAGAGAATGAGGGGAACATCGGGATAACGATCGTGGACATAATCAACAATCTGTTTGGTATAGGGCATGGCAAAGGTTTCGTATTCCGTCGGTGCCAGATTCCCTGCCCAGGAGTCAAATAGCTGGACAGCCTGTGCCCCAGATTCAATTTGGTAGCAAATATAAATAGCAATATTTTCCGCCAGGATGGAGAGAAACTTGTGCAGCAGTTGGGGGTTCTGGTAGGACATGGATTTGATCATGACAAAGTCTTTAGAACTTTTCCCCTCGATGGCATAGGCAGCTAACGTCCAGGGAGCACCGACAAAACCTAACACCACTGCTTGGTCTTTCACTTCCTGTCTGAGGGTGCGCAATATCTGCTTGATGAATGGCAAAGATTCATTGGGTTTGAGGGTGTAGAGACGATCGACCTGTTCTTTCGTGCGAATCGGGGGGTCAATAATTGGTCCGCGGCTTTCAATTATGTCAAATTCAATCCCCATACCAGGGAGAGGGGTCAGTATGTCGGAAAACATGATCACCCCGTCGGGATGAAAAGCATGAAAGGGCTGCAGGGAAATCTCCACCGCGATGTCGGGATTCTCCGAGCGTTGCCTAAAGTCAGGATAGCGCTCCCTCAGTTCCCGATAGGCTTGCATGTACCTTCCCGCTTGCCGCATCATCCACACCGGCGGACGGTCTAAGGTTTCTCCCCGCGCTGCCCGCAATAACCGATCGTTACCCCCCATTCTTAAAATATTCCTCTATTTACAGCAGTGTCCATTATATTGCCTGTATATCTAGCTTAGCCACAGTGGGGGCTTTGACACCCACCAAGTGAGTACAAATCCTTAAAAATTTTAAGATATATTGTGAATGGTAAATTTTTTTATAGTTTAAGGGCGCAAATTATGCTCTCCCCCCCACCCATTCCCTCCCGTACTGATGCTTTGCCCCGCTTTCCCTGGCGCTGGCTGGTGTTCGTGGTGTTGGCAGGGGTATTGGTAGTGCTGCTATGGCTGTGGTGGTTTCCCCCTGCCGATGCCTATACCCGATCGGTGTTATCCCTCAAGGGGGACGCGGAAAAGGGACGGTCGATTTTTGTCATGAATTGTGTACCCTGTCATGGGCAGTGGGCGGAAGGGGAAGTGGGTCCCAGTTTACATGGGGTGGCAAGGCACAGGTCGAGACAACAGTTGGTACATCAAATTATCAGCGGTGAAACGCCCCCCATGCCTAAGTTCCAAGCGGAACCGCAAATGATGGCGGATTTACTGGAGTACCTCAATCAGCTTTAGTTCCTGCCAGACCCGATCGAGGAGTTGATCAATCCCTGTGCGCGTAGCAGCGGAGATAAGGAGAGGGGGAAAACCGAGAATATCGGCAAACTGGGCTTGCCAGTGGTGGGGGTCTGCTACTGCATCGATTTTGTTGAGGGCAAGGATGCGTCGTTTTTCTGGTAAACCGTGACCATAGGCGGCTAGTTCCTTGAGGATTGTGTGATAGTCACCGATCGGGTCAGGAGCTGTCAGATCAACCAAATGGATGAGCAAGCGCGTTCGTTCGATGTGGCGGAGGAAGTCATGGCCTAGTCCTACGCCTAGGTGGGCACCCTCAATCAGCCCAGGAATGTCAGCAAAAACTACGCCATCGCCATCGGGTTTGGAGACTACCCCTAAATTGGGAACTAGGGTGGTAAAAGGATAATCGGCAATTTTGGGGCGGGCTGCTGAAACAACCGAGATAAGGGTGGATTTGCCCGCATTGGGTAAGCCAATAATACCCACATCCGCTAGGAGTTTTAGTTCTAGCCGCAGATGCCGCCGTTCCCCTGGCAAGCCCGGCAGAGCATATTCAGGAGCGCGGTTGGAATTGCTAAGGAAATGCTGATTGCCTAAGCCCCCCTTGCCCCCCTTGGCTACTACCAGTTCCTGTCCTGGCTCTGTGAGGTCTCCCAAAATCTCGTCCCGATCGATGTCAATTACCACTGTGCCACAGGGCACTCTGATGCGGGTATCAGCGCCATTTGCCCCCGTCATGTTGTTGGGACCACCCCGTTTGCCAGGTTCCGCCTTAAACACCTTCTGGTAGCGAAAATCTAGGAGGGTTTGCAGGTCATGGGTAGCCACGAGAATCACGGAGCCACCCCAACCGCCATTGCCCCCTGAGGGTCCCCCCGCTGGCACATACTTTTCCCTGCGGAAGGCCACAATACCGTCGCCCCCCTTGCCCCCCTGCACAATAATTTCCGCTTGGTCAATGAATTGCATCGCTGTAGTTGGCCAACTGCAATAGCAACTGCCAATGCTCAGGACTGACAGGTACAACCGACAAGCGGCTGTTAGTGAGCAAAGCAAACCCGACAAAACCAGGGTGAGATTTAATTTTAGCCAAACTAACGGGCTGGGGGAGAGGCGCTACCTTTTCCAGGTCAAATACTACTAACTTAGGGTCATTGTGTTGGGGGTCGGGATAGGGAGCAGAAATTACTCTGGCAATTCCGACTGCCCGCCGCTCTTCTCCCGTGTGGTAAATCAGGGCTAAGTCCCCCACTTGGATGGTCCTGATGTATTTCAAGGCTAAATTGTTCGCCACCCCGTCCCAAACGGTAGTCCCATCCCGATCGAGGTCACTGTAACTGTAAACGTGGGGTTCCGTCTTCAGCAGCCAGTATGCCATCTAAGCCTTGGGAGTGAGGAGCTTGACTTGAGCGATCGGGGCACGACAGTTATCGCCCAGCAAATAGGCATAACCATCAGCAGTTTTCACCCCCACACAGGGATAGAGGTACACAAACAAATCCCCTAGGTTTTCATCAATTAACAGCTGGAATTTGGGCAGACCCTCAATCATCTCCCCCTCTAGGAAATTTTCCTTGGGTGTTTGGCGCAGGAGGGAGGTAAACGTAAAAGTGTCGTTGACTTGGGCATATTCCTGGCGCTTACCCCAGTCTAGTAGTTCGTAGGTAATTGCAGACCCGATCGTAGTTGTCCAAAATGCCTTGGTTGTCAATTCCTGTGACGCTTGCTGTGCCTGCTGGGCGAGGACAGACCGATCGATGTTGTCCCAGCCGTACATAGTAAGTACCCACTCATAGCTTTTACCGTAGGGTTGCACCAAAACTGTTACTGTATTACTGTAAGCACTATCTGCAGGCAAGCGGGAGAGGGCAGGACCTACCTGCCAGTCCAAACGACGATAGAATTCCTCCACAGCTTCCAGTTCCGCTCGGATTGCCAGCCATGCCCATTGGGTAGTTTTGCCCTGCAGCCAGGTGAGATAGTCGATATAGCCAACGGGGGGCGCTTCCGCGTGTACCTCAATTTTGCGCATAGCCAACCTGAATATTAAGTTGTTTTAAGTTATTCTACCTTCTTTAAGCACAGGGCAAATCTCTAGGTTAGACTTGGGAGTAATTCTTTACCAAAAGAGGAGCAATCCCTAATGTCTCACACTGTAAAAATTTACGATACCTGCATTGGTTGCACCCAGTGCGTCCGTGCTTGCCCCTGCGATGTGCTGGAGATGGTACCCTGGGATGGCTGCAAGGCTGGTCAAATTGCGTCGGCTCCCCGTACAGAGGACTGTATTGGTTGCAAGCGCTGTGAAACTGCCTGCCCCACCGACTTCCTCAGCATTCGCGTTTACCTGGGGGCGGAAACTACCCGCAGTATGGCTCTGACCTACTAGCTATCATTGCGCGGGGGGGAGTGCTAGCAGTTACTCCTCCTTGCTTTGTAGCCAGTATTTGACTTGTTGTTCCACATTGGCAATATCGATCGGCTTAGGGATGTAGTCATTACACCCCGCTGCCAGAGCAGATTCGCGGTCTCCCTTCATAGCATGGGCAGTGATCGCAATAATGGGAGTTTTATTACCACTTTGACGGATTTGGCGGGCAATTTCCCAGCCATCTACTTCGGGTAGGGCGAGGTCGAGGAGGATCAAATCCGCCCGATGTTTTTGCAGCCAAGCAAGGGCATCTTTGCCATTGTTGATACACACTAATTGGTAGTCATCCTCGAGGACTTGTTTGAGGAGGATTTGGTTGTCGATGGAGTCTTCAATAATCAGAATCAGACGGTTTATGTCAGTTCTCCTTCTACTTCCAAGCGACTAAATTCCCCTACCCTGGCAAATGTGTCTGCCAGTTGGTCAGTGATCGCTGATTCTACCCACCCCAGCTGCCGCAGGACATAGATAGCAACTGCCTGTTTTGCTCGCTTGCTGCCGTCAGCAACTTTGATAGCGATGCCTAGTCCTTCTGCTATCTTACCTAAGCACTGTAGGCCCTCTGCACCCGATTTGCTTAGAATTGTCCCTCCAGTTACCGTCATCACTTCTGTATCAAACTCTCCCTTCCCTGCTACCAGTTCGGGATAGGTGGTCATGGCTCTAGCAATGCGCTCTAGGTGCAAGTGTTCATAGCCTGACAGAAAGGCGTATAAACTAGCCAGTTGACCAATCTCCAATAGATAGGTGGGAGCCGTACAGTCATCATGGGCATACACCAGTTCTGCAGGGGGCATATGCAATAGTTCCCCTAGTTTTTCCCGAATCAGTTGTTGGACAGGGTGGTCGCGGTCAGTGTAAGTGGCAATATCCCAGTTCTGCTGGCGACAAACGGCTAGCATCCCCGCATGTTTACCAGAACAGTTGTGCTGTAGGGAGCTGTCCCGATCGCCTTTGGGGCATTTGAGGTATTCGGGCTCCACATCACACTGCCAGAGAATGTGGAAGACAAGGCGACTCTGTTCGATCGTTCCCTGGTGAGACCCACACATAAGGGCAAGGTGACGATCGTTGAGATGGAAACGGTCTAGAGTACCAGTGGTAACAACGGGGAGAGCTTGAATGGGTTTAAGGCAAGAGCGGGCAAAGATGGGGTGTTCAAAGTCACCAGCAGCAGCAATGATCCGACCGCGGTGATCGGCAACCGCCACATCACAGTAGTGAATAGATTCGGTGATACCCTCTCGCAACAGACGAACTACCAAGGGGGCAGAGCGGGGGCGACGGCTCATGTAGTCCTCCGGGGCGAAGCGCTAATAGGGGCAGGCAGTTTAAGGTAGGGGAGTGGTAAGCAGGGTAAATTATGGAATCCCAATATTGGCAGTACCGCGAAGTATCTATTCACTACGTGCAGTTGGGAAGTAATCCCGACTATCCCCCCTTGTTGTTGGTACATGGGTTTGGCGCTTCTACGGATCACTGGCGTAAAAATATCACAGAACTGGGGCAAGAGTTAGAGGTATGGGCAATTGACCTACTGGGGTTTGGCAGGTCACAGAAACCACGCTGGCGTTACTCCGCTGATTTGTGGCGGGATCAGCTCCTCAATTTTATCAAAGAGAAAATCCAACGACCGACCATTTTAGTAGGAAACTCCTTAGGGGGCTACGTCTCCCTGTGCTGTGCTGCTGATGCCAAGGAATGGGTGGCAGGTGTTATCCTCCTCAACAGTGCCGGTGCCTTCAGTGATTCTACCCCCCTCGGTGCCCAACCCCCAAGTCCTTGGACAAAGTTGCTCCGATCGGCTATCCGCGCTCTCCTGCAGCAGTCTTGGTTTAGTTATCTCCTCTTCCAATTTGTGCGGCAAAAATCGCAAATCCGCAAAACTCTGTTACAGGTCTATGTCGATAAGTCAGCTGTGACAGAACAGTTAGTGGAGGAAATCTATCGCCCCTCCTGTGACCCAGGGGCTGCCCATGTCTTTGCCTCGGTCTTTACCAGCCGCCAGGGACGTACGGTAGACCAACTACTGCAGACTATAGATTGTCCCCTACTGGCTATCTGGGGCACCGGTGACCCCTGGATGGACTGTGCTACTAGGAGTCAAAAATTCCGCACCTATTACCCCGACCTGCAGGAAGTTTTTCTCCCCGCTGGGCACTGCCCCCATGACGAAGCACCGAAAGCAGTCAATGAAGCAATTCGATCGTGGCTGCGGACCTGTGTTAGAGGCTGTACCGTTCCCTAAACAGTTGTTTAACTTTTTCTAATTCCACCGCCATCCGTTCCAGAGTGATAGCTAGGGAATCGATCTGCTGGGCTTTCGCCTCCCTTTCCAAGTTGACTGCCAGGGTTTGCATCTCTTGCGCTCCCACATTAGCACTTGCCCCCTTGATGTGGTGTGCCTCCTTGGCTACCCTATCCCAGTCTGTACCCCTCTGTGCTAGCTTGGCTGCTTCCAGGTGTAGTTCCGTGTCCTCTATATAGACTTGCAGTAGTTCTGCTTCAAAGTCCCGATCGTTGTCCGAGACAGTTGCCAGGTAGTTGAGGTCAATACTATGCATCTCAGGGAGTAGGCTGAGGAGTTTCAGAGGCTACAGCTATGGCTTCTCCTACACCACGGCGGACTTCTGTACCGAATTGTTCCAGTACCACAGAGGGAGTCAAGCCAGTTATGTCAATTGCTTTCACCAACACCTTGCCATCAGCAATCCTCTGACCAGGACGAATTGTGCGGCTAGGCAAGCGGTCACCAGGTATACTGGCGATTGCCAACACTTCGGAACCAATTTGCAGAACTCCCGCAATACGCACTTGCTTGGCTTCCACAGGCTCCGGCGGCGGTGGAACTTCACTGGGAGCAGCAATTGGTTCTTTGACAACAATTGTACCCCTCGGTGCTCTGGGGGGACGGGGGCGGGGTGGCGGAGCAGCTGTTGCCTTAGGCGGTGGCGGGAGCGGTGGAATTTGTGCATCCAGTTCTTGGAAGGGGTCCTTCCTCCCTTCAGTAGCTTTTAGTTGCTTGAGCCGTTCTTCCCGATCGATGGGGTCAATCAAATCAACAGGAGGTTGCACAATAGGGGGCGCGGTGAAGGGTTCAGCCATAGTGACTTTAGGTAAGGGCTTAGCTTCAGCTACCTTATCTTCTGCGGCAGGAATAACACAGGGCGGTATATTAGTCGCACTGCAGAAGCGTAATTGCTTGTTATTAGCTAATTCTCGCACCTGTTGACAGATTTGCCCTAAATTCCGCCTCTGCGTTTTAATTAGTCTGGGTTTGGGAATATTCTCGAAAGCTTCACGAGTGATATTGCCGTCTTTGTCAAAATAAACCGAACACTCCCTCGTCACCTCTTCGTTGGGGTCTCCACAGGCACTCAGTAGTCCCACTAGCATCAGCCCCATTGCCACGGCGGAATATTTGCGCATACCTGACTTCAACTCCTTCGCCACGATTCTAGTCCCTTGGGGCAGATTTGGCAACCATAAAAAGTCATTCCTCTTGGTCAAGACCATGGGTGAATTCAGCATTGTTTTGTTCCAAAATGACAAGAGGACGCTCACTAACTTCGATCGTTTTTACCAGCACTTTGTTATCTGCTAAACGCTCCCCTTCTGTGACATATTGGGTTGTACCGCCCGGCACAGACACAATCGCATAGTTTTTGCCGCCAATTGCCATAGCGCCCATGACTCTGATCTTTTCTGCTTCTAGGGGGGGAGGCGTGGTTTTTTCCACCACAGTTGGGGCAGGTAATTCTTCTTTTTGTGCTGGCACAGGAACTGTGGGTCTAGGGGGTAATTGTGGCATTGGGGGAGGGGGTAATGCTGTGGCAAAGGATGGGGGTTCAGGAGTTGTCTCTGGTATAGGTAGTTCCTCAACCACCGCAGGTGGACTCGCTAAATTAAAGGAAGGAATGCTACTTACTTCTCCTTTGGCAAACAGCACACCTGAATATCGAGGATTTGTTTTTACAGACTTATTTTTACCAGAATCTGCCAGGTTAGGCAGTTCACCCGATCGGTCAATTCCTGAAAACAGCAAACTGTGGAGAATCCCTATCCCTATAACACAAGCCCCAATTGCCACATACCTCTTCATTGTTTTGGGCACCTAAACCATCACCCTATTCCCTACTACAAAAGGCAAAAATTGTAAAGGCTTACCTCTAGTTTCACTGATAATTTTACCCTGGGCATAGACCACCTGACCATTGACGATTGTATATTGGGGAAATCCTGTTAACCGCCAGCCAGTAAACGGGCTCCAACCGCATTTTGTCTGTAATTGTGTAGTTTCTACTGTTTGCCAGCGGTTAAGATCAACTAAGACTAAATCGGCATCCCAACCAACTCTAATTTCCCCTTTGCGGGGAATGCCATAGGCTATAGCCACATTGCGACTCAACCAATTACTCACTTGGAAGAGAGTGCATTTGCCCTGGACAGCGGCTGTCAACATTAGAGGGAGAGAAGTCTCTACCCCTGGCATACCTGAGGGGGAGTGGGGGTAGGGTTTGGCTTTTTCCTCTAGGGTGTGGGGAGCATGGTCAGTAGCAATAAAATCTAGAATACCGTCCTGTAATCCCTGCCAGAGGGCAGCGTTATCTGCTTCCGATCGCAGAGGCGGGTTCATCTGGGCTAGGGTGCCTAGGGTCTCGTAGGCAGCGGTATTGAGAAATAGGTGCTGGGGTGTAACTTCGGCGGTGATCCAGGGAGCCTTGTACTGGCGGAGGTAGTCCACTTCTAACTTAGTGGAGAGATGGAGAATGTGCAGACGACGACGATACTTAAGGGAGAGATGTACAGCTTTAATGGTGGCTAGCAGAGCGGCTTGATCGTCTTGGATCAGGGAATGTAAACAGGGGTTAGCTGCCGGGAGATTGTCCAGTATTGCCGCTCGTCTCTGGCGAATACGCTGTTGGTCTTCCGCATGCACGGCAATTAGACGACTACCCTGGGCAAAAATTCGCTCTAACAACTCGTCGTCATCTACTAGCAAATCCCCGTGCATTGACCCCATGAAAATCTTGATGCCGCAACAAGGCTCTACCTTCTCCAGTTCCTCTAGGTTGTAGCTGGTGGCACCGATGAAAAAACCGTAGTTGACGATCGATTTTTCCCTGGCTCTGCGCAACTTATCTTCTAAGGTAGCCTGATTGACCGTGAGGGGTTTGGTATTGGGCATTTCCAAAAAACTGGTCACTCCCCCCCTAGCGCAGGCATAACTAGCGGTCTGTAAATCTTCTTTATGCTCCAACCCTGGCTCGCGGAAATGCACCTGGGGGTCAATTACTCCTGGCAGTAGAGTCAACCCCGTGCCATCAATTACCCGATCGGTCTCTAGGGCAATCTCTTCCCCAATTTGGGCTATCTTTTCTCCCTGTACTAGCACATCCAACTGTTGCACTGTCCCTGTTGGCAGGAGGACATGACTACCGCGAATTAACAAATCCTGCATGGCCAGCTACCTTGACTCACTCTATTTTATTGTGGTAGATTTTTAGACCGTTGACAAAATAGCCCCTATGCCCACGATTCAGCAACTGATTCGGAGTGAGAGAACCGCTTTAAAGCAAAAGACCAAATCCCCTGCCCTTAAAGCCTGTCCCCAGCGGCGGGGAGTCTGCACTAGGGTTTACACCACCACCCCCAAAAAACCCAACTCTGCTTTACGTAAAGTAGCGCGCGTACGTCTTACCTCTGGGTTTGAAGTAACAGCCTACATACCTGGGATTGGTCATAATTTACAGCAGCACTCCGTAGTTCTGATTCGGGGCGGACGGGTTAAAGACTTACCCGGTGTACGTTACCACATCATCCGGGGCACCCTGGATACCGCAGGGGTCAAAGACCGCAAGCAAGGGCGCTCCAAATATGGGGCAAAACGACCTAAACCAGGACAAGCCGCTGCTCCCACTGGCAAGAAGAAGTAGGAGGTGAGAAATGTCCCGTCGTAATCGTGCTATCAAACGTGTAACTCCCCCTGAGCCTGTTTACAACAGTCGCCTAGTTAATATGCTCATTAAAAGGCTGATGCTCAACGGCAAGCTGGCCCTGGCATCCCGTATTGTCTACAAAGCTTTGGATTTGGTGGGTCAACGCACAGGTAATTCGCCCCTAGAGGTCTTTGAGCGGGCAGTCCGCAATGTCACACCCCTGGTGGAAGTCAAGGCAAAGCGAGTAGGGGGAGCCACCTATCAAGTGCCAATGGAAGTGCGCAGCGATCGAGGTGTTTCCCTTGCCCTACGATGGATTATCCAGTATGCCCGTCAGCGCAATGGCAAGGGGATGATCATCAAGTTGGCAAACGAGATTATGGACGCTTCCAACGAGACAGGGGGAGCTATTCGCAAGCGGGAAGAGACTCACAAGATGGCAGAAGCCAACAAAGCCTTTGCCCACTACCGCTACTAAAGGCAGTTTGTGCTATTCTTTATACTGGTTTCAGATTTTCGCCCTGTGACGAGGACAACAACGTGGCAAGAACTATCCCCCTAGAGAGAGTACGCAACATTGGTATCGCCGCCCACATTGATGCGGGTAAGACGACGACAACGGAACGTATCCTGTTCTACTCCGGTCTCATCCACAAGATGGGGGAGGTGCATGAGGGTACATCGGTCACCGACTGGATGGCACAAGAGCGGGAGCGGGGTATCACCATTACAGCAGCAGCTATCAGTACCGCCTGGACTATAAGAGACCCCAACAACCCCAGTCAGCCCTTGCCTGGTGCACCAGAACATAGGATTAACATCATCGATACCCCTGGTCACGTTGATTTCACGATCGAAGTAGAGCGATCGATGCGGGTACTAGACGGGGTGATTACGGTTTTGTGCTCGGTAGGTGGTGTACAGCCCCAAACAGAAACGGTGTGGCGGCAGGCAGACCGCTACAGGGTGCCCCGCATTATCTACGTCAACAAGATGGACAGGACAGGGGCTAACTTCTTCAAGGTGTATAACCAGGTAAGGGAACGGTTGCGGGCTAACGCTGTGCCTATCCAGATTCCCATTGGCAGCGAGTCTGACCTCAAAGGCATTGTTGACCTAGTGCGGATGAAAGCCTACATCTACTACGACGACCTGGGTAAAGACATCAGGGTAGAGGAGATTCCTAGCGAAGTCAAAGAAGTGGCTGAAGAGTATCGGGTCAAGATGGTGGAATCGGTAGTAGAAACTGACGATGACCTGATGACCAAGTACCTAGAGGGAGAAGACCTGACAGAGGAAGAGATTAAAGCAGCTTTGCGCAAAGGGACAATTAACGGCACGATCGTGCCCATGCTATGTGGTTCCTCCTTCAAGAACAAGGGGGTACAGTTACTCCTGAATGCAGTGGTGGAGTACTTGCCATCCCCGATTGATATTCCCGCAATTAAGGGCAAATTACCCGATGGCACAGAAGTGGAGCGCAAAGCCAGTGACGAAGAACCGATGTCTGCCCTGGCATTCAAGCTGATGAGTGACAAATTTGGTGACCTGACCTTCGTGCGCATATACTCAGGGGTGATGACCAAAGGCTCCTATGTCCTCAATGCCAGCAAGAATAAGAAAGAACGAGTATCCCGCCTAGTGGTGTTGAAGGCAGATGAACGGATTGAGGTAGATGAACTGCGGGCGGGCGACCTAGGGGCAATTATTGGTCTGAAGGACACCACCACAGGCGACACCCTCTGCGACGAAAGCGCGCCTGTCATTCTGGAATCCCTGTTTATTCCTGAAGCGGTGATTTCCGTAGCAGTGGAACCCAAGACCAAAGCCGACATGGACAAACTGTCAAAGGCACTGCAAGCACTGTCCAAGGAAGACCCCACCTTCCGTGTTTCTCTGGATACAGAGACCAATCAGACAATTATTTCGGGAATGGGTGAGTTACACCTTGAAATTCTGGTTGACCGCATGATGCGGGAATTCAACGTAGAAGCCAACGTGGGTGCACCCCAGGTAGCTTATCGGGAGACGATTCGCAAGCCTGTCAGTCGTGTAGAGGGCAAATTCATCCGCCAGAGTGGTGGTAAGGGACAGTATGGTCACGTAGTGATTGACCTGGAACCAGGGGAACCAGCCAGTGGGTTTGAATTCGTCTCCAAGATTGTCGGTGGGGTGGTACCCAAGGAATATGTGCCAGCAGTGGAGCAGGGGATCAAAGAAACCTGTGAATCAGGGGTACTGGCAGGGTATCCTTTGATTGATATTCGTGCTACCTTAGTGGATGGTTCCTACCATGAGGTAGACTCTTCGGAAATGGCATTTAAGATTGCCGCATCGATCGCCCTCAAAGAAGCAGTGATGAAGGCATCACCAGTCCTGCTGGAACCCATGATGAAAGTAGAAGTGGAGGTACCAGAGGATTACATTGGTACTATAATAGGAGATCTCAACTCACGGCGCGGACAGATCGAAGGACAAACCGTAGAGATGGGAATTGCCAAGGTGACAGCGAAGGTTCCCTTAGCCCAGATGTTTGGCTATGCAACGGACATTCGCTCTAAGACTCAAGGTAGGGGCATCTTCACTATGGAGTTTAGCCACTACGAAGAGGTACCTCGGAATGTTGCCGAGACTATCATTGCTAAAAGCAAATCCAAGGAATAATACATAGTAGGAAGGAAGGGACAACTCAAACAATGGCACGCGAAAAATTTGAACGGAGTAAGCCTCACGTTAACATTGGCACGATCGGTCACGTTGACCACGGCAAGACTACTCTGACTGCGGCTATTACCATGACTCTGGCAGCAGCAGGAAAGGCGAAGCCAAAGAAGTACGATGAAATTGATGCTGCTCCTGAAGAGAGAGCGCGGGGGATTACAATTAACACTGCCCACGTAGAGTATGAAACGGAGAAGCGGCACTACGCCCATGTTGATTGCCCTGGTCACGCTGACTATGTGAAAAACATGATTACGGGGGCAGCTCAGATGGACGGGGCAATTTTGCTAGTGTCAGCAGCGGATGGACCTGAACCCCAAACCAGAGAGCATATTCTCCTTGCGCGCCAGGTAGGTGTACCACGGATGGTGGTGTTCATGAACAAGGCAGACCTGATGGAGGGGGAAGAGGAGTTGATTGAGCTAGTGGAGCTAGAGGTGAGAGAACTACTTAGCTCCTATGGTTTTGATGGAGACAATGTGCCCATCATTCTTGGTTCTGCCAAAAAAGCCCTTGACCATATGCTGGAAAACCCTAACACTCAGCGGGGGGAAAATCCCTGGGTAGATAAGATTTGGGAACTAATGGATGCAGTGGATGAGTACATTCCTACGCCTGAACGGGATGTTGACAAACCTTTCTTGATGGCAGTAGAAGATGTATTCTCCATCACAGGTCGGGGTACAGTAGCCACGGGGCGGATTGAACGTGGTCGGGTTAAGCTGGGTGATCAGGTGGAACTGGTAGGGATTAAGGAAACGCGCAGCACCACAGTTACAGGAATTGAAATGTTTAAGAAGACCCTGGACGAAGGTATTGCTGGCGACAACGCTGGTCTACTACTGCGCGGTATGCAGAAGGACGATGTACAGCGAGGTATGGTGCTAGCAAAGCCTGGCTCAATTACGCCTCACACGGAATTTGAAGCACAGGTATACGTCCTGACGGAAAAAGAAGGCGGTCGCAAAACTCCTTTCTTTGCCGGCTATCGTCCCCAGTTTTATGTGCGCACTACCGATGTAACAGGAACAATTAAGTCCTTTACGGCAGATGATGGCAGTCCAGCAGAAATGGTGATGCCTGGTGACCGCGTGAAGATGACAGTAGAACTGATTAATCCTATTGCCATTGAGCAGGAGATGCGCTTTGCTATCCGTGAAGGCGGTCGTACAGTTGGTTCGGGAGTAGTGACTAAGATTCTTAAGTAGTATTGCCCGTGGTTACGGAGAAGTCAGACCAGCCTTAAGATAAAAATTTAGGGTTGGTCGACTTTATCTTGGAAAGGGTAGCAGCTTTAGGGTTAGACGTAGGACGGAAACGCATTGGTGTAGCAGGCTGTGATGGCTTGGGTCTGTTCGCCTGGGGCATCACCACGATCGAGCGCAAGAGCTGGGCACAGGACATGGCACAACTAGAGCAGATCGCCAGGGAGCGCCAGGTGGATGTTCTGGTAGTAGGGTTGCCCTACAACATGGACGGTAGTTTGGGGTACCAGGGGCGGCAAGTACAAAAGTTCGCTGAGCGTTGTAGTGAGTATCTCAAACTACCTGTTGAGTATGTGGATGAGCGGCTGACTTCCTACATGGCAGAACAACTCCTGCTTGAGGAAGGTGTTTCCCCTAGAGAATACAAAGCCCTTGTCGATCGCAAAGCAGCGGCAATTATTTTGCAGCAGTGGCTCGATCAGCGGCGAAAATAGGGTAGATTTTTATTATTATCTAGGAAATGGGTATGGAGTCGGAAATCGTTACTTTGAAAGATGAACAGGGAAGGTCACTGTCTTGTATTGTGGAGAAAGTTTTGCCTGTGGAAGATGAGAAATATCTCCTACTCCAACCCGTCGACCCCTGTGTGTATATTTTTGGCTGGGAAGGAGAAGGGGAGGAAAGTGCCCTCAAAGATTTAGATGACGAAGAGATAGACGTAATTTTTCCCACTGCCCAGGCGGTCTTGGCAGAATTAAATCTCAATTTGCTGCGCACCGCTTTTAGCTTGACAGTGGAGGGAGATATTCCCGAACCAGAGGAAGAAGACATTTATGTCCTCAATGAAGACGAAGAAACCTATGAAGAGCTACAACAACTAGCCAGTTTCTTCCATGAAGAGCAAGAATATGCCATTTTTGTTGCCCTAGAGCCGATGATTTTTTTTGCCAAATACAACGATAGGCAGGAGTTGGAAATCCTGGGAGAAGAGGAACTAGAAAATCTACAGATGCACCTAGAAGCTCTGATGCTTGATGAAGCGGAAAACGCTTAAGCCGGGCTTATGGCTACTCTGTCTCCTGTGGGGATGGTTAGCAGGGTTACTGTGGCGGACAGGGACAGCTGCGCCCCAGGGCAACAGGCGTGTAGTGCGGCTCCATGTGCCCGCTAATACTCCCACCCAAGCACTGATTCAGGAATTGAGAGCCCAGGGGTTAATCCGATCGCCATGGGCAATGCGTCTATGGCTGCGGTTGACGGGGCAGGGCATTCAAGCAGGGACTTACGACTTGGCCAGCAATCAATCTCTTTTCCAAGTGGCAGGGCAATTGCAAAAGGGTTTTGTTGCCACTAATCGAGTCACTATTCCCGAGGGCTGGCGGATTGAGGAGATGGCAGCACACTTTGCCAGGTTGGGCTACTTCAGCAGCAGAGAGTTCAAACAGGCAACCCAGCGGGCTACTGCTCAATATTTTCCCGACTGGCTACCGCCCGAAGTGGATACCCTAGAGGGTTTTCTGTTCCCTGATACCTATGAATTGCCTTTGCAGGGGGTCACTGCCTCTGAGGTGGTGAAAATGATGACCGATCGGTTTGCTGCCGTTGCTTTACCCCTCTATCGGGAGAAAAATCAAACTAACCTTTCTTTAGTGCAGTGGGTAACTTTAGCCAGCATTGTGGAGAAAGAGGCTGTTTTGGACAGGGAACGCCCCACAATAGCAGGGGTATTTTGGCAGCGCTTACAGCGGGGCATGAAATTGGAAGCTGACCCCACGGTGGAGTACGGGTTAAACATTAAACAGACTCCTGAGGCACCCCTCACCCTGGAGCAGGTGCGTACCCCTCACCCCTTCAATACCTATGTCAACCCTGGCTTACCCCCCCACCCCATTGCTGCCCCTGGGTTAGCTAGTCTGCAGGCAGCCCTTGCCCCCCCCCAGACAGATTTTCTGTTTTTCGTCGCTCGCTACGATGGCAGCCACATATTTAGTCGTACACTGGAAGAACACGAACAAGCAGTGGCAAAGATAGCTGAACAGTTCCCTGGGCAATGAAAGTCTGGCAATTACTAGTCCCTAAACTAGTGGTGAAGCAGCCCATCTGGCTGCTGGATGTGAATTCATTGCAACAGAAGGGCATCAAGGGCATGGTGCTAGATGTGGACAATACGCTCCTGGGCAACAGGGAAGTGGAAGTTTCCCCAGCCGTGCGCCACTGGGTAAAACAGGTGCGCCAACAGATGCCCCTTTGGTTGGTCAGTAACAATTGTTGGCACAAGCGCATCAAAACCATCGCTGACTCGTTGGAACTACCTTTCTATGCCAGTGCTGCCAAGCCGTCCCGACGGTGTGTAAAAAAAGCGATCGTGGCAATGGGTCTGGAACCTGCACAGGTGGCAATGGTAGGTGATCGGCTGTTGACGGACATCTTAGTGGGGAATCGCCTTGGTATGTACACAATCTTGATTCAGCCCCCCGCCCCTGTAGAAGGGACATCCCGTCTAGTGCGAGAGGGGGAATTTTGGTTAGCCCGCCTATTTAACGCCAATTATCCCAGTTGTTATTGAAAATTGAGGTATCGGGAAACCTAGTGGGATTGCCATTACTGTTGAGAATTTGTTGTAGTTCTTCCAGCAGGGGTTCCGATCGGGGCAAGTCATCTACCAGCGTGTAGGGCAGGATACCCTTGCGTAGGGCAAAATCAGCGGTAGTACCAGCGGCAGCCCCCGATGACCACTCAAAACTGTGCACACGATAGGCGGCAGCAGCAATGTGACTAGTAGCTATACTTTTGCCGGCTACAATTAAGTTGTCAATTTTCTGGGGAATCATGGCACGGAGGGGAATTTGGAAGGGATAGGCTGATCCTTGGGCACGGCGTTCCCCTGGGCGTTCCCGATTGCCTGGCAGCTCCACAGGGTATTTTTCCATACAGGGGTGAAAGTCAATGGCGTAATGCCCAATTCCCACTGAGTCCACAAAAATGGTGGAACGGGACCGTTTTTTCACCTGTTCAGGCTTGACCTGTCCTGTAATGACTGTAGCACTCTCTAAGCCTGCCAAGATCGCCATTACACTGCGGTACTGTGCGGGAGTCAGCACTTGCCGATAGTAGGGGTCTGTGTAGTCGCGGCGGGAGATGTCTAGTTCCGTCACAGTGAAGCCCTGGGGATGCCCCCAACCAGGACGACCAATGATGCGTCGACTTTCGCGGATGTAGGGGTACTTAGACAAACCATGGGCTGTATTCATGGGGCTGGCAAACCCCTCTAGGTAACGGATGTTGGGATAGGGCTTCTTCACACCATCTCCCAGCTGGGAATCCGTTGTGCCTGAATGCAACCAGTGAAAATACCCCCTAGCCAGGAGTTCCCCCTGCCTCAGAGTTTCTACCCGCAGTCCCCCCTGCCAGCCCCCAGGTTTTAGTTGCCCCAGTTGCTGCAGTTGGTCTCTGGTGTAAATGAGGTTGTCCTTGCTGGTACCCGGACGGTAGTCGTTGCCCCATGTCCAGTTTTGCATGGAAATATCCCCCACCACGATCGCATCATCGCGCTTGAAGTCGGCAAAGGGGAAATTGCGTTCAAATCTTTCTGGGGTAGGGGTGAAAATGCGCCGATAGGTGAAGACAAAGGGAAAGCTAGCCAGATTGGGCAGTTCGTAGCTGTAGTAGGGAGCATAGCGCTGGTAAAAATCAGGTAGGGGAATCTCTTGAGGTTGGGCGGTGGCTTCCATGGCAAAAGTGTAGGTGAACCCCTGCGTGCAGTAGGGGTCAGGAACAGCACTAGAGGAGGAAGGTTCTAACACCGATCGGGCATCAATACCTAACCTATAGGGGACATCCGCTAGGGCAACAATCTCGCCTGTCTCCGTCGCTTCAATGACAAATTGGGGGATAACACGGGTGATAGTTTTAGTGAACCGCGGAGAGTTCTCATAGCTGTAAGCCTCCGGCAGCAGTTGGGACAGAGGCAGGGTATTGAGGGGAAAAGCACCTGGAGCAGGGGTGTGGGTGATGACAATTGCCGATCGGATTTGTCTGTCTTTAATTTCCAAGTCCTTCACTACGGAGGAGAGGAGAAGATGAAGTTTCCCCTTGCCCTTTTGTTCTGCCTCTTGCAGCATAGCGAGAATAATTTCATGGCCATCCTTGGGCAAAAAGCAAGCAGCACTTACCCAGCAGCCGCCAGGATTCTGTCTGCCATACCTTTGCACAATCCGATCCCGTAGTTCCCGATAACCCCGATCGAAAAATAATAGCTCCCTTTGGGTCGGTCGTTCATCTAGGGCTGCAGTACCCTGGGCGGAAATCTGTCCCCCTACCCAGTCTGTGATCTCCGTTAGGCAAACCGTCCTACCGGCAAGGAGCGCTTCATAGGCAGCCCCCGACCCCGCTAACCCACCCCCTACAATCAAAATATCGCAGCGCAACTCCCGATCGATTCTCTGCCCCCAGGCAAACAACGGACAAACTGCCACCAGGAACCCTAGCCCTAACCAACGCTGTAACAATTCCTTGCTCCTCCCTAGCCCAAAATCGGGTCTATGATACAACAGACCTTACATCCTGTCCCAGCCTTCAACCAGGCTCACACAAGCTGACAGTCTTAGTATTAGTAGCTAAGCGGAGTGTCAAAGCAGTTTGACGAGGGGCTGCTCTGCCAGGAGTGTTTTACCTGTCTGTAAGTCCACCACTGTTAAACGGAGGTTTCTCTGATTGTCCACATAGAATGTCAATTTGACCCGATCGATACCTGGCTGGCCTGGGGGATCAAGTTGGGCAATTTGCGGTTGGCTTTCGTTGAGAGGCACAGCCCGAAAATAGGGTTGGTCTAACAGGCGGTTAATCAGTTGTCCCCGTTCAAAAATAATTTCCGTCGTGGCTTCCCCCAGTTCGCCAATGATTAGTTCTATGCCAGTTTGATCGGGACTAGAGGCACCCAAAATCAGTTCGTAGGTGAGGGGATAGGTCTGTCCTTTCTTGATGATGGGATGCCAACTGTGCTGTTTTAATCGCTTGTCCCAATACCGTATGCCGTAGTCATGGTACAGCCGGTCTTCCAGTTCCCATTCCCCTGCTTTGAGTGCCCCTAAAGCAATCGCTTCTAACGGTCTGTCGCATTCTACTTTCTCAGCTGAAAATTTCTGCTTGACCCATGCCTGCACTGCTGGCAGTAGAGATGTGCCCCCCACTAATAAAACCCGATCGATTTTCTCTAGGGGGATTTTGCCCACTGCCTGTTCTAACCGCTGGAAAAAGTGCTTTTCTGTGAGTATCTGTTGCAAACCAGCACGATCGAGTTCTAATTCTCTATCTTGCCAGGGAACGGCAGCACTCTCCTGCTGGGAGAGAGTAATTTTTAACTGTTCTGCTAGCTGTAGGGTCTCATTGGTGCAGGGCAGGTCGGGAAAATGTTGCACAATCCACCGATCGATGTCTAGCCCCCCCAAATTCTGTCCTACTTTGGCTATTATTCTGGCACTGGGCTTGAGTTTGGTCTCTTTTCTGTGATACCAACGGAGAATATTTCCCCAGCCTAAATCCCGATCGGGGGGTTGCCTTTCTACCAAAACTATATCCAAGGTGCCACCACCAAAATCTATCACTAACAGACGGGACTGCTCCTCCGGCACACCATAACCCAGAGCTGCTGCTGTCGGCTCATCTAAAATCCGCACCTGGTCAGTATTTGCTACACTCGCCAGCCAAGCCCCATAGGTTTCATAACTATCGATCGGGACGGTGAAGACTAACCGGGAACAATCGATCAACTGTTCTAAAATCCGTTGTAAAAAGCGCTGTCCCAACCACTCAAAGCTAATTTCCCGTCCCTCAATCTGGGGTAAAAAACCAAACTTCTGTCCAATCCCCCGCTTAATGCCAGCAAAACAGTGGGGATGCTTCTCCCAACCCCTTGCCTTTACTTCCTGACCGATGTAACAACGCTCGACCGTTTCTACATAAATCAAACTGGGAATCAGAGGGGCATCAGGAAGGGATAGACCTGGTAAAGATAGACAAGTATTGTTGCAGGCAACGACGGTGTTGCTGGTACCAAAATCGATGGCGTAGAGCATCCTACAAAAACTTCATACTAATATCCAACCAATGGGAACGACTCATCATGGCACTGGTGGAAATATAGTCTACACCCAGTTCTGCCACCGATCGGATGTTGTCTAGGGTGATATTACCCGACACTTCAATTTTAGTGTGGGGAGCAGCACGGCGAATCATCTCCACTGCTGTCCGCATACTGGCGAGATTCATATTGTCCAGCATGATAATGTCTACTTCCAGGGCGAGGGCTTCTTCCACCTGGTCAAGGGTTTCCGTTTCCACTTCAATCACCGTCGTAATTGGTAGCTTTTGCCGCACCTGATAGACCGCCTGGGTAATAGAACCAACAGCCCGAATGTGGTTGTCTTTGATAATTACAGCTTCATCCAGACGACTGCGATGGTTTTTGCCACCTCCCACTAAAACGGCGTATTTCTCCAATGCCCGTAGACCAGGGGTCGTTTTGCGGGTATCTACTAGTTGCGCGGAAAAATCTCTAATCTCCTGTGCCAACAAATAAGTAGTAGTGCTAATCCCTGACAGACGCATGACGCAATTGAGAGCTACCCTCTCCCCCATCAACAAAGCAGCGGTTTTGCCTTCAATTGTGCATAAAATTTTCCCCTGTTCTAACCACTGCCCTTCCTGACAGGCAATAATAAAGCGAGAATTGGGGTCAAGGAGTTGAAACACCCGCTGGGCAATCCCTAAACCACAGACTACCCCTTCCCCTTTAAGTAGCCACTTGGCGACATGCACTGCCTCAGGGAACTTCAGCGCCTGAGTCGTGCGATCGGCAAAGCCTATGTCCTCTGCCAGCCATTCCAAAATTAAACGATCGAGTAATGGTGGGGGGGGTAGCATCTTACCTCTCCGTCAAGGACTGCCAGTCTTGCCAGGTTAAACCCCGTTGTAGATAGACAGGGGCAGCAGGATTGTAGGGTGCTCTTACCCGATCGATCGTTTTCAGTTCTGCACCAGGGGGAATGACAGGTTCCTCGGGATTAGCAGGCGTGGGATTGGTCAAAGAGCTAGTAAAACCTCGAAAGACAATTAGTTGTTGCTCTTCGTCATCTACCACGATCGTGACCAGCAGGGCTTCGTCTTTGTGCTTGGTTGTGTATTCTTCCAGTTGTCTTTCCAGCATCATTATTCGCCTGTCCCTGTTGATACTTTACCCCAAATCTGGGGTTCCGTGCCCGCGAGGATGCGTTGGATGTTGCTACTGTGCCGCCAGATGACAAACAAACCTGCTACCGTTGTTAACAGCAAGTAGGGCAAACGACCATCAAGGAAATAAAACAGAACAGGGGTGGCAAAGGCTGCCAAGATGGAACTGATAGAGACCGTCCGCCAAATCAACAAACTCACACCCCATACCCCAAAGGCAACAAGGGCTACCTTTGGATTTAAGGCAAACAGGACTCCCAAGCCACTGGCTACCGACTTGCCTCCCTGGAAACCCAACCACACCGATCGGCTATGCCCCAGCACCACCATTAGAGCACTGCCCACCACCCACCAAGAATGCAAAGGGTAGTTAGGAAAAAGCTGACCCCAGTGCAGAGCCAGCCATACGGCACCATAGCCCTTGAGGGAATCAACTAGCCAAACAAATACCCCTTCTTTTTTGCCAATCACTCGCCAGACATTGGTTGCCCCTGTCGAACCAGAACCGTGTTCGCGAATATCAATCCCCTTGACTTTTCCTACTAGATAGCCTGTCGGAATTGAGCCTAACAAATAGGCAACCACTAAGCAGATCAGACCACTGGTATATTCCATAGCTAAAAGTCAAAATCGCGGAAGGCAGGCTTGGCATTTCTATCTCTAGCAAAGCACATCAGCAGGGGAAATTTCAACATCTCCACCGCAATAAATTCCTCCGACTCGTCCACAATCACGAAGGGCATGAGGTTTTCCTTGAGCATCTTCTCCCCTTTATCTACCAGGGGTTCAGCATCTTCAAACAGAGTTACACCCCGATCGGGACCAAAGGCATCACGGTTAATCCCCAAGCAATCCTGTAGACCCCGTCGCCATTCCCCCAATCGCTCTGGTGATGTAGCTAGAATCAACAACTTGACCTTATTGCCATAGAGTACCCGTAACACCGAAGTTGCTGCTGATGCCACTAGCACATTTTGTAACCGCGTCCCCAGGGAGGGCACCGCTCCCCGCCCTGCTAGCTTAAAGAACCAATCCGCTACCCGATCGCTATGGACTTTTTCAAAGGTGCGGCGCAATTTCCAGGCAGGACCATAGTAATCAGGCATGGTGCGGTAACGATCGAGGAGTTGGGTAATCTTTTCTTTATAGTCGGCAAAGACCTCTTCCGTAAGGGGTGGTGTTTCGGGTGGTTTGGGTGCAGGGGTTTCCACCACAGTGGGGGCAGGGGCTGGTAGGAGGGGCAACTTTTCTACACTAGTGACTAAATCTTGCAAGCTACCCACTAAATAGTCCCGAAATCCTTGCACCCGCACAGCAATATCCTGGGACACGCCTGCATAGGTAGTTTTCATCTCCTGTTGGATACGCTCTAACTTGCGCTGCAGCACAGTAATTTGGTCTTGCAGTTCCTGCTTACGCTGTTCGTAGACACCCAGGCTATCCTGTAACACCCTAGGCAAATCCTCTAGGAGCTGAGCTTTTTGGGTCTGCAAATGGGCAATTTCCCCTCTCAGGTTGGCAATCGTTCTTTGCAGTTCTTCCAGTTCAGGGTTTTCCCCTAAGGGAACATCTTGACTCATGGACATCTGTAGCGCCTTTTGTTTATATTAAACCCGATCGGTAGATTTATGCAGATTAAGGACAAGCCTTGAAATTAGCAGCTTTTGCTACCATGGTCTAGGGACTAATAGGTAACATCTTTTGCTGTAGAGGAACTAGGGGGCGTAATGGGCAAGCATAAAGTCCTGATAGTAGAGGATGAACGCCTAGTAGCGCGGGATATTGCCCTTGCCTTAGAGGAAGCCAACTACGAGATAGTGGGGATTTTGAGTTACGGCAATGAGGTCATAGAAAAAGTACCCCAATTAAAACCCGACCTTGTGCTCCTGGATATTAAAATTGCAGGACCGATCGATGGCATCCAAGTTGCGGAATATTTGTACAGATATTGGCAAACAGCAGTAGTATTTTTAACTGCTAACTCTGACCAGGAGACGATTGAGCGTGCTAAGAAGGCTTCCCCCTACGGATTTTTAATTAAGCCCTTTCAAGACCGCCAACTACTAACTGCTGTTGAGTTTGCCATTGAAAACCATCAGCGGCATCAGGAGCGCTTAGAACACCTACGGCGCAATATCACTACGGCTCTGCCCCATGAACTGAACACTGCCTTAAATAGTATTCTGGGACTATCAGAAATCATCATCACTGAGTTTACTAACCTGGAACGAACAGAGATTTTGGAATTTGTTACTGATATTAGAAATTCTGCCCAACGACTGCACTTCTTCACCCAGCGCTATCTATTCTTTACCCAACTAGAGCTACTATTGTCTCGCCCCGATCGGTTACAAATTTTAACCAAAATGGAGCCGACCTTACATCCTGCTGCCCAAATTGAGCTGGTTGTGCAAGAGTTAAATCGGGAACAGCAGCGGGAATTTAGTCTGGAATTGTTCGATCAACAGTTGAGCATACCCTTGGAATTTTTTACCAAGTTAATCAAGGAACTGATCGATAATGCCCTACGCTACAGTATCCCCCATACACCTATCGCTATTGTTACCGCCTTGGAAAATAGTTACTATCGTCTGTTGGTTAGGAATGAGGCAGCTAAATTTGAGTTAGATAGCATTGCCGATAGTGGTGCCTACGTTCTCTCCAGTTCTGTATTCCATGACTACCATGGCTCTGGTTTAGGTCTCGCCATTGTGCATAGAATTTTGCGTCTAGTGGAAGGTATTATTAATTTCAACTTTACTCCCCCCCACGTAGAAGCTATAGTTCAGTTGCCTGCTATTCCCAATGCCCTACAGTTGGATTGACCACGATCTACAGGTACTAAAGCGCGCTAAGTGGTTGCGATCGGTTACAGAAATTCCCCCCCATTTCCTCAATTTCGGCAGTAATGATTATTTGGGTCTAGCCCAGGACGATCGGTTAAAAACGGCAGCCATAGAGGCAATTCAGCAATACGGTACGGGAGCCACGGGTTCCCGCTTGTTGTCAGGGCATCGGGATTTGCATCAAGCTTTGGAAACTAAAATTGCCCACCTCAAGGGGACAGAAGCAGCCTTGGTATTTAGCTCAGGATATTTAGCCAATTTGGGGACAATTTGTGCCTTAGTGGGCAAACGGGATTTAATCCTTGCTGATGCCTATAATCACAGTTGTTTGGTACAGGGGTGCCGTCTTAGTGGCGCTTTAGTCCTAAACTATGACCATTTGGACTGTAATCATCTGCAGCATTTGTTGCAAAGTAATCGATCGTCTTTCCCGCGCTGTTTAATTGTCACTAATACAGTCTTTAGTATGGACGGGGATATTGCCCCCTTACCTGATATTGTGCAGCTTGCCGATCGGTTTGGTTGCATGGTGATGGTGGATGAAGCCCATGGGACAGGTGTATTTGGGGCACGGGGGAGTGGTATCGTGGAACTGCAATCCATTGACTATCCCTTGGTGCAGGCGGGCACGCTGAGTAAGGCGATCGGGAGTCTGGGGGGGTACGTAGCGGGGTCAGCTAAGTTAATTGAATACCTCAAAAGTCGCACCAGCACTTGGATTTACACTACTGCCCTTTCCCCTGCTGATACTGCAGCTGCCCTCAAAGCCGTAGAAATCATCATGACCGAGCCAGAACGTCGTTATAAACTATGGGACAATGTTTTCTACCTGCGCAAGTTGCTGGGGGATGAGCAAAAATATGTCTCTCCCATTTTTCCCCTCATCGGCAAAGATATAGACACTGTCCTGGCCCTGTCCCAACTCTGCTGGCAAGAGGGTATCTATGCCCCTGCCATCCGCCCCCCTACTGTCCCCACAGCCCGCATCCGCCTCAGTATCACTGCCCAACACTCCCTAGCAGACCTCGATCGGGTTTGGCAACTCCTCCGTAGACATTTAGCAAAATAGACGGTGGTTCGACAAGCTCACCACACCTAGGCACAGGGAGAGAGTTTTGGGTGAAAAAATGGGAAGAGAACAACTCACCACACCTTGTCTGCCAGAGTCTCCTTCGCGGCGGGATTAGACAGCAAGAATTTGGCACTTTCACTACAGGTACGGGGTGTAGGGAAGATTTTACTAGGGTTAGCTAACTGCTGAGGATCGAACACCTGGCGTACCCATTGCATCGTCTCTAGGTCAGCAGCAGTAAACATAGTGGGCATATAACAGCGTTTGTCTGCCCCAATCCCATGTTCCCCCGAAATACTACCCCCCACCTGCACGCACAGCCTGAGGATTTCTCCCCCTAGATGCTCCACCCGTTCTAACTGCCCTGGAATAGACTGGTCATACAGGATGAGGGGATGTAAATTGCCGTCCCCTGCATGAAAGACATTTGCCACGCGGAAGCCATATTCTGCCCCTAGGCGCTCGATCTCTGCCAAAACGTAGGGTAATTGGGTACGGGGAATTACACCATCCTGGACGTAGTAGTTGGGACTGAGTTTACCCATCGCCGCAAAGGCTGCCTTGCGTCCCTGCCATAGCTGCAATCTCTCAGTAGGAGTGGTGGCAACCTTGACTTGCTTGGCTCCGTTCTTAAAACAAAGTTCTCTGACCGCCTCTGTATACACTGCCACTTCAGGGGTCATGCCGTCCACTTCTACTAGCAAAATCGCCTCTGCGCCCTCTGGGTAGTAACTACCTGCCCCCGCTGTCTTTACCGCTTCCAGGCTCAACCTATCCATGATTTCCATGCCCGCTGGCACAATTCCTGCTGCAATGATGTCGGATACAGTTGCCCCTGCCGCCTCTACTCGATCGAAATCCGCTAACAGCACTTGTACTGCTTCGGGACTTTTTAACAACCTCAGGGTAATTTCTGTAGCCATCCCCAAAGTCCCCTCCGAGCCTACAAACAACCCGCAGAAGTCATAGCCTGGCATTTCTGGGATTGTGCCCCCCACTTCTACCACGGTGCCATCCGGTAAAACCCACTTCATCCCCAGGACATGGTTAGTTGTCACACCGTATTTGAGACAATGCACACCCCCTGAGTTTTCGGCAATATTTCCCCCAATGGTGCAGACGCTCTGACTGGAGGGATCGGGCGCATAGTAGAAACCCGCCCCGCTCACTGCCTGGGTCACCCAATTGTTTACCACCCCTGGCTGTACAACTACTCGCTGATTTTCATAGTCAATACTGAGAATTTGCCGCATCAGGGAGGTGACCACTAACACACAACCTTCTACAGGTAGCGCTCCCCCTGATAGCCCCGTCCCCGCTCCCCTAGGGACAAAAGGTACACCCTCTTGATAACATAATCGCAGTATCTGAGAAACTTCCTCTGTCGATCGGGGCAAAACCACCAAGCCCGGCTTCTGTTTGTAGCTGGTTAGTCCGTCACACTCGTAGGGCAACAGGTCTGCGGGGGCACGAATTACTCTGTCCTGGCCTAGGAACCGCTGGAATTGGGCATACAGACGATCGAGGGGAGTTCGTTTACCAATTAGGTTCATCTTTACCAAGCAGGGCGTTAATCTTCTGTTCTAGTTTAGCTAAAACTTGCTGGTTGCCTTGGGCGCTGACTCCCCGCTCTAATTCTGCTTTGGTCTCCTCTAGGATGGGACGAATAGTGTCAATGATGTCCTGCACAGGTCTGAGGATTCTCTCTAGGGATTTCAATGTCCCCTCTGCCTCTGCTTGTAAACGCAACTTTTCTGCCAATTGTTCTTCCAGCTCGCGTAACTCCTGCTGCTTCCTTTGCTGATTAAGCTTCTGTTCGTTTACCACCAACTCCTGCTGCTTGATGATGGCTCGATCCTGTTCAATCTGCCGCTCCAATGCTTCTAGGGATTCCTTTGCCTGCTGTTGCATTGACTCCAGTTCCGTCACGATCGGACGCAGCACTTCCAAGGGATCGACAACATCCGAACCTAAGCGTTTCTCCAGAATCCGCCGCTGTTGCTCTAGGATAGATTTGCGCTCCTCTACCGATCGTCTCTGCCCGGCGAGGGAATTTTCCTGGTTGCGGTATTCCTCCTCTAGGGATTCCTTCTCTGCTTCTAGCTCTAGCTTTTCAAATTCATTGACCGTGGCAATCTTTGCCACAATTTCGGCAATTTCCCCCTCGATTGCTGCTAACTCATCTTCCTGCAAGCTGACAAAATTCTGGGCTTTTTCTAGCTCCGCCTCCGAGTTTTTGATAATTTCTTCTAGTTCTGCCACGGGAATCTCCTGTAGGCGCTTTACCTCTTCTGGGGATAGCAAACCCGTAGAACCACTCAACTGAATCAGGGCTTCGTTAGAATTTTGGTAGAGTTCCTGCTGGGACTGGTAAGCAGTGCGGAGCAGTTGAGCAATATTTTCCTTGGGTTGCAACTGTTCCTTGCGTAGTTTCAATTCTGTCTGAGCTTCCTGCAAAATGGCTTGAATCTTGCCCCATTCCTGCAGAAACTTGTCAAGGCTGCGCTTAGCTGCCTCTGCTTCCTGCTGTGCCTGCTGCACTTTGCCTCGTTGCCCTTCTAGCTCCCGCCAAAACTGGTTGAGAGTCTCCTGCCGCGTGTAAATCGTCTCCAAGCATTGGCTCACTTTTTGCTCGATCGTGGGCAGACTAAAGTTAGTGTGGGACAGTTGCTGCACCAAATCCCGCAGTTCCTGGACTTGTTCTGCCGTGAGGGCAGAGGCTCTCTGGGCAAACTCTTCCTCCTTGCGCCGAATCTCTTCCCGTAAGCGCCTTACTTCCTCCTTCTCCCGCTCAAATTGCTCTAGTTGGGCTTCCATTTCTTCCTTGCGGGCTTCTAATTGCTCTAACTCCCGCTCCCGTTCTTCTACTTCAATTTCCCGCCGCTGTACTTCTTGGGTTTGAAATGTTAAAGATTGTTTCCATTGTTCAATTTCTTGCTCCCCTTGTTTGAATTTCTCCTGCAGTTTGCCAAAATTTTGTAAAAGCTGTACCAGGCGGCGGGAAGCTTCCTGCAAGGATTTCACGTCGTTATTGCTACCGACTAAATCGGCGATCGCTAGCTGTCCATCCTTAAGGTCCTTTGCCATGTTGGGGTCAGGCACGGGGACTATCTGTTCTGTGTTGATGGCTAACCAGATATTTTCGGCAGTATTTTTTGCTAGTAGTTTTAGCTCTACCTTGTCACCGCCTACAAAGGCTTTGGTTCTGCGCACTTCCGTCAAATACTGCATGGTTTCTTCTCAGCTAGACAGGGGTTTACTATCAAATATATCCCTAAGTGTGTCTCCCACCACATTAAAAGCCAGGGTGGTGATAATGATTAGGGCTACTGGTGACCAAATTAACCAGGGCTGGAGCACAATCACTGAGGGGTTAGTGGCAATAGATAACATATTACCCCATGAAGGGTCAGGTGGTTGGATACCCAAGCCAATTAAACTCAAAACTGATTCCGCTTCAATCAAGCCAGGGATTTCCAAGGTTGCCAGAATAAGCAGGTCAGTGCTGAGTTGGGGAACGAGGTGGTAAACGATCGTGCGCAGGGTACTTGCCCCCATGACTTGGGTTGCTAGGACGTAGGGACGTTCTCGGAGGGAGAGGACTTTGCCTCTAATCAAACGGGCTAGACCTGCCCAGCCGACGCTGGATAAAACACAGACTACTAGCAAAAAGCGTTGGGTACTGGAGAGTTGGGGGGGAAGAATAGCAGCTAAACCTACCAAAAGGTAGATTTTAGGGATGGACATGAGGACTTCTGCCAAACGCATAAGGAGTTGATCAACCCAACCGCCGAAGTAGCCAGAAATTGTGCCTACCAGTGTTCCGATGGTGAAGGAAATGCCGGTGGCAATTACGCCTATAAATAGACTGATTCTGCCTCCGTAAAGTAAGCGACTGAGTTGGTCTCTGCCCTGTTCGTCTGTGCCTAAAAGGTGGACTTTCCCTGCCCCCGTAGTTGTGAATAACTTGCCCTTGGTAAAAAATTGGATAGGTGTGGGATTATCTCTGTCTATGATTAGCTTCCGCTCCCCTGTTTCAATGTCAACTGCTCCCTGCTGGGTGGGATAGACATAAAAGCCAGATTGCTTATCTACCGTGAGCCAGTAGATGGGGGTAGGGGGAAGGAGGGAAGCATTGGGGTCGGTTTCGTTGTAGCCGTAGGGGGCAAAAAAGTCAGCAAAAATGACTAGAAGGTAAAGGATAGCAAGGGTGACTACCCCCAGGACAAACAGGAAACTACGCCTCAGGTTTGCCATTTGCAGTGGTGGGGGTGGGGTTAGTGGGGGGTTGCTTTAGTCCTAGTAGGTCAATATTGATAAAGGGCAGGGGTTGTCCACCATAGACCATCGGTAGTCTACCGTCCCAGGCTTCTAGGGCCTTGTTTTGCAGGACTTCGGGGGTAAGAGTCATTTGCAGCAATCTTTGGGCTTCTGCTTTACCCCTGGCGCGATTGACTTCGGCTTCTGCTTCCCTTTGAGCTTTCTGGGCGATGTAGGCAGCTCGTTGGGCTTCCTGTTCGGCAATTTGTTTTTGCTCAATGGCGTTGGAAAATTCTGGTGAAAAATCCACGTCTAGGAGGGAAACACTGTCTAAAATGATGCCGTAGTTAGCTAATCTTTCATCCAGATTGTCGTCAATTTCTGCCTTGAGTTCTGGTCGTTTGGTGAGGATTTCTTCCGCATTTTTCTTAGCTGCTGCCGCTTTAACTACTTCCCCCACTGCCGGAATAAGAATGCGATTAACTACCTGGGTTTCATCACCAATGTTTTGATAGACTTTGTTGACTTTCAGGGGGTCAATATGCCAGTTCACTGCCACATCCAGTTTGACATCCTGTAAATCCCGTGACCCTACCTGGGCTAGGATGTCAGTTTTTTGTACGCGCACACTCATCTGTTTAATTTCTGTCATAATCGGAATCCGAAAATGCAATCCCTCATCCAAAATGGTGTCTTGCACTTTGCCAAAATTCATCACCACGCCGCGATAACCTGCCCCTACTACGACCAAAGGACCAGCTGAAAAGAGGAGAAATAGAAGGGCAGCCACGAATCCCAACGCAATGATCAGGTTCTGATTGACTTCTTGAGCGCTACGCATAGTTTGTCCAGTTTGCCTTCTTATTCACTTTAGCGCAACGGCACGGTAATTACACTCAAGAAGGCTACGCCTACTAAACTAACAAAACTGGCCATCCGCAGTCCGATCGTTATCTGGAGCCTGGTTTTTTCCCAGTCGGTTAGGTTAGGTCGATAGTTCCAGGGTGGGCACAGTCGCTTGATTTCTCTTTGTTCCCAGATAGTCAGTTGGTGGGGGGGCAGGAGGCGATAGTGAATTCTGCCAAAGGGGGCTAGGCTGTGAAATTCCCGGCGACGATGATGGGTGCGCCACCGCTGGCGTAAGTTTTGGGATTTGCCTACGTAGAATATCAACCAGGCGGCGGTAATGTAGTAAAGTCCCGATCGGGGGGGCAAGTAGTGGGGTTGGGGTACAGAGGGTAGCAAAAAGACACGCATAAACCCACCAGCAACTATATATGGTGTCTGGTATCATAGTTTCTAGCATCTAAACACTATATCTACAATGGTTGCCCAAGTTGAACCCCAGCTTTTGTCCCCGCGCTCAACCCGCAAGTTGCCTAGAGGGATGGTACAGGTCTTTTCTACTTCCGATCGGTGTTTCCCTGCGGATGTGATGGTGAATGCTTGGCGGGCAGCAGGTCAAGGTACAGCAGTTTTGATTGTGCAGTTTTTGCAGGGGGGAATTGGTCAGGGGGTAGGTTATCCCCGCCGCCTCTTGCAAAGTTTGGACTGGGTGAGAGCTAATTTACACCGCCGCCTCGATCTGAATCAGCCCCATCTTACGGAGGAGGAGCAGGAAAGTATTCTTTCTCTTTGGCGCTTCACTAAAGGGTGTCTCCAGGGCTATCCCTATCAGATGCTGGTTTTGGATGAAGTTTGTGCTCTAGTGGAATTGGGGTTGGTCAGGGAAGGGGAATTGATTGAAACCATTGCCAACCGTGCCGCTACCCTTGATGTGGTGATTACAGGGGTAAATGTCCCCTCAGGATTGCTAGAAATTGCTGACCAGGTAACCCACCGCCGCATCTAATTGCACTTGTTGAACTGTCCTAAAGGTGAGACAAGCTCCCTTCGACAAGCTCCCTTCGACAAGCTCCCTTCGACAAGCTCAGGGAGCTAGCTATCTCTAAGTCGATCGGGCGATCAGGAATGTAGCGTTCGACAAGCTCCCTTCGACAAGCTCAGGGAGCTAGAGTAGCTCTATAGGGGTAATTTGAGTTTGTTCACCGTTCTTAGGGAGCAACGGAGGTAGGGAACCTGCTCTGAGCTGGTTGCAGCGGCTTTAGACTATGATAGGCTTCGTAGTAGGTTCATGTTGTTTTCGAGGAGGGCTTCCTCTTTCCTGCGGCTCCAACCCCGCAGCTGTTCTTCTCATTGATAAGCGTCAGCAACCCAGGCAATACACCAATTCACTGCTAACCTTCTGGCTGTGTAATTTGCTCAGTGGTCGGCTGGTCGTCTCTCCAAATCGATCGGGCTTCCTGTGTAGTAACTTCCGTCACAACATCCCACAATGTGCATCTGCTCCCAAACTCTGAACTTGGCTTATTCCGAGGGCTGAGCTTGCCGCCGAGGGCTGAGCTTGCCGCCGAGGGCTGAGCTTGCCGAAGCCCGACATTCATAGAAAGGCTCCCTTCGACAGGCTCAGGGAGCTTCGACAGGCTCAGGGAGCTTCGACAGGCTCAGGGAGCTTCGACAGGCTCAGGGAGCTTCGACAGGCTCGGGGAGCATGGAGGTTTTAGGTGGTTATTAGTTCTGCTTCTACAAGGCGATGGAAGACGGGACGTTCGTTTTCAATTTCTACCAGGATTGTGTCTCCTTCAGTAAATTCGCCCCGCAGAATGGCTTTGGCAATCTGACTTTCCAGTTGCCGCTGGATGACTCGCTTCAGGGGACGTGCGCCATAGACGGGGTCATAGCCTACTTCTGCTAGGAAGTCGAGGGCAGCATCGCTCAGCTCTAGCTTGATCTTCTTCTCGGCTAAGCGCTGTCTCAGTCTGTCCACTTGCAGGTTGACAATTTGCTTAAGCTCCGATCGGTTGAGGCTGTGGAAGATAATGATTTCATCGATGCGGTTGAGAAATTCTGGGCGGAAGTTACTGCGGAGGGCTTCCATAACCCGATCGCGCATTTCTTCATAGCGGTCTTCGTTGCCTGCCACATCTAAGATGTATTGGGAACCAATGTTGCTAGTCATAATGATGATGGTGTTTTTGAAGTCCACTGTCCGCCCCTGTCCGTCGGTCAATCTACCATCGTCGAGAATTTGCAGCATGACGTTGAAAACATCGGGATGGGCTTTTTCAATCTCATCAAAGAGAATGACGGCGTAGGGTCTGCGTCTGACTGCCTCTGTTAATTGCCCCCCTTCGTCATAGCCCACATAACCTGGGGGTGCCCCCAGTAGACGGGAAACAGTATGCTTTTCCATGTACTCCGACATATCGATGCGCACAAGGGCGTTTTCTGTATCGAATAAAAAGGCAGCCAGGGCTTTGGCTAACTCGGTTTTACCCACACCCGTGGGTCCCAGGAAGATAAAACTAGCGATCGGTCGATTGGGGTCAGCCAACCCTGCCCGCGATCGTTGAATTGCCTCTGCTACTGCCTGCACTGCCTCTGTTTGTCCAATCACTCGCTTGTGCAGTTCATCTTCCAGGTGTAACAGGCGTTCTTTTTCTGATTCAACCAGTTTGCTGACAGGAATACCTGTCCACTTGGAGATGATTTCGGCAATGTCTTCTTCTGTCACTTCTTCCCGCAATAGGCTCTTACCCGATGTCTGGGCTTGACGGAGTTGTTCTTCTGCTTCTTTTAACTGGCGTTGCAGGTTGGTCATTTTGCCGTATTTCAGTTCAGCGGCACGGTTGAGGTCGTAGTCCCGCTCTGCCTGTTGAATTTCCACATTTACTTGGTCAATCTGTTCTTTCAGCCGACGGATGTGGTCGATGATCTCTTTTTCCCGTTGCCATTGGGCAGCCAGGGTGGCTTGTTCATTTTTCAGGCTAGCCAGTTCTCTGCCAATTCTCTCCAGCCGCTCTTTAGAACTGGGGTCGGTTTCCTTTTGCAAGGACAGACGCTCCATCTCCAATTGCAGGATTTTCCGATCGATTTCATCCAATTCTTCGGGCTTGGAGGTGATCTCCATCTTCAATTTGGCGGCGGCTTCGTCTACCAGGTCAATGGCTTTGTCGGGAAGGAAACGATCGCTGATGTAGCGAGTGGAAAGTTGGGCAGCGGCAATCAGAGCACTGTCAGCAATTTTTACGCCATGATGGACTTCATAGCGTTCTTTTAAGCCCCGCAGGATGGAGATGGTGTCTTCGATGGAAGGTTGGTCGACATAGACCTGTTGGAAACGACGTTCCAGGGCTGCATCCTTCTCGATATATTTGCGGTATTCGTCTAGGGTGGTAGCGCCAATGCAGCGGAGTTCGCCCCGCGCTAGCATAGGTTTGAGGAGGTTACTAGCGTCCATTGCCCCTTGGGTAGCCCCTGCCCCCACAACGGTGTGAATTTCATCGATGAAGAGAATTATTCTGCCTGCCGATTCGGTGACTTCCTTCAAGACAGCTTTTAGGCGTTCTTCAAATTCCCCCCGATACTTCGCCCCTGCAATCAATGCCCCCATATCCAGGGCAATTAGTTTCCTGTCCCGCAAGGATTCTGGTACATCCCCTGCCACAATTCGTTGTGCCAAACCTTCCACGATCGCTGTTTTACCGACACCAGGTTCCCCGATCAATACAGGGTTGTTTTTGGTACGACGGGAGAGAATCTGAATGGTGCGCCGAATTTCATCGTCCCGACCAATAACGGGGTCTAATTTGCCCTGGCGGGCTAGCTCGGTCAGGTCCCTGCCGTATTTACTCAAAGCATCATATTTACTTTCCGGTGTTTGGTCTGTCACTTTTTGGCTCCCCCTTATTTTCTCAATTGTTTCTCTCAATGCTTTCTCAGTTATGCCCAACTCGCGGTACAGTTCTTTGCCAAAGCGATCGTCTTGACAGAATGCTAGCACCATGTGTTCGATGGAAATATAGTCATCCCCCATGGCTTTGCGGTTAGCTTCTGCTCGATCGAGGAGGGCATCTAAACTGCGTCCTAAGTATACGGCGCTTTGTTCCGTGTGTACTTTGGGTTGACGACGGATGAAGTCTTCGGTACGGTCTCTGAGGCGTTGGACACTCACCCCCATCTTGTTAAAAATAGCCGTGGCTAAGCCCTCTTCCTCCAACAAAGCCTTCATCAGGTGCTCACTTTCTATCTGCTGGTGTTGAGCAGCCTTTGCCAGTTCAGGCGTACGCACGATCGCGCTCCAGGCTTTTTCTGTAAATTGATTGGGGCTAGTGGGTTGCATCGGCTTTCTCCAACTCTCAGTGTCTCTATTTTAGTTGGCTGTATCTAGGAGAGTAGGTTAGGAAAACCGTTGGGCTGGGGGTGGTTTACCCGACAGTGAATTATGCTGGCGAAAAGCAACTGTTGTTCGCCATGCAAGCAACACCTTGTTTTATTAAATCTGCCAGACTATCCCCCCTCCCTGGACACACCTTCACATGTGGAGTTAAGCCAAAGTCGTTGTGTTGTGACAGTGCCTTCGTTCCAGCTCCAGTTACCAGTAGACCGCTGGTGTTGTTATTGGAAACAGCTATCAAAGTTAGTAAATCTGCCACACAATCCTGTAAAATTATAATAACTAAAACAACTCACTGATGCAGAGTTCAAAGAATATTGCGGTGTTGACAAAATTATTTTTATAACATGAATGACATTGTCCAGCAAGCTAGAATTAGTAATCCCAAACCAGCAACTCAACTCCTCATCTCTCTCACTTTTATACTAGCAAGAATATTGTATCTTATTTACTAAGGAGGAGACATGTAGCAGGGCAAGTAATTAGGAAGCAACAGAAAAGAGATAGGGGTTAATAGATAACATCTGTGAGTGGGAATTAAGACTAAAATAACTTGTTCTACTATGTTAAATGTACCAGATTTCAGTTCATGGTCAGACCCAAAACTAAAAAATTAAGAAGGGATGTGGATAGTCCTGTAGCTTGTTTTTTCTATATAGTCGTTATGTGGTAATAATTTGAGAATCAGTTTGAAAGCTCTTTTAATTGAGCTAGCATAAGATATTGCTTTTGGATTTATAGCGGCTAGATTAGCGTTTTCTGGTCTTTGATCTCACTTTAAGCTGCCTTGGAAAATAACTGATGAGGATGATGACCGAAAGCATATTTACAATTCACTACAAAAGCATTAAGTTTTCATTTAGGAGCTTTGGGTAGAAGCATGTTAAATTTCGTATCAAGATTCAACACTACCAGGATTAACCAAATTTGAACAGACCTTTGAGTTTAAGATAATTATTGGCAGGCAAAGTTAGGAATAACCCCTTAGGAATTTTAGTGAGATGTGTTAGCATGGAGTATCAGTGTTACCCGTTCTTCTTTTGGAGTTCCACTATAATTCAGCACGATTGCTATCCAACTTATAGGAGGATAAGCTCAAATGATTAGCACATCATCCCAGACAATAACTTTGCTAGAGTTTTTGCAACTACCAGAAACAAAACCTGCCCGTGAATACATAGATGGTCAAATTATTCTGAAACCAATGTCCCAAGGAAAACACAGTGCGCTACAAGGAGGAATTGTATCGGTTATCAATGCTGACCTTAAATCAAAGCAAATTGCCCGCGCCTTCCCTGAATTGCGTATCACCTTCAGTGCAGTATCGATCGTGCCTGATATTTCTATATTCCTGTGGCAGAGAATTCCCCGCGATGAAAACGGTGAGATTGCTAACACTTTTTCCCTGGCTCCTGATTGGATAATTGAGATTCTTTCCCCTGACCAAAGTCAAACTAAAGTAATGAAAAAATTCTATACTGTTTGCACCATGGCACAGCTATGGGCTGGTTAATAGACCCGACAGAGAAAGTGGTGTTTGTTTTCTGTCCCCGCCAAGAACTACTAGTACTAGATGACCCTGATGCTCTCATCCCTGTACCAGCCTTCGCTGACTCACTCGAATTGCCAGTTAAAGATTTATTTAGTTGGTTGCCAGAATAGAGACTTTGCTATAGTGAAATCAGAGATAGCTATTACCTGGTATGCTCCCTAACCCCAGAGTTATTGAGGCGGTAGAAAAACTTAACTACCAAGTCACGATCGCTGATGTGGCAGCACAAACGGGCTTAGCTTTGGGTATTGTCAACCGTGAAATTGCTAATCTCGCTAGTTTGACAGCGGGAAATTTATTGGTCACAGAGACAGGGGAAATCTGCTATAAATTCAGTCCTAACCTGCGAAATATATTGTTACAACGATCGTTGCGTGCGCGCCTGCAAGCCTTTCTAAAACAGGTGTGGGGGGTTTTATTCTATTTAATTCGTATTTCCTTCGGGATTGTCTTAATTATCTCGATCGTTTTGGTGGTTCTCGCTATTTTTGCCGCGGTCATAATCATCAGTAGTAGTTCTGCCAGCGATCGGGAGCGGGAGGATGAAAGACGATCGGGTAGTTCTGGGGGTGGTATTGGCTTTTTCCCTTGGTACTGGCTGGATTTTAGCCCAATCTTTACACCTGCACCCTACAGCAGATCTGCTCCTACCCCTACTAGAGATGAAGAGATAAAAGATAGAGGTTTTTTGGAGAACGTGTTTGCGTTTTTGTTTGGGGATGGTAACCCTAACTTTGACTTAGAAGAGAGACGCTATCGTCTAATTGCTAATGTCATTCGTAACAGTGATGGAGTGATTGTCGGTGAACAGGTGCTGCCCTACCTGGATGAGTTGCCTGCCCATATGTTAGAAAGTGAAGACTATATCCTGCCTATCCTAGCCAAGTTCAATGGCTATCCTGAAGTTACCCCCACAGGTTCTCTTGTTTATCGTTTCCCCGATTTGCAAAAAGTGGCTTCCCGTCGCCCTAAACAGTCTGTGCCTGATTATTTGGAAGAAAAACTCTGGCACTTTAACTACTCTGGCGAGGGAGCTAATCTGCTCTCGGCTGGTCTGGGCATCTTCTACCTGGTAGCATCCCTTGTCCTGGGAGGACTGTTGCAAGACCCGATCGTTAAACGTAACCTGACAGGGCTTTTGGGCTTTGTCAATAGTATCTTTGTCTTTTTACTGGGCTATGCTATTTTGTTTGTCACTATACCCACGGTGCGCTTTTTCTGGTTACAGTGGCTAAATCAAGGCATCAGATACCGCAATGACTTGCGCCGTTGCCGCCTACAACTGTTATCCCAAGCCCAGGTCAAACAAAAGCTGCAATACGCCCAAACACTAGCTATTAGCCAGAGCGCGATCGACGAACAAAAACTCGCCTATTCCACCGAACAGGACCTCTTGCCCCAAGAGTTAGAACGACTCCTCTCTACCCCTGACTGAGTATATTTACGTTAATTTTTGTGTGCGGTAGTGGTGCTTTGGTAGTACTCTAGTCTATCTATTTATCTGTTGTTTTTTACAAGACCAGATGAAGGGCTATAAAATCACTGTACCCGCTACCTGTGGCAATGTCGGTCCTGGCTTTGACTGCTTTGGCTGCGCTCTCACTCTCTACAATCACTTTGAAGTGCGTCCATCGGAGGAGCTGAAGATCACTGCCAGTGGAGCTTACGCCGATCGGGTGGCGAAAAACAAGCACAATCTGGTCTATCAAAGTTTTGAACAGGTCTTCACCCACTTGGGGATGACCAAACCGATCGTTTCCCTCCACATCGATGTGCATATTCCTCTGTCGCGGGGCTTGGGCAGTTCGGCAACAGCAGCTATTGGCGGGTTGATGGCAGGTAACGCTTTGGCAGGTAGTCCCCTCAGTGCCCTGGAAATTCTGCAGCTGGCGACGAATATAGAAGGTCATCCTGATAATGTGGCGCCGGCGGTATTGGGGGGATGTCAGCTGGTGGCAAGCAGTAAGCCTGGGGAGTGGCAGTTTTGCTCTGTGCCTTGGCACGAAAGTTTGGTGACGGTGGTGGCTATTCCTGAGTTTGAACTTTCTACGGCGAAGGCGCGGCAAATTTTGCCCAAAGAAGTCCCCTTGGGAGATGCTGTCTTCAACTGTGCCCACCTGGGAATTTTGTTGCAGGGATTAAGTCACGGTCAGGCAGAGTGGGTACGCCTAGGATTAAAAGACCGTCTGCATCAGCCCTATCGCCAAAGTTTGATTCCTGGTATGGAGAGGGTGCAAACTCAAGCCTTGGAGGCAGGAGCCTTGGGGGTTGTTATTAGCGGTGCCGGTCCTACCCTGCTAGCAGTAGCTACGCCTGCTGTTGCACCTACGATCGGGGAAGCCATGGTCAAAGCCTGGCAACAGGAAGGCATCAAGTCTGTTTATCTTGTCCTAGATATAGACCGAGTGGGGACAGTAGTGACAGAGATAGATTAGGTGAGCAGGACAGCAAACACCCCGCACAGAGCAATACCATCAAAGACCCCCGCCCCCCCAATACTCAAAATCCCTGGGGTCATCCGTTCAATTTGGGGGAGATGGAGTAGGTCAGCCCCAATCAAAGTGCCAAGGACTCCCCCCGCAAACGCAATAGGAGGTGCGTTCACACCCCCTGTTACCAAAATGGCTGCCATAGCTGCTGTGAGAGGAGCCACCAAAGCATTCATTTGAATACCGATCCCTGGCACAATCTGGGCAGAATAGTAGCTGACAATAGTAACGATCGCTGTCACTGCCAGGATTAGCAACGGGTTGGCACGACTGAATTGATACAGAGCTAAGACCGTGGGAATAAGACCACCCCCTACATTCACAGCCACGATCGTTTTTTGCTCAATCCGCCGCAGAGGAATTCCCCAAAAGAAGCGCATACTCCACAGTTCTAGCCAGTCGGGGATGAGTTCTACCCGCGAAACCCGTTCATAGAGAGGGATGTTGATCGTACTGCCTACAATTACTGCCAAAATAATCAGCAAGGAGACATCAGGGGTAAACCCCAACTTACTGACAGCAATGCGCACAGCTTCTAAGGTGATGACCAACCACAGAAAAGGAAAAGTCAACAGCAGGATAAGAAAGAGAAAAAGAGTAACAGGTAGATAGATCATTTCACTTCCTTTGGGAGAAAATACCCCGATCGTCACGATTGAACAATTGTTTGACTTTTTCCCACGCCCTGAGGAGAGCGTTATTGGGTTCAGGGGATTCCTGGAGGGCTTGGTTGTAGCTCTGTACAAATTCTTTTTGTGCCTCTTCGGAAAGGTCAGCCTTCATTTCGGGAGAAAGACAGCCTTCCGTTGTGCAGGGAATTTGCATATCTGTCGTTGCCACCTCTTCTCCCCCCAGCCCCTGCAGCAGCAAGAAAATCTGTCCTGCTTTGTCCGCCTCTACTTCCACCACCAACAAAAACTCCCCTGCCTGTACGCGCGTTTGATAGATAGCTGCCTTATCTTGGGGCATCCCAAAGGACATCAACACTGACCCCAATCCCGCTCCCAATGAACCGTAAATTGCCCCACTTGTTGCTCCCAACAAAGCCGCTGCCAAGGGACCCGCTGCCACCACCGTACCAATAAAAGGGATAAAGAGGACTCCTACCCCTGTCAGCAAACTGAGCACTGAGCCAAATAGCGCCCCGTAGAGAGCACCCGTAGTAAAGCCATCCAAAATCACATCTTTTTTGGTCAGAAAACCCGTAATCCGTGCTTCCGTCTGAAAATTGCGCCCTATGATAGAAATTTTGTCCCTGGCAATACCCCGATCGATTAGTCGTTGCACCGCTTCTTGTAGCTTTTCTTGCTGCTTAAACGTTGCCGAGACACACTTAGCTGCACTGACAGCAGAAACATCTGTCATAATTTTGTGACAATACTTACTCTGTACTTTACCTACTATAGCACAATATTTAGTGTTAAGTTTGGGGCTAATTTCGTTACACTTGCCCTAGAATTGATAGAGGAGCCGATTTGTTTTACTAATAGCATTTTCTGTGGCAGCCCTAAATTCCTGCAGACTAGTTTTGTTGAGGGGAAATTCACCGATGGGAGCCAGAGAGGGTATAATTTAAGCCTGTCCCATTGCGCGCGTCTTTAACTATGGCAAAAGCAAGCTCTGTTACCTCCCAAGCAGCGCCAGACAACTACAGTGCTGACAAAATTCAAGTCCTAGAAGGGATCGAGCACGTCCGCAAACGCCCAGGGATGTACATTGGCTCTACGGGGGCAAAGGGCTTGCACCACCTCGTCTTTGAAGTGGTCGATAACAGTGTCGATGAGTCCCTAGCGGGCTATTGCGACCACATTATTGTGGAGGTGCACCCCGATAATTCTGTCTCTGTCACTGATAACGGGCGCGGTATTCCTACAGACATCCACCCCAAAACGGGGAAATCAGCCCTGGAAACGGTAATGACAGTCCTAGGGGCAGGGGGTAAATTCGGCGGCGGTGGCTACAAGGTGTCGGGGGGCTTGCACGGCGTGGGCGTGTCTGTGGTCAATGCTTTGTCAGAGTGGGTGGAAGTGACGGTATGGCGGCAAGGCAAGTGTTTTCAGCAACGCTATGAACGGGGTGTACCCCAAACGGAAGTTACAGTTGCCCCCGAATCCACCGATCGGCGCGGTACCAAGGTGCATTTCAAACCCGATGCCCAGATTTTCACCACTACTACTGCTTTTGACAATGCTATTTTGATGGGCAGACTGCGGGAATTAGCCTATCTAAACGGTGGATTGAAGATTGAATATATTGATCATCGGGAAACACCTGCTATAAGGGAACTGTTTTTATATCACGGTGGCATCAAAGAGTATGTCTCTTACATGAACAGAGAAAAAGAACCCTTGCACAATGACATCATCTATGTGCAGGGGGAAAAGGATAACGTCCAACTGGAAGTGGCTCTACAATGGTGTGCTGATTCCTACAATGAGAATATCTTGGGATTTGCTAATAATATCAGAACGATCGATGGGGGGACACACCTAGAAGGTCTCAAAGCGGTTCTCACTCGCACGATCAACAACACTGCTAGAAAGCTAAAAAAGCTGAAAGAGAGTGATAGTAACTTAGCAGGGGAAAATGTCAGGGAAGGATTGACAGCGGTTATCTCTGTGAAGGTACCAGAGCCTGAATTTGAGGGACAGACAAAGACAAAGCTGGGCAACCCTGAGGTAAGAGGTATTGTGGAGTCTTATGTCGGGGAAGTTTTAAGTGAATATTTGGAATTTCATCCCACAGTAGCCCAGACAATCATAGAAAAAGCGATTCAATCCTTCCAGGCGGCAGAAGCAGCAAGAAAAGCCAGGGAATTAGTGCGGCGCAAATCGGCATTAGAGTCGTCCACTCTGCCGGGGAAATTAGCAGATTGTAGTTGCCGTGACCCCAGGGAGTCAGAGATATTCATTGTAGAAGGGGACAGCGCTGGTGGTTGCTTTGCCGGGGAGACCTTAGTTGCCCTGGCAGATGGCAGAAATATCAGTTTCAAGGCATTAGTAGAGGAAGAGAAAGCGGGTAAGCAGAACTTTTGTTACACTATCCGCACGGATGGCACGATCGGTGTGGAAAGAATCCTGCACGCTCGGGTTACCCAGAGAAAGGCAGAGGTAGTTAAAGTTACCCTTGACAAGGATGAGCAGATTATCTGTACTCCCGATCACCTGTTTATGCTATGGGACGGCAGTTACAAACCTGCTAGCTTACTCACCTGCAGAGATGTACTGATGCCTTTCCACCCTGATTTGACTGTTAGTGAACAGAAGAAGTCCAACTACTACCACAATGTGATAGGCATAAAGATGCCGAAAAAGGTAGCAGTTTTAGCAGGTGATCTGGAAGTGACAGACAGGTCTGTCCTCAGCCTGGCAACATCCTGTGACCTTTACGCTAGTGATGACCAAGGACTGGCTCTCCAAACACGCCGGGTCGTCAATGTAGAAAGAATGACGGAGAGGATGGATGTATATGATATAGAAGTACCCCATACCCATAACTTTGCCCTTAGTTGCGGTGTCTTTGTTCACAATAGCGCCAAGCAAGGACGCGATCGCCATTTTCAAGCAGTTCTCCCGATCAAGGGTAAGATTCTCAATATCGAGAAGGCAGAGGATAGCAAAATCTACAAAAGTACGGAAATTCAATCTTTAATTACTGGTCTAGGTTTAGGGATTAAAGGGGAAGAATTCAACATCAACCAGTTGCGCTATCACAAGATTATTCTCCTGGCTGATGCAGATGTGGATGGTGCTCATATTCGCACGTTGTTACTGACATTCTTCTATCGTTATCAGCGGGAATTAGTGGATCAAGGCTTTATCTACATTGCCTGCCCCCCCCTCTACAAGGTGGAGAGAGGTAAACAAATTCAATACTGCTACAGCGATCGGGAACTGCAACAACTCCTCAGCACCTTCCCGCCCAACGCCAACTACACCATCCAAAGATTCAAGGGATTGGGGGAAATGATGCCGCAACAACTGTGGGAAACAACGATGAATCCTGCTACCAGAAAATTAAAACAGATAACTATTGAGGATGCAGCGGAAGCCGATCGTATCTTTACAATTTTGATGGGGGATAAGGTGGGACCGAGACGGGAATTTATCGAGACCTATGGACCGAAGTTGAGTTTAGCGGAGTTAGATATTTAGCTATGTCAGTTTTAGTGGAACTAAAGGCACGGTTTCGCGCAGCTATCAGTAAGGGATTACAGTTAGAAATTGACCCCCAGGTGACTGCAGCCAAGGAACCGAAGTTTGGTGATTACCAGTGCAATGATGCTATGCCTTTAGCAAAGCAATTGGGGGCTAAACCCCGGGATATTGCCCAAACTATTGTGGACAATTTAGACATTGCCGATATAGCAGAAACACCCACGATCGAGGGCCCTGGTTTTATCAACTTACGTTTGCAAGTAGACTATATCAATCGCAAATTGTTTGCCGCCTGGCAAGACGATCGGTTAGGAGTGCCTCTGGCAGAGCCGCCGCAGCGGGTAGTAGTGGATTTTTCCAGTCCCAATATTGCTAAAGAAATGCATGTCGGTCATTTGCGTTCTACCATTATCGGGGATTGTATTGCCCGCATTTTAGAGTTTTTGGGGCATCAGGTGTTACGGCTGAACCACGTAGGGGATTGGGGGACACAGTTTGGCATGTTGATCACCCATCTCAAGGAGGCGTTTCCCCAGGCACTGGTGGAATCCGATGTTTTAGCATTGGGGGATTTGGTCAATTTCTATCGGGAAGCGAAAAAACGGTTTGACGAGGATGAAGACTTCAGAGAAAGGGCACGTTTAGCAGTAGTTGATTTACAGTCAGGCGAACCAACTGCCAGAAAGGCCTGGCAATTACTGTGTGAACAGTCGCGGCGGGAATTTCAAAAAATATACGAAATCCTGGACATAAAGTTAGAAGAGAGGGGGGAGTCGTTTTACAATCCTTTTTTGCCTGAGGTGATCAAGGACTTAGCTGACAAAGGACTGTTACAAGAAGACGAGGGGGCTAAATGTGTCTTTTTAGAGGGATTTCAGAATAAAGAGGGAAAGCCATTACCTCTGATTGTGCAAAAGTCTGACGGTGGATACAACTATGCCACAACGGACCTAGCGGCACTGCGCTACCGCGTTAATGTGGACAAAGCCGATCGGATCATCTATGTTACAGATAGTGGACAGGCGGATCATTTTGCCCAGGTCTTTCAGGTAGCCAAACGGGCAGGATGGTTGCCTGCCCATGTCAAGGTGGAACACGTCCCCTTTGGTTTGGTCTTGGGTGAAGATGGGAAAAAATTTAAGACCCGATCGGGAGATACCGTTGCCCTCAAGGAGTTACTCAGTGAAGCAGTAGAACGTGCTTTTGCTGACATCAATAGTCGCAATCCCGATGCACCCTTGGAATTCAAGCAAGCAGTAGCACAAGTCATAGGCATTGCTGCCGTCAAATATGCCGATCTCTGCCAAAATCGCAACAGTAACTATGTCTTTAGTTTTGACAAGATGTTGTCTTTGCAGGGGAATACCGCTCCCTATCTCCTCTATGCCTATGTCAGAATTCAGGGAATTGGCAGAAAAGCAACAAAACCCATCGATCGTTCTTTACCCATCCACATCAGGCATGGTAGCGAAATTGTCTTAGCCAAACATCTGTTGCAATTTGCCGAAGTGATCGATGCCGTAGCAATAGACCTCATGCCCAATCGTCTCTGTCAGTATTTATTTGAACTGAGCCAAAAATTCAATCAATTCTATGACCAATGCCCCATTCTCCAGGCAGAAGACCTAGAGCGTAACTCCCGTCTTGCTCTCTGTGACATTACCGCCCGTACTCTGCAACTTGGTTTAAGTCTCTTAGGTATTCCTGTATTGGAAAGGATGTAAAAATTTGGGTGCACAGCGTGATACAATGCCAGGGGCAGTTCAAGAAAAGTCTCAGTGCGGATTGCAGTCGACGGCATGGGGGGCGATCACGCTCCCAAAGAAATAGTGGCGGGGGCAGTGCTGGCAGCCGATCGTTTGGGTGTGGAGATTCTCCTAGTGGGGGAGGAAGGGCAAATCAAGCAGTATCTACCTCCCAAGGTCAGAGGCATCACGATCGTGCCTGCCCAGGAACAAGTTGGTATGGCGGAGGAGCCCCTCGAAGCGCTGCGCAAAAAGCCCCAAGCCTCCATCAATGTAGTCATGGACTTAGTGAAACAGGGGGAAGCCCAGGCAGTGGTCTCAGCGGGGCATACAGGGGCAGCAATGGCAGCAGCTTTGCTGAAATTAGGTAGGTTGAAGGGAGTTGATCGACCGGCGATCGGGGCATTACTACCGACACTAGTTCCCCACAAACCTGTGTTGTTATTGGATGTGGGAGCAAATGTGGATTGCCGTCCTAAGTTTCTTTATCAGTTCGCCACGATGGGAGTGTTGTTTAGCCGTTTAGCCTTGGGGGTGCAGTCCCCCAGATTGGGTTTACTGAACATTGGGGAAGAAGCAGTCAAAGGCAATGATTTAGCAGTGCAAGTCTACCAGATGTTGCGGGAGAGTGATTTACCCTTTGCGGGCAACGCTGAAGGCAGGGATGTGATGTCGGGTAAGTTTGATGTGATTGTCTGCGATGGTTTTACGGGGAATGTGCTCCTTAAGTTTGCCGAGGGAGTGGGCTTGGTGGCAATGCAAATTCTCAAAGAAGAGCTACCTAGGGGTTGGCACGGTCAGTTAGGTTGCGCCCTCCTCCAACCCAATCTAGCGAAAGTAAAAGAAAGAATGGATTACGACGAATATGGCGGCGGCTTGCTGTTGGGGGTAGCGGGGATTTGTGTGATTGGGCATGGCAGTTCCAAAGCCACGGGTCTCTATCACTCCGTGCGGGTAGCACGGGATGCGGTACAAAACCGACTCCTGGAACAACTAAAAGAAGCCCTTGATCAATGAGGGGGGTAAGAATTTGGGGACATGGGGCAGCGCTTCCCCAGCGGGTAATTACCAATGATGAGATAGCGCAACAAGTGGAAACATCCGATGAGTGGATTTTCACGCGCACGGGCATCAAGGAACGGCGAATTGCAGCTAAGTCTCCCGATGCTCTGGTGCAACTAGCGGTAGAAGCGGGGATGCAGACCTTGACTAGCACTGGTATCGCTCCCCAGGAGCTGGATTTGATTTTGCTCACTTCTTCTACTCCCGACGATCTATTTGGTTCAGCCGCCCAGGTGCAACAAAGGTTGGGGGCAAACCGATCGGTAGCCTTTGATCTAACAGCCGCTTGTTCGGGATTTGTTTTTGGGCTGATTACAGCAGCACAATTTGTGCGGGCGGGGACATATCGCCATATTTTGGTAATTGGGGCAGATGTACTCTCGCGGTGGGTGGACTGGCAAGACCGCCGTACTTGTATTTTGTTTGGGGATGGGGCGGGGGCAGCTTTGGTCAGTCAGGGGGCAGGGGAGAGTCTCCTAGGCTTTGCGATGGCAACGGATGGCAAGGGCTATGAACTGTTGAATTTGCCCTATGACCCCGATCGGGCTTGTTTTGCTCCTATTTACATGAACGGCAGGGAAGTCTATCGTTTTGCCGTGACAAAGGTGCCAGAAACGATCGAGGCAATTCTCCAGGCAGCCAACCATCAACCCCAAGAGATTGACTGGTACATCTTACATCAGGCAAACCAGCGCATCATTGATGCCGTAGCAGAGCGGTTGGGGGTGGAACCCCGCCGGATGGTCAGTAACATTGCCCAGGTGGGGAATACTTCAGCGGCTTCTATTCCCATTGCCTTGGCTGAGTATGTGCGGGCAGGACAAATTAAACCGGGGGATAAGATTATGGCAGTAGGGTTTGGGGCGGGCTTGAGTTGGGGGGGGATATTATTTCAGTGGGGATAGCCTGTGTTATCCTATACTACGGATTTGGGGGTAGTGGTAGAGCCTTGATTGAGTCCAGTTCAGCTGATGAGTGACCGCGTTGTCTATCAAGTGTGGATCAGTGGCAAAGTCCAGGGAGTGGGCTATCGCTACGCTACCCAACGCATGGCACAGAAATTAGGGGTAACGGGTTGGGTACAAAATTTACCCGATGGCAGGGTAGAAGCTATGTTTGCCGGCAGTCGCGCCCAGGTGGAAGCGATGATCCAGTGGTGCTATCAGGGCACTAGGGAGTCTAAGGTCGAAAAAGTGGAATATGTCCCTGTCCCCGATCGGGTCTTTTATCGTTTTGAAATTCGCCGATGACCTATCGGATTTTTATTAGTACAGGGGAAGTGTCGGGGGACTTACAGGGAGCGGCACTAGCCCAAGCACTGTATCGGGAAGCCCAGGCAAAAAATATGCCGTTGACGATCTCAGGGTTAGGGGGGGAAAAGATGGCTAGGGCGGGCGTAACCCTGTGGGGTAATACGGCAACGATCGGTTCCATTGGCTTACTAGAAGCGCTCCCATTTATTGTTCCTTCATTTCAAATACAACAGCAAGTCAGACAGAAACTGTGGGAAAACCCTCCCCACTTAGCAGTCTTCATTGATTATGTCACCCCCAACCTCGCGATGGGGAAATTCCTCAAACGTAATTTTGCTGTCCCCATTGTGTACTACATTGCCCCCCAGGAATGGGTGTGGGAGTTTGGCAACAATACCCAGCTAATTACGCAGTTTACCGATCGCATCCTGGCTGTCTTCCCCGCTGAAGCAGAGTATTACCGCCGCAAGGGGGTAAATGTAACTTGGGTGGGGCACCCCCTGGTGGAGATGATGGCACAGGTACCCGATCGGGGTGTTTGTCGTAGGGAATTGGGCATTGCCTCTGATGCCCTGGTCGTGACCCTCTTACCCGCCTCCCGCCGCCAGGAGATTTACTTTCTACTCCCCGTGATGCTAGAGGTAGCCCGCCTGTTGCGCCAACAATTAGCTTCGGTGCAATTTTTACTGCCCCTTTCCCTCCCCCGCTACCGCCCCCAAGTGGAAGGTCTAATTGCTGCCTTTGGACTGCCCATCCAAGTAGTGGAGAATGCCCATCACGCTATTCGGGCTGCCGACCTCGCTCTGTCCAAATCTGGTACGGTGAACCTAGAAACTGCTTTGCTGGGTGTACCCCAAGTTGTCCTCTACCGTGTCAGTGCCCTGACCGCCTGGGTAGCCCGCCGCATTTTCCGCTTCCAGATTCCCTTCATGTCTCCTGTCAACCTGGTCTTGATGACAGAAGTAGTGCCCGAATTTTTCCAGGAACAAGTAGAGCCCCAAGGAATTGCTCACACCTGCCTGGCATTACTGCAGGACGAGCAGCGACGGGGGGAGATGCTAAAACAATACGCAGTCGTGAAAAGCAAATTAGGCGATGGCACTGCCACCACCCAAGCCGCTCAAGCGATTTTGTCTATGCTCTAGTACCCCCTGGGGGAGATTTCGCCTAAACCCATCGGCAGGACAGGCAAGTTCTTTTACAATTGGTATGAAGATATGTAAATGGCTATGGGTTCTAGAACTGTAACGATCGCTGACCTCCTCGCACCTGTGCAGGACGATCTACAGCTATTGACCCAGAACCTCAAAGACCTAGTGGGAGCTAGCCATCCCATTTTACGTGCCGCAGCCGAGCATTTATTTGAAGCAAAGGGGAAGGGATTACGACCTGCCCTAGTGCTGTTGACTTCCAGGGCAACTATGGAAGCAGGGGATATTACTCCCCGTCACCGCCGTTTGGCAGAAATTACCGAGATGATTCATACTGCTAGCCTTGTTCACGATGATGTCATCGATGAGTCGGAAGTGAGGCGGGGCATTCCTACTGTTAATTCTTATTTTGGCAATCGGATTGCGGTTTTAGCGGGGGATTTTCTGTTTGCCCAATCTTCTTGGTATCTAGCAAATCTCGACAATTTAGAAGTTGTCAAACTGTTATCGAAAGTCATCAAAGATTTTGCGGAAGGGGAAATTCGCCAGAGTTTGACTGCTTTTGATGTGACCATCACCCTCAACGACTATTTAGAAAAAAGTTTTTACAAAACAGCCTCCCTTATGGCGGGGAGTTGTAAGGCAGCAGCGGTACTGAGCGATCGTTCCCCTGGGGAATGTGAACAGTTTTATTTGTTTGGCAAGCATTTTGGCATTGCCTTTCAGATCATGGACGATATTTTAGATTTCACCAGCTCCACGGAAACTTTAGGCAAACCCGCTGGCTCTGACCTTAAGGATGGCAACCTCACTGCCCCCGTCATTTTTGCCTTGGAAGAAAAGCCCCAGCTCCATACTCTCATTGCCCGCGAGCTCAAAGAAGAACTCGACCTCACTGCTGCTCTAGCTTTAGTTGAACAAAGCTCTGGGATTGAACGCGCCAAAGAACTGGCAAAGCAGCATACCAAACTAGCCGTGCAAGCGCTGGAGTTTTTGCCCCAGTCCCCCTACAAAAAATCTCTAATTGGCTTGGCAGAATTTAATCTCGATCGGATTTTTTAATCTTTTCTTTAGAATTGCGTGATTACTTACGTAGAGTAGCATTTACCACTAGCGAGCGGGTTTCAAGGCATAGAGCCTATACCTGGAGAAGGAAAAATAACGTAATTGCATAAACTATAATACGGCTACTATAGTTGTTCTAAATAACTGTTTAGAAACGTTGCTTTTTAATAAAAATTTTTAAGCGGGGAGGTGGATTATGGCTTTGGTAGAGATGGTGCGTTGTCCGAATTGTGGTGCCTATGCCGAGCGGCATCATTTACCTTTAGCAGGTCAGGTCAAGACGGAGTGTGAGGTGTGTGACTACTTGCTGATCCTGGATACTAAGACGGGACAGGTGGTAGAATTCCATGCCCCTGGTACGGATGCTGATTACCTCTACATGCGCAAAAAGCGCTTATTTGTCAAGATGAGGGACGCGATCGCTCACAAAGTTCTAAGTCATTGATCGTGGTAACTAGTTGATCGACTTTCTGGCGCAGTTGCTCCCTAGGGAGTAGACTCTGGTTAACCATGACGACAAACACCAAAGGAGGATGGCGGGGGGGAGCAAGATAGCCTGCCAGAGCGCTGATGCCCCGTAAGGTACCTGTTTTAGCTTGGAGAGAGAGGTGGGATAGGCGGTGGGCGAGGGTGCCATCTTTACCTGCCTGGGACAGGCTGTTACGGAAGTGGGGATTGGGGGTCATCTGGAGCAAGAGGGCAGCAATTTGGTGGGGCGTGGCCTGGTTGTGGCGGGATAAGCCTGATCCATCGGCAATATAGAAACCCTCTGTGGTTACAAATTGTTTAACGATTTCTCTCCCCGTAGTTTCGTAGTCCTGGTCTGGCTGACGAAATTGTCTGCCCAGTAGTCTGAGAACCTGCTCAGCGTAGAGATTGTCACTCTCCTTGTTAATAGTTTTAATCAGTTCTGTGAGGGGAGGAGAAAAAAGGATTGCCGTCCCTGGCTCCACCTTTGTTAAACCCTGTTTCTGTAATTCTGCGTGCAACAAATTGACAAATTGTTGTTGGGGGTCAGGAATAGGTGTGGCGTACTCGATCGCTTTGGGAATTGTCCCCTCTAGGATTAACTTTTGCCCTTGCACTTTTATTTGCAGAGTATCTGTTGTGCCCAGTTGCACGCGATTCTCCACCTGCCAATTGAGGGCTCGATCGGGGTATTGCCAACTAAAACTAGGGTCTAACCGCCAGGGCAAAATGTTGCCATCGATAACGAGACCACCGATAGGGGGGGCATAGGGGGCACTGAGGTCAGACCATTCCCAACCATAGCCGTGGGGTGGTCCCCAGGGTTCCCCTGCTATCTCGATTTTGGTTATGGGTATATTGCCTGGCTTGATCTGGGCAACGAGAGCAGGTAGAGCATGGGGGGAACTAAAACTAGGGTCTCCACCGCCTCTAACTTGTAAACTACCGTCAGGCTGAACAGTGAGAGTAGTATTGGTGCGAAATTCTGGCCCCAATTTGCGGAGAGCTACGGCAGTGGTAAACAATTTTTGCAGGGAAGCAGGAATAAAAGCTTGTTCCCCATTGAGGTCAACGATTATTTGATCTTTAGTGCGCACTACTATCCCTAATCGGGCACTCGATTCTGACCACTGTCGTTGCAATTCGGCTGATAGCTGATGGGGACATATACTCCAACTGGGACAACTGAGCAGTAACCATAGCCAGAAGTATTTCAGCATCGGCAGTAGTTAGATATTAGAGAAATTTATGATAAATTATCAGCAAGTTTTTGCCAAGTTACGCTATTGAATGGTGTGATATACAAATTATAGACATGGGTAGTATCGGGGTATGCTGACCTTTAGCCCTGCTATAGAAGCAGAGTATGTTTATGCTCAAAGCCAAAGGAATCTTTTGGTCGCACGTTTTCTTTGCCTAGCTAACTGTTGTTTCCTCCTCAGCTTTGTTTTTTGGGATTATTATATCGACCCGCAGTCAGCTAATTCTACCCTATTTAAGCGCGGGATAGCCGCTAGTTTTTCCCTGGCAATATTTTTTCTATCCTTCCTACCGCGCCTGCATAGATTTACTTTTTTGCTGAGCTATACTAGTGCCTTAATTAGCCATCTCGCCCAATCTATTATTCTGATTTCCCTCAACTCTGGTCTTCTCTATGGCACAACCGCCTTGACTTTTTTCCCGCTAGTTTTAGCGGTAATTCCTCCCCCCTCATCAGCAACTTTAAGTATCAGTGCCTTTGGTTTCTTTGTAATTCCCAATGTGGTGATGTGGCTAAATCGCACCGATCGGTTTCTCTGGCTGAATGCTAACATTTTCCTGCTAGCCACTTGTCTCTTGTTTTGTGTGTTGGGACTACTGACCGATCGGGCGCGACGGCAGCGCTTTCTCTTGGAGAAGAGTTTAGAAAAGCAGGCAAATCAGGATGTCTTAACGGGACTGGCTAACCGCCGTCATTTCTTGGATTGTGCTAACAGGGTCCTAGCTCTTGCCCAACGTCATCATAGACCTCTAAGCTTACTACTAGTCGACATTGACCACTTCAAACGGATCAACGACAATTACGGGCATCCGATCGGTGACCAAGCCATCATTGCCCTGGCGGAATTGATTGTACGGGTTGTGCGCCATACGGATATTATGGCTAGATTTGGCGGGGAAGAATTTGCCATCCTATTACCGGAAACCGATCGGTTGGGGGCAGAGTGTGTGGCCGAGCGTCTCCGCAAAGCGGTAGAGGAGATGGTGATCCCGCTGGGGGACAGCATCATCAAATACACAGTCAGTGTGGGGGTAGCAGCGAGGGATAGTGATACTATTAGCATCGATCAACTAATTCAGCGGGCAGACAGCGCCCTCTATCAAGCCAAACACCGGGGGAGAAACTGTGTTGTAATTGCCAAAAACGGGTATGATTAGCAGGGTGTTTCATGGACTAACTATGACCTCCATCGATTTTGCGAACCAACTGCTGCTCAAGCGCACTGTCAACATTAAAGTCATTGTCACCCCCCGCTGGAAAGAGGAAATGCAACAGCAATTACAGGCAATGATTGCCCAGTGCGATAGCCAAATTCAACAAATCGACAGCCAAGGCAACCGTGCTATTACAGAAATTGAACGGCAGACTATAAAGCCCATCCCGATCGAAGTGCAGCGCCAGATTGACAGTATTCGTGTGGAAATGAATCAAAAGAAGACAGAGGTACTACAACAAAAAAATCAACTACTGCAACAACTAAATCAGGTGCAAGTATTGGAGCTAGAACAGGAAGTTAACCAGGGGCAACTGGAGAGCTTCTTCCCTGTGGGCAAGGGGGATAACTTGATTGCTTTGATGCAAGTAGATGTGGTACTTAGGGATGGTGTCGTAGAAGATATTAAAGTGGGATTTCCTTCTGTCTTTCAGTAACTAAAACCATGGCAGAGGAGTTGTCCGATCGCCGCGAGCCGCCCTTCTATCTGTTTATGTACCACCTGTTCAAGTGGTCAGTGGTAGCACCCACTTTCTACGGTCTATTGCGGGGGCGGGTCTATGGGGCAGAGCACGTGCCAAAACGGGGAGGGTTTGTGGTAGTAAGCAATCATGCTAGCGATTTTGACCCTCCTTTGCTTTCTAACTGTGTTGGTCGTCCCGTTGCTTTTATGGCAAAAGAGGAACTGTTCCGTATTCCTGTCCTGCGGGAAGCTATTCGCCTCTATGGTGCCTATCCTGTGCGGCGGGGAGAATCTGACCGTCAAGCTATTCGTAGGGCACTGCAATTTCTAGCCCAGGGTTGGGCAACAGGAATTTTTCTCCAGGGGACGCGCACCCTCGATGGCAAAATTACAGAACCTAAGCTGGGAGCAATGTTGATTGCCGCTAAAGCCCAAGTGCCTATCCTGCCTGCCTGTCTCTGGGGTACCCATGCCATCCTGCCCAAGGGAGCCAAGGTACCGCGCCTTGCCCCCGTCACTGTCCGCTTTGGCGAATTGCTACCTCCCCCTAAAACTACTGATCGGGCGGAACTGGCAGCCCTTGCCCACACCTGTCAACAGATCATCAATGGGTTCCATGATCTGGGTAGATGATAGGTAATGCTACTATAGGAGGAAGTCTTGGGTATAACTAGTACGCCTGCTCATGGATAACGCCCCAGAGCTAACAGCAATGATGATAATCACGATCGGTTCTGGGGTACTAGCACAGGTTATTGCTAACTATCTGAAGCTGCCCAGCATTGTTTTTCTGTTAATTTTTGGCATTATTGCGGGTAACGATGGGTTGGGGTGGGTGCGCCCCCAGGATTTAGGCACAGGACTGGAAGTGATTGTCTCTCTATCTGTGTCTTTAATTTTGTTTGAAGGGGGACTAAACCTCAAGTTGCAGGATTTGGGCAGAGTGTCGGGCAGTTTGCGCAATCTAGTTACCATCGGTGCTCTGTTTACCCTAGTGGGGGGGGGAGTAGCTGCCCATTACTTCAGTGAATTTCCGTGGCAGTTGGCATTCCTCTATGCCTCTTTAGTGGTGGTCACAGGCCCAACGGTCATCAATCCCCTGTTGAAGAATATTGGTGTTGATAAGCGCTTGAGCACGCTCTTGGAAGGGGAGGGGGTGCTGATTGATGCGGTGGGGGCGATCGTGGCGGTGGCAGTGTTGAATGTGGTCTTGAATCGGGATGCCAGTGCTATTGAGGTTGTCAAGGGATTGATCTCCCGCTTGGGCATCGGAGGAGCGATCGGGATTGTGGGGGGATACATCCTGGGGGAGTTTTTGAAACGATCGCAGTTTTTAGCCGATGACCTCAAGAGTTCCGTAGTCCTAGCAGCGGTACTCGGTTTAGCAGGTTTAGCCCAATCGATAGAAAGTGAGTCAGGTTTAACAACGGCGGTGTTAACAGGGATCATGGTCAGAGCGGCTGCCATTCCCGATGAAAGATTGTTGTTGCGGTTTAAGGGTCAACTAACTCTTTTGACTATTTCTGTGGTCTTCATTCTTCTGTCAGCTAATTTGTCGATTCCCAGTTTGTTTGCTCTGGGCTGGGGTGGGGTTTACACGGTTTTGACCCTCATGTTTATCATTCGTCCTGTGAGTGTCTTGGTCTGTACTTGGAATAGTAATCTGAATTGGCGGCAAAAGGCTTTTTTAGCTTGGTGTGCTCCTAGGGGGATCGTGGCAGCTTCCGTGGCTTCTCTCTTTTCTTTGTTATTGACCCAAAGGGGCATCAGTGGGGGGGAAGCAGTGAAAGCCCAGGTGTTTTTGACGATTTTAATGACTGTATTTTTGCAGGGATTAACGGCGAGTGGGGTGGCAAAGTTGCTACGGTTGAAGGATGACCCTAGTTTGTCCAATTTAGTAATAGTCGGTGCCAACGATTTAGGTCTCTTTCTTGCCCGTATTTGCAAAGAGCGGGGGAAAAAGGTCGCTGTCATTGATACTAACCCTGACTCCTGCCGCCGCGCCCAGGAAAATAATATTCCTGCTTTTGTCAGCAGTGGCTTAGATGTCAATACTCTTAATTCCGCTGGTTTGGACGGCGTAGGGACTTTCATTGCCCTGACTGTCAATACCGATGTCAACCTGGTTCTAGCCCAGCGCGCCCTAGAGGAGTTTCGCCCTTCCCGCGTTTTTGCTGTCTATCCCCCTCAAGTGGAAGAAATGAGTGATATTATCCCTGCCTTTGGTTACCGTGTACCGATTAAAACCTGGAATCAGTATATCAATCAACAGGAATGCAAATTAGGAGAAGTAGTGCTAGGCAAAGATATCGATCGCCAGCTCTCCCAATTCAACATTTTTTACACTGCTAATCTCCTCCTGCCCCTGATGTATGAACGGAACGATCGTTTAGAAATCGTCCCCGCCAATATTACCTGGATGGAGGGCGACCGCATTTTGTATCTTGTGCATCGCCCCAATTTACTGCCCAATGACCGCCGTACGATCAGCACCATCCCTGATACCTTCGACCTAGATGCCCCCACGATCGATGTGCAATCGGTCACCATTCCTCGCCTGGAAGGGGAGCAGGACTACCTCAACATGGCGCGGGAAATCCTCAAGCGTAACCGCAACTCCCAGTAGGTGGATACTGGAAATTATCTTCCTGCTAGGATATAATCATAGACCCGCTCACACATTTAAGGACAATCTCTATGCAATACCTGATGATGGATACCCATCAGCGCTTTTTGGGTACGGTTGTGCTGGAAACCCCCCTCAAAGTAGGTGCCAAGTTCTCTAGGGATGCCAAAACCTATATGGTGGTGGGCATTCGCAACACGGGGAATAGACAGGCAGTCACTGTTATCCCTTCCTAAGGAGTTTGTCCGCCTCGATCGTGAGGAATATCACTACACTTGCCCCCAGGCAGAGACCCAACTCTCCTAAACTCAAGACCTCAGTCCCGAAAAATTGCCGTAGGACGGGTACATAGAGGAGCAAAATCTGTAGAGCGGTGGTGCAGATAACGGCTCCCAGTAAAAACGGATTACCCCAAGGGGAGAGGTGGAAGAGTAAGTAGCGATCGGAGCGGCAGGATAGAGCGTGCCCCATCTGGGCTAGACACAGGGTGGTAAAGACGATGGTGCGCCAGTGGGCAGAGGGAGTGGCATAGGCCCACAGCATCAAAGCAATTGTAAGGGAGCCAAAGACAATACCAACGCGGATGATATAGCTGCCCAGTCCTCTAGCGAAGATACTTTCCTGGGGGTTGATGGGTGGCTGTTTCATTATGTCTGCTTCCCCTGGTTCCACGGCCAAGGCTAGAGCAGGTAAGCCATCTGTTACCAAATTCATCCACAGGATTTGCAAGGGGGTCAGGGGGACATCAGGTAAGCCTAGGAGGGGGGACATCCCAATTGTCAAGACCTCACCAATGTTGCTCCCCAGGATGTATTTGATGAATCGCCGAATGTTGGCATAGACTACCCTGCCCTCTTCCGCTGCCGCCAAAATGGTGGCAAAATTATCATCCCGCAAAATCATGTCACTGGCTTCCTTGGCAATGTCTGTTCCTGCTATGCCCATGCTGATACCAATGTTTGCTTGCTTGAGGGCGGGTGCGTCGTTGATGCCATCCCCTGTCATTGCTACGAATTCGCCATTTTGTTGTAGGGCTTGCACGATCGCTAGCTTGTGTTCAGGGTTGACGCGGGCAAATACCTGGTGGTGGGCAACTACCTGGCGGAGTTGGGTCATATCCATAGTGGCTAGTTCTTTGCCTGTGATGGGGGGCTGGCTTTCTTGGAGGATACCGAGTTCTAAAGCGATCGCTTGGGCAGTGGTGGGATAGTCTCCCGTGATCATAATGGGGCGAATACCGGCTTGGTAACAGAGGGCAACCGCAGCTTTTGCTTCTGGGCGGGGGGCATCCCGCATAGCCACTAAACCCAACCAAGTCAACCCCTCCTCCTGCAAATCCTGCCGGTCAGTGGCATAGGCAACCCCCAATACCCGTTTTCCCTGCCGCGCTAGTAGTTCATTGTGCCAGGAAATTGTTTCCCGATCGTTGAGGGTAATTGCTACATCCCCTTGGTCAGTGTAGAGGAATTGGCAGCAGTCTAAGACACTCTCCACCGAACCCTTGGTGAAAATATAGGGGGGGCAGAATACGGACATACGTTTGCGTTCAGCAGTGAAGGGAATCTCATGGCGGCGGGGGAATTGCTGGCGTAAGCGATCGGGGTCAATACCTGCCTTAGCCACTAGGGTCAACAGTGCTCCTTCTGTCGGGTCACCCAGAACCTGCCAATCTTTCTCGAACTGTAACCGCGCGTCATTACAGAGGGCACAGGCGTAGAACAGGTAGGTAAAGTGGTCACTGAATTCAGTCAGGGGCAGCCCCTCTACCACAAATTTGCCCGTCGGTTGGTAGCCTTCCCCCGTCACCAGGGCTGTCGTCTGGGGCAGCACGATCGTGTCCACTACCATCTTGTTTTGGGTTAGTGTTCCTGTTTTATCCGTACAGATGACCGTGACCGAGCCAAGGGTCTCCACAGCGGGCAATTTGCGGATGAGAGCATTGCGTTTTACCATCCTCTGGGTGCCCAAAGCGAGGGTAACCGTAACGACAGCCGGCAAGCCTTCAGGCACAACTGCCACTGCCATACTGAGGGAAGTATTGAGGAGAATTTCTAGGTTGCTCTCCCGCCAAAACCTGCTCCAGGTCAAGTTTTCTGACCCCAAAACACCGCTTTTCATAACCCCAATTGCAACAACAATTCCCACTAAAATCAATGCCCCTGTGACCAGAGCACGGCTGAGCTGTTCCATACGGCGTTGCAGGGGGGTGGGTTCTGCTTCTACAGTTTCCAAGGATTGGGCAATCTGTCCTAAAACAGTCTGCTTACCCGTAGCTACCACAACTCCCTTCCCGCGCCCCTGGATTACCTCTGTGCCCTGATAGACCATGTTGAGGCGATCGGCAATTGGCGTATCCCAGGGGAAGACTACGTTACTGTCTTTAGTGATGGGCTGAAATTCTCCTGTGAGGGCAGCTTCCCGCACTTGTAAGTTGACAGCTTCAATGAGTCTGGCATCAGCAGCCACCTGCATACCCGCTTCCAACAGGATAATGTCTCCAGGGACAACTTCGGGGAACTTGATGTCCTGAACTATGCCCTGCCGCACCACCCGCGCAAGGGGAGCTGAGAGTTGTTTGAGGGATTGCAAAGCTTTTTCTGCCCGACTCTCCTGCACAAACCCCAAAGCTGCATTGAGGAACACGATCGCCAGAATCGCTAGGGCATCCTTGGGAAATTCCTGCTCATACCAATCTAAGCCCCCTGACACCACCGCTACTCCCAACAACAGAACCAGCATGACATTGGTAAATTGTTCGTAGAAGATGCGCAGAAGGGAGCGGGTGCTGCCCTGGGGTAATTCATTTTTACCAAACTCCCTTTGCCGTTGGGGGACAGTCGTGTAATCCAAGCCCCGATCGGGGTCAGTTTGCCAATAGTGCACAACATCGGAAACGGGGAGGCTAAACCAAGCGGGTTGGGGCATAGGGGGGAGAGGGCTGTTTTTAGCAATTTTAGGCAATACTGCGGCGCTTGCGGGTCTCTTTTAGGGAAACACCAATTTGGGTCAGACCTGATTTAATCAACTGCTGCTCCAGGAGGAGGAAGAAACGACGACGATCGCTGCTGGTCACCACTGCTTGATTGTGGGCTTCCGCCAGGGCGACGGGATAACCATAGCCTTTTTGCACCTGGGCGTAAACTATGCTGAGGGCTTGTTGACGGAGATAGGGGTCAAGGGCAGTCCAGGCAGGCATTTCCAGACGAGCAATTTCATCACCGATGTTGAGGTACGTCACATAGATGGAATGATCACCATACTCCTCTAGGATGCGGGCTTGACTGCGCCACAGTCCACAGCTATAGCCAGGGGGCAGACATTTCTGCCAAAGAGTGGCATCCCGCAGGGGGTGGAGTTTACTGCAGGGCGCATCTTCCAAAGCTAGATGGGAGCAATGTTTGGTGCATTCGGGCACACCGTAGGGACACACTAGCAGGCGGAGAAAATTAGTGATTTCCACCGATCGGGGGGCACTGACATAACCCACCAGGGGAACGCGCCGCGCTGCTAATTCATCCCAGCAAGCCAGGATTGGTGTGAGAAACTCCCTTCTCGCTTCAGCGGGATAGGCTTCCAGGTACCAGTGGATGAGAGAGCCATCCTCTAGGGCAAGGAGGGGAGTATTTCTGGTGTGGGCAAGACACAGTTCTGTCAAATTCTTCACCTCAGCTACCCGCCGTTGTAGTCCCATCCACTCTTCTGGGCTGATTCCCCATTGTCTGGCTTTGGCAAGGTCAGTGGCTTTGTAGTAAATCTCAGGCACGCTGTCGAGGGTGGGATATTCGCCCGTACCGTAGTGCAAAACCACTCTGCCAATGTTGATCAAATAACAGTAAGCGATCTCATGGCGACTGGGGGCAATCTGGGAACCATCCGTAGCAATCACTGTGTGGGGGCTAGTCAGAGGTGATACCAAGTGGGGGGAAAGGTCAACAGGTGTGGCGCAGGTGAAAGGGAAACCCGATCGATAACTCTGAAACTTGTCTTGTAACTCTGTTTGTTTTTGTTGTAACTCATCTAACAGAGATAAAGCCCAACTACCTTTGCGCGCTAGATGATTGACTTCTTCCGCTAGATGAGATGACATTCCTGCCATTTGGGCACTGAGTTTGACAAAGTTGAGCATAGCTGACCGATCGGATATATTCTTGAGTCTAAGACGAACTAAACGACAAGGCAACAACTAAGCAGAGGAAATTTATGGTTTTATCTGTAACCGATCGGTTTGCGGAGGTAATCGAAACCAGTACAACAGAATACCTAGCCCAGTGCTTAGAGCCAGACAACCTGGATTTTGCCGTGATGCCGCCCTTTGCCAGTTGGGTAAAGTCCTTTGATGAAGAGAAAGACAATCCCGTGATTATTTACGGTGTAATTTACCATGTGACCACCAGCCCGATCGATTCTGTACACAAGGCGCGGGCCCTGGGTATGGGCTTAAAACAACTACGGGAGGAACAACCCCATATTTTTGCCCTCTTCAAGACAGAAGTAAAAGTCAAATTACTGGGCTTCAGTCACAAGGGAACCATCTATCAACACCTGCCTAGCCGTCCCCCCCAAATTCACCAGGGCGTTTATTTTTGTACTCCCCAGGAAATTGAGCAGTTCACCGCCTCTTTCCACTTTTTGCGCTCCCTCTGGCAGGCAACAGGCATTCCCACTGATGAACTGATTAGCGCTATTCTGCGGGATGTCTACCAAGTGCGTAAATGCGATCGCAACTGGTTGGTACAGGCAGGTAGATTCTTAAGCAATCTCTTGAAAGACGACTACGATCGATTAGCCGCCATTCTCGCCCAAGTCCATCCCTAATTTTTACGCCCAAACCAATAACCCTTGCCATAAACTGTGTGGATTAGAGGCTGGTCAGAATTACTATCAATTTTACGGCGGAGTAGTTTAATTTGCGCCACCAAGGCATTGCTATTGGGTGTATTTTCCTCCCCCCACAAATAATTAATCAACTCACTATGAGGGATCAACCGATGGGGATTTTGCAAGAAGAAATGCAACAGCTGTAGTTCTTTATCTGACAGATTGACTACCCGATCGTTCCTTCTACAAATATAGTTGCTGCAATCAAGGGACAAATCCCCATAACTGAGGAGCGAACCCCTAGGACAACTAACATTCACCCGTCTGAGTAGTGCCCGCACCCGTGCCAACAGTTCCCGCAGCTCGAAGGGCTTCACTAGATAGTCATCCGCCCCTGATTCCAAACCAGTGACTCGATCGTCGAGGGTATCCTTAGCGGTAAGGAACAAAATGGGCACCGAGGGGTCAACTTGGCGCAGGCGACGACACAAATCTAACCCCGATAGTCCTGGCATCAACCAATCCAGAATCACCAGCTGGAACTTTTCCCGTTGCCATAACTCCCAGCCCTGTTCGCCAGAATCAGCAATCATGACAGAATAGCCCTGTTGTTGTAAAAATGCCTGCAAAGGTCTGGTGAGTTCTATCTCGTCATCAATGAGCAAGAGGCGTACTAGAATACCAGTGACAGATTGGGGACAAGTCATGCAGCAGGAGAAACTGTGGCGCTACCTGAGATGGGTGGGCATCGGCTTGGGTGTAGTATTCCTATTATACTTACTGTTCCATTTCATTGGTAAGACCATCAATCTATTGTTGATCAGTGCTTTTTTTGCCGCTTCTATTAGCCCCTTAGTTGAGGAGTTAGAAAAACACAGAATCCCCCGTTCCTGGGCAATTGCCATCATCTACACAGTGCTTTTGTTTGTAATTATTTTAACAGTTGCCCCTGCCCCTAGCATCATTGCTGAATTGAGCCTGTTTTTTACCAAGCTACCTGAGCTGATCAATCAAATTAACATTCCCGATGTCAGCGTGTTTGGCATCACTAGAGAGCAAGTTTTGAACCTGTTGCAATCTACATTTATCCTCGATCGGGCGCAAGCAATTGGCAGGGAATTAGCTAGTCGTACTGTCAGTATCACTATAGGTTTAATCAATGCCCTAGGGATAGCTCTGCTGACCTTAGTATTCACAGCCTATTTTGTTATCAATGCCCCGACGCTTGTGCCGAGGTTGTTATTTCTGCTGCCGCCCAAATTACGAGTAGAGGTAGAAGTTTTACTCCCCCCTATTAATCGTTGTTTAGGAGCCTATGTCCTAGGTAAAATCGGCACCTCAGCTCTGCTGGGATTTCTAACCTATTTGGCAATTTCCACTGTCAGAGTTCCCTACGCTGCTGCCCTAGGATTGTTGGTTGCTGTTACTAATCTCATCCCCTTTGTTGGTCCTATTTTGGGGTTAGTTCCCATGGTAATCGCTGCCTGGAAAATGGGCACTACAATTGTTATCACCGTCATCGGTATATCCTTTATTTTGCAACAATTAGAGGCATGGTTCTTACAACCTTGGTTGGTTGGGCCCTATCTCAATCTTGACCCCTTTGAATTATTATTGTCTCTGCTGGTTGGTGCAGAGGTGGCGGGGGTAGTAGGTGTTTTAATCGCTCCCCCTATTGCAGGGACTGCTCGCATTATTTTCAATCACATAGCGAAAAAATATAACCTAGTAGAAGATAAGGAAGTCGCTGTAGTTCCGCTCTCCTCTACCAATGGGGTAGAAGAATTGACAGTAATACCTTCTCCAGATACAGAAATGACCGAAGGGTAAGACATCCTTGCCAGAACAGGGGTCAACTAGTAATTCTTTCCTGCTCTGTTGCAAACTAGCTCTAATAAGTCTACTTTTTGTTAACTCAAAGGAGGACGTACGAGCAACAATTTATTCAGGACATAGCACAGAGAATAACCGAGAAATTGTCTAGCAACAGCGCCTGCGGGGTAAGTATGTGAGAGAGGTTGATTTCTAATTATTGAACTGCAGTTAATTGACAGGCAGCATTATGACTCCAGCAACGATCGGTTAACACCACCTGGTTACTGTTTTAGTTGCGCTAACCTAGAATTAGTGACTGGGAGGAGAATTATGTTTTTTGATCCCATGTATTTCTTGTTTGTTGCTCCTGCTTTGGTGTTGGGGTTAATCGCCCAGGTAATGGTGCAATCCCAATTTAGCCGCTATTCCCAGGTCCCAACTCAGACTGGCATGACAGGAGGCAGGGCTGCCCGTGCCATTTTGGATGCCTATGGTTTGTATGACGTAGCGGTGGAACGAGTGGGAGGCTTCTTGAGTGACCATTATGACCCCATCAATCGTGTACTGCGTCTCAGTCCTGATGTCTATGACAGGGCAACTCTGGCAGCAGTGGGAGTAGCCGCCCATGAAGCAGGTCACGCTCTCCAGCATAAAACGGGGTATGCGCCTTTACAGTTCCGATCGGCGATCGTGCCGGGGGTAATTATCGGCAGCAATCTCGCTCCCATTCTGTTCATGATTGGTCTGTTCATCAATCAGGCACTGGCTTGGTTAGGGATTATTCTCTATGGCTTAGTAGCTGTGTTTACCCTAGTGACTTTGCCCGTGGAATTTGATGCTAGTAATCGCGCCAAGAAACTGTTGGTAGCAGAAGGGATCGTTTCCCCCGTAGAAGCAGAGGGAGCAGGGGCAGTGTTAGATGCGGCGGCTTGGACCTATGTGGCAGCAGCAGTGCAGGCAATTCTAACTCTTCTCTACTACGTCTACATTTTGACTGGCAGTCGGCGGGACTAAAACTAACCTAGGCTAGGGGAGGCATTCCCCTAGTCAAAAGGACATCCCTCTTGTATATGTATCTTTGTTTGCTTGCGATAGGTAGTTTGTGCCCATAGTCCTTCTCGATCGGGTAAGTAAAATCTATGCCAACGGCGCGATCGGTTTACGAGACATCTCCCTTAGCATCCAGGCAGGGGAATTTTGGTTAATTACGGGGCATTCGGGGTCTGGTAAATCTACTCTCCTCAAGTTGCTCTACGGTGGGGAATTCCCCACCCATGGCACAGTGGAAGTGCAAGGTATGGCAGTTACCCCTGTTAATCTGGTTCCTCTGCGCCGCCGCTTGGGGATTGTCTTCCAGGATTACAAGTTGATTAGCAATCGCCCAGTATTTGCCAATATTGCGTTGGTTTTACAATGCCAAGGTTACAGCCCCCTGGAAGTGAAAAAACGAGTCAGCTATGCGCTACAGCGGGTGCATCTTACCGATAAAGCCCAGTGTTTACCAGGGGAACTATCCGGGGGCGAACAGCAACGGGTGGGCATAGCTAGGGCGATCGTGCATAACCCCCCTCTGCTGCTGGCAGACGAACCTACGGGCAATCTTGACCCCGAAAACACGCGCCACATAATCCACATCCTGCAAAAATTACATCAAACAGGGATGACAATCCTAGTGACAACCCACGATCGGCAATGGCTGGGTACTGACTACCCCTACAAACGCTTGGAACTCAACCACGGGCGCATTCAATCTATTGCCTAGGACGCATAGTAGGAAACATGACCACATCGCGAATACTAGCCGTGTCCGTCAGGAGCATGATCAAGCGATCGATGCCAATGCCCATGCCAGCGCAGGTGGGCATACCGAGGGCAAGGGCTTGAATAAAGTCTTCATCCATGGGGTGGGCTTCCTCATCCCCCGCATACTTTTGGGCTAACTGTTGTTCAAACCGACGGCGTTGTTCCTGGGGGTCATTCAACTCAGAAAAACCATTGGCGTATTCCATGCCCTGAATAAACAGTTCAAAGCGTTCCACAAACCCCTCTTTACTGCGATGTTGTTTTGCTAAAGGACTGACTTCCACAGGGAAATCAATGACAAAGGTTGGTTGTTCTAACTGGGGTGCTACACACTTGTCAAACACAGCATAGAGTAGATAACCTAAACTCTGTTCCTCTAACTGGGATAAATGAATATTTTTAGCTTTGACCGCTGCCAGTGCCGCCGCTAGGTCAATATTGGTAAAATCTATACCCACATATTTTTGCACTGCTTCAGTCATAGTTAAAATTCGCCAGTGTTTCTTACCGTTGTACTCGTAAGCGGGAGTTAAGTCGATCGTTTTCCCCTGGTAAGGAATCTGACTTATATCTGGGTAAACAGTTTTGGCACAGTGGATGATGACATCTTCTACCAAAGTTAAAATGTCAATGTAGTCGGCATAGGCCTGGTAGACTTCCAAAGAGGTAAATTCAGGGTTATGGGTACTGTCAATCCCTTCGTTGCGAAAAACCCTGCCCAACTCAAATACCCGCTCAAACCCCCCGCAGATTGCTCGCTTGAGATAGAGTTCAGGGGCAATCCGCAAATATAAATCTACATCTAGGGCGTTATGATGGGTGACAAAGGGACGAGCCGCTGCCCCACCATAAATAGATTGTAAGATGGGAGTTTCGATTTCAGCAAAACCGCGCTCAGTTAAAAACGATCGGATTTGAAAGATGATTTGACTACGCAATTTGAAGCGTTGCAATACGGCGGGATTACTAGCCAGGTGCATTTCCCGGTGACGACGACACACCTCTACATCGTTAACACCGTAATAGACATCCGGAAAAGGAATTTGCGCCTTAGCCAGAATAGACATTCTTTCCACCTGGAGGGAGAGTTCCCCCTTGTTTGTGCGGCAGGCAACACCCTCTGCACTGATAAAATCCCCTTCATCCAATAGTTTCTTGATTTGCGCAAAGGATAAAACTGAGTCTTCCCTAACTCCTTTTTTCTCAATTTTCAACTGCAGTCTGCCAAATTCATCCCGCAAATCGATAAAGACCAGATTACCGCTGTCCCGTTTAGCCGTGATGCGACCGCAGAGTTTAAGCACCTTGCCTTCAGGGTCAACCATGCCATTTGCTAACCGATCGCCAAACTGCTCAACTACTGCTTGGGTAGTATGGGTGCGCTCTACAGACTGACTGGGGTAGGGATTGATGTGGGCTTGGCGCAGTTCCTCGGCTTTGGCGACGCGGACTTCAGCTTCGTTACGGGACATGGATCACGCTGGAGAATTTACTTTACAAATTTTAATCCCTGGGGGTACCCGCGTAAAGCATGGGGCGGTAGCATAGAGAAATGTTGCAAAAGCATTGGTTATGCTGGAAGTAGTGACAACCGATCGTGCGCCTGTACCTGTAGGTCCCTATAGTCAGGCAATCAAGGTCGAGGGGAAGTTTTTATTTTTGTCGGGACAGATTCCCCTTGATCCAGCCACAGGCAAGTTGGTAGAAGGGGATATAGGCACCCAAACAGAGCAGGTGATGGCAAATATTAGAGCAGTCCTGGCAGCGGCGGGGAGTAGTTTGGAGCAGATTGTCAAGACAACCATTTTTCTGGTGGATATGGCGGATTTTGGGCAGGTTAATCAGGTCTATGGCAAATATTTTAGCGAGCGTCCCCCTGCCCGTTCCTGCATTCAAGTTGCTGCTTTGCCTCTGGGGGCTAGAATTGAGATTGAGTGTATAGCGATGATCTGACACACAATGGGCAAACGGGTACTATCTGGCGTACAACCAACGGGCAACCTACACATCGGCAACTATTTAGGCGCAATTCGCAACTGGGTAGAGTCCCAGGGAGAGTACGAAACTTTTTTTTGTGTCGTTGACCTCCATGCCATCACAGTACCCCATGACCCCCAATTGCTGACGGAGCACACCCGCACCACGGCTGCCCTCTACCTGGCCTGCGGTATCGACCCCCAACTGTCTACGATCTTCGTCCAATCCCACATCCCTGCCCATAGCGAACTAGCCTGGTTACTCAATTGCATTACCCCCCTCAACTGGCTGGAACGGATGATTCAGTTCAAAGAAAAAGCCATCAAACAGGGGGAAAACGTGGGGGTAGGTCTGTTGGACTATCCTGTGCTCATGGCAGCGGATATTTTGCTCTATGACACCGATCGCGTCCCTGTGGGAGAAGACCAGAAACAACATTTAGAATTGACACGGGACATTGCTCGCCGCTTTAATGACCAGTTTGGCGAAACTTTCAAAATTCCGGAACCGTTGATCCGCGCGGAAGGGGCACGGGTGATGAGTTTGCAAGACGGCACAGTGAAGATGTCCAAATCCGATCCCTCTGACATGAGTCGCATCAACCTGTTGGATGACCCCGACACCATTGCTAAGAAAATTAAGCGCTGCAAGACTGACTCCATCCGTGAGATCACCTATGACCCCGATCGACCGGAAGCGATGAACCTTCTTACACTTTACCAAGTGCTGGGCGACAAAACAAAAGAGGAGGTGGAAAAAGATTGCAGCCAGATGCGGGGCTGGGGGGATTTCAAAGCAGCGTTAACTGAAGTTGTCGTTAGTCATCTTGCCCCCATCCAGCAGAAGTACAAAGCAGTCATCCAGGAAAAAGACTATCTGGAAGAGATTATCCGTGCTGGCACTGCTAAAGCAGAAGAGGTAGCTAACAGCACTCTCACCAGAGTCAAACAAGCCCTTGGTCTTTGGCTGAAAAAATCACTAGTTTCCTAGACTTTGATCTTTGTTGTCTCTTCGCAGCCAAAGGGACTCTTGGCTAAACTACAAGCTTCCCAATTACCAGCGACAGGTACTTGTAATCTACGGCACATACCTCCCCGTGTACCCTGCGGTTCATAGAACCTACATAGATGGCAGTGAGTGACTTTGGGTGTATTTATTTCTTTCCAGGTTGGCATTGGATAGTGATATGTTATGCAATTTTACCATATTGGCTCATCATAGATAAGTCTTGGCAGGAGATGCATTTTTTTAATAATTTCTTCCGATCGGCGTGATTGGGGTCACAATAAGTAATACTAACTAGAACTTACTCCTGTGGTAGAAGGGGGTTTTGTGTGTATCCTGTTAGTTTAGCGTTGAGTTAAGACTTTGGATTTCCTGCGTTCCCAAGCGATCGGTTTATACCTAGAGCAACCTGTTACCTGGCTGCACAAAATTGATGCCCGAGTAAAGATTCTCTGGGTTTTGAGTTTATTAATTTCCCCGATTTTGGCAAATAATTACTGGCGGGTAGGGATGGTATTATTACTTATTCTCGTTACCCTATCTACAGGGCTACCAATGCGGGTATGGAAGCAACAGATGGGGATATTACTGTTACTAGCAGCTCTGACCTACACGATTGCTATTTTCTCGGGTGATGCCCTTTTGCTCAATCCCCAGCCCCGCCGTCCTACCTCCGAATTTATTACCTATGTCCCCAATCGAGGCAAAAGTTGTCCCCAACCCCAACCAACAAATTATTGTTATACTCTCTTTAAGGTAGGGCGTTTACAGATTACGCGGCGCTCCCAGGATTTGGCTGTGCGCATTAGCACGGTGATCTTTACTTATACCTATGCCCCAACGCTATTTCTGTTAGTGACTGCTACAGAAGAGATTACCGCGGCAATTACTTTTTTGGCTGCCCCTCTGCGATTTCTTGGTGTGCCTGTTGCTGAATTGGCTTTAACTTTAACCCTAGCTTTAAGGTTTATTCCCCTGGTAATTGAAGAGGTACAAAATCTGGCTCGGGCTGTGCGGACCCGTTCCATAAATTGGCGTAAGTTGGGCTACAGGCGATCGGTGGAAACTCTGATAATTTTAATAGAAAGATTTCTGCGCAATTTGTTTGACCGATCGGACCAGATTGCCAAGGCAATGATTTTACGGGGTTTTACTGATGCCCATCACCATCAATCTAACTGGATTAAGTTGCAATTGCAATGGGGGGATATTATGTTAATAATTTTAGCCGTTGTATTCTGGGCAATCAGGTTAATGATTTCCCTCCCTGTTGTTTAAGGCGGAAATGTTCGCTGGGAGTGAGGCGCAGGGGATTGCGGGGGTCCCAAATACCTAGACCTAGGATACGGGCACGAGCTTGGGCATTTTCCAGTAACTTTTGATACCGATTGTTGGGGGGTCTGACATCCGCTAATACGTAGCCCTCTTCTACCAAGATGAGATTGACCAATCTGCCATCTGCCCAAATGTAACCTAATAAACGATTGCTGTCATCTATCTCTTCTGCATCTTTTTCTAATAAGAAAGGGTCACCCCCCACTAGTTCTTCTAAACGACTGCGGGCCGCTAAACCCCAGGGGTCTTGATCAAGGGCAGGAGCACTGATGCCAATTAAACGGATGCGCTTTCTCTGATTAGAACCGACCGGCACTGCCTCGATCGTTTGCCCGCTGATTATCCGTTTTGCCTGCCAGGATTCCTGGTTTTGGGGTTTGGGTTTGCCCAAGACATCGAGGGCTATATTGGTACCACCACAAAGAAGAAGTCCCCCTGCTAGGAAGACTAAACGGCGAGTTAGTACGGAATCTGTCAACATCCTGCTGCCAAGAGCCAACAACTTGTGTTTATTTTTAGCACTTTCCCATGTCACAGCGTCTTAGAAGGCAGCAAAAAATGCAGGAGAATAGGAAATACTTGGTCGAGGTCTGCTGGCACACGGTAAAGATTTAAGTCCTGTTGGATTAATTTCTGCGGGCGGTCTAAAATGCCAAATTGCCAGATGTTGCCTGTAGTAACTGCACCTAAAATTTGGGGTTGTTGATTTTCTAGCCACTGATCGAGGGCAATCAGCTCTGCTGTCAGTTGACTAAATCCTCTACTGAGGTCAGCTTGCTTAGCTTCAATAATAACTACAGCCTGCTCTGCCTCTATATGATAATCAATAATTCCCTGTAGTTGGTCATTCAATTTAAGGCTGTATTCTACTCTTAATCTTGCTTTGGTGTAGTAAATCAACTCACTGATAATTGGTGCAATCATAAATTCGCGCCGAGCTGTTTCATTCTCCAATTCTAGGTAGGGCAATATGTCTTGAATCCTCTGCCGCAAGAGCTCTAATCTGTCTATGTCAACAGCGTACGCTGGTAAGCAGAGATGTAGTTTTTGAAAATTATAACCAAATTCTTGGGCAAGCTCCCGTGGAATTATGCCCATCTCAAAGTAATTGCTAAAGGTGTAAGAACGATCGAGTAGTAGCTTTCTCGCCATAGTTTACTACCCATGAAACCCAATACCTGCTGCTGCCCACCGATCGATCGCCTCTCCTAATCTATCGGGATTAGCAATCAAACTAATGCGCACATAACCTTCGCCGCCGGAGCCAAAAGCATTACCTGGTGTCACTACTACGCCAGTAGTTTTTAAGCTATGCAGGGCAAAATCCGTGGAAGAAAAACCGCTAGGACAGGGAACCCATAGATACATAGTGGCTTTAGTTTTTTCCAGTTGCCAGCCCAATTTGTTGAGGCGTTCAATTAAAAAGTCCCGCCGTGTTTGATAGCGCTTTCTTACCTCCTCTAGGTAGGATTCTGGTAAATTTAGGGCAGTCTCCGCCGCGGCTTGAATGGCAGCAAAAATACCATAGTCTAGGTTAGTTTTTAGGGACCTTAATTGCTGAATGACATGGCTATTCCCCACGACAAAGCCCACACGCCACCCTGCCATATTGTAGGTTTTGGACATAGTGTGAAACTCTACCCCCACTTCCTTAGCCCCAGGAATTTCTAACAGGCTAGTGGGACGATACCCATCAAAGGACAACTCGGCATAACAGAGGTCATGGACTAATAAAATTCTGTGCCTATGGGCAAATTCAACTGCATCAACAAATAAAGACCGGGGAGCCACAGCCGCCGTGGGATTGTGGGGATAGTTGAAGTAGAGTAATTTAGCCCGATCGGCAATTTCTGCAGGAATACTGTGCAGGTCAATGAGCCAATTATTGGGGGCAGTGAGTAACATTTCATAAATTTGGGCACCAGCAATGAGAGGACCGCGAAAGTGGGCAGGATAGGCAGGACTGGGTACTAATACCAAATCCCCCGGATTGACAAAGGCTAACGCCAAATGGGTAAGACCTTCTTTGGAACCAATCAGCGGCAAAATCTCACTGTCTGGGTCAAGCTGGACACCGTAGTGGCGATAATACCAACGGGCAATGGATTGGCGGAAATTTGCCGTGCCCTCGAAGGGGGGATAACCGTGATTCTGTCTGTCTTGGATGGCTTGCACCGCTCGATCGATAATCGGCTGGGGTGGTGGTCCATCAGGGTTGCCCATGCCCAAGTCAATTAAATCCAAACCCTCCTCCCGCGCCCGTAGTTTCAATTCCTCTAAGCGGGCAAAGACATAGGTAGGTAAGCTCGCCAACCGATCGGCAGGTTTTAGCCAAGTTTGCATTAACGCTCCATCCTCAACAACTGCCCCAACCCCGCCACAACCACAGAGGCATACCGCTGGTTTCCAGTTCAAACCGTAACCGCTGCCAGACTTCCGCGCTCCCCGGTAGGAAACGATTCAGCAAAGGCTTGGGAGGCTTTATAGTATAAAACTTTGCTGTTTTGGGGTCTAGTCCCGCTAACTCCGCCGCCCATAATCTGGCATCCTCCTCTGAACCCAGGCGATCGACTAAACCTAACTCTAACCCCTGCTGTCCTGTAAACACTCTGCCATCAGCAAAAGCCCGCACCGCTTCCTCTGTCATCTTTCTGGCTTCCGCCACTACTCGCACAAACTGCTGGAAACTGCTGTCAATTAACTGCTGCAAAATAGCAATCTCTTCCGGTGTCGCAGGACGATCGAAGGCCAAAATATCTTTGTAGGGGCCCGATTTCACGACTTTGAAAGAAACTCCCACCTTATCCAGCAGTCGCTCCAGATTGTTCCCCCGCAAAATCACGCCAATGCTGCCCGTAATCGAGCCGGGGTTGGCCATGATGTACTGTGCTCCCATAGCTACATAAACTCCCCCGGAGGCAGAAATATTGCCAAAGCTGGCAACCACCTTCATCTTGGACTGTAACCGCCGCAGCGCTTCGTATATCTCATGGGAGTCAACTACCGTCCCTCCAGGGCTATCAATGCGTACGACCAAGGCGGGGAATTTTTGTTTCTCTACCTTCTCTAAGGACTCTAGGGTGCGATCGCGCATGTTCCGATCGATCGGTCCAATGATTTCAATCCGCGCTATCTGCTTGTTTTTGAACCATCCCAACATAAGAATTAACCTAGCACAGGGAAGGGCTGTTTGTGCCAAGGCGTGGACTGTTCGTAGGCATAAGCCACCTGTAAAAGTAGGTCCTCTCGCAGGACGTTGGCAATAATTTGTAAACCGATCGGTAACCCTTCTTTGCTGAAGCCACAGGGCAAACTGAGGGCAGGTAGACCCGCTAAATTGACAGGAATAGTCATCAAATCTGAGAGGTACATACTGAGGGGGTCGTTGGTTTTGCTGCCCGCGGGGAAGGCAGGGGAAGGAGTTGTAGGACAAATGAGCACATCCACTTGACTAAACGCCCGCTCAAAGTCCTGTTTAATCAATGTCCGCACCTTTTGCGCCTTTAGGTAGTAGGCATCATAGTAGCCCGCCGATAGGACATAGGTGCCAATCATGATCCGTCGTTTCACCTCTGCCCCAAAGCCCTCATCCCGCGTTTTACCGTACATTTCCAGAAGATTTTTGGCTTCTGCCCTGAGACCGTATTTCACACCGTCATAGCGCGCCAGGTTAGCCGAAGCTTCCGAAGGAGCAATGATGTAGTAAGTGGCAATCCCGTACTGAAAGCGCGGGCAAGAAACTTCTTCTACCACTGCCCCCATACTCTCTAGGTGTTTGATGGCTGCCCCGATCGCTTCTGCCACTTCTGGATCGAGGCCCGCCCCCATCGTTTCCTTGATCACACCGATTTTTTTCCCTGGCAAAGATTGGGTTAAATCAGGAGTCAACAGACTGGTGTAATCAGGAATAGGCACGTTTAGACTAGTGGAGTCTTTGGGGTCATGCCCCGCTATCGCCTGCAACAAAAGGGCACAGTCTTCTACGGTACGGGCAAAAGGTCCCACCTGGTCGAGAGAGGAAGCAAAGGCAATCAGGCCAAATCGGGATACTAGTCCATAGGTAGGTTTTAGCCCAACGACACCGCAAAAGGCGGCGGGTTGACGGATTGACCCCCCCGTGTCGGAACCGATGGCAAGGGGAGCTTGGTTACCTCCCACTGCTGCTGCTGATCCCCCCGACGAACCACCAGGCACACATTCTAATTTCCACGGGTTAGCTGTAATGTGGAAGGCAGAATTTTCCGTGGAACTGCCCATAGCAAATTCATCCAGATTGGTCTTGCCCACCATGACTGTTCCTGCCTGCTGTAATCTAGCTGTCACCGTGGACTCAAAAGGAGGGACGAAATTTGCCAAAATGCGGGAAGCGCAGGTAGTGGCTATGCCCTGGGTACACAGATTGTCCTTGATGGCGATCGGTACACCCGCTAGGGGGGAAAGAGTTTCACCTTTGCTGATTTTGCGGTCTACCTGCTGCGCTTGCTCTAGGGCTACTTCTGGCGTAAGGCGGATAAAACTGCGCAACTGGGGTTCTGAGCGCTGGATATAGTCCAAATACTCTTGGGTGATTTCCACCGCCGATCGTTCTTTCTTATGCAGCCAGGATTGAATTTGCCGAACAGTATACATAGCCCTTTTGTCGCTGGGTTTTAATCTTAGCACGGTTCTTAGAATTTATACTGATGCTTACCCGCAGGCAGAGAAATCTATGGCTATTACACATCCAGGAAAAAGTTGGTTAGTGGGTTTCGGTCAGGTTAAACCAGAAAATTGTCTATGGCACGATCGGGGGAAGGTGGCTATTTGGGGGTCAGGAAAGGAGATAGTTTTTTCACCCAATCGTCGTTTTGTGCTAGTGGGAGAGACAACAGGGGAAGTAGGCATTGATGAGATTATCAGGCAGTGGGAAGAGAGAGGGATAGACAGTTTTAGTAGCAGTAAATCTTTTTTCGCCTTGGTGATTTGGGATTGTCAGGAACAGGTACTTTACTTATGTCGGGATGGCGTAGGCGGCAAAACTTTATACTACACTGATGACGGCAAAACCCTGTGGATTGCCCCCCGTCTAAAAACACTATTGCCCTATCACAAACGGGAAATTAATGTAGTGGCATTGAGGGATTACTTATGTTGTGCTTTTGTCCCTGGTACCCAAACAATGTGGCAGCATGTACAGGAACTATCCCCTGGCACTGTTTTATGTTTACCTAAGCAGGAAATTAAAATATTCTGGCAACCTATCTCTCAAGTTAGCACCAATAAATACCAAGACTTAAACTCCTGTGCTACAGAGTTACTGGAATTACTAACTCAAATAGTCCAGGAAAAACTACCTAGTCAGACTCCAGTTGGTGTGTTTTTGTCAGGGGGAATAGATTCCAGTGCTGTCACTGCTCTGGCTGCTAAACTGCATAGGGAAAAAGTTATCTGCTATTCTATCCATTTCGGCAAGGATTTACCCAATGAGTTGTATTTTTCCAGTCTAGTGGCTAAACATTATGGGTTAGAACATAGGTTACTAGAAATTAGTTTTCAGGATATGTGGCAGTATTTGCCAGAGACTATGGCATTACTAGACAACCCGATCGGTGATCCTCTCACTGTCCCCAATCTTTTATTGGCAAAACTAGCCCAACAATCTGTCAGTGTGGTATTGAATGGTGAGGGGGGAGACCCCTGTTTTGGTGGACCTAAAAACCAACCTATGCTTCTCAGTCAGGTTTACGGTGGGAGTTTAGTTAGTTGTTATGCCCGATCGTTTCAAAAATGCTTTGACGATTTACCCCATTTATTGCGACCAGAGATTTGGGCACTGGTAAAAGATGCTCCCTTCTTTTTTGGGCCCGACCTCAACACAGATATAGAGCTTTTACAGAGATTATTTTTAATCAATATCAAATACAAAGGGGCTAATCATATCCTGACTAAGGTCAACAATTTACTCAGTGCTGTGGGACTGCAAGGGCGATCACCCATGTTTGACCCACGTATAGTAGATTTTAGTTTGAGTATTCCCGTTGAGTACAAAGTTTCTGGAGCAGAAGAAAAAACTGTCCTCAAACAAGCTATGGTCAATTTGTTACCACAGGCGATAATTCATCGTCCCAAGAGTGGCATGATGGTACCAGTCCAACTAGGCTTCCAAAAATACTGGCACAGACAAGCGAAAGATTTGTTGCTGAGAAAAAATGCCGCTATTGCCGAGTATCTAAGACCAGAAGTTATCCGATCGTGGTTAGACTATAAGGGCGATCCCTGGCGACGCTATGGTATTAAACTATGGCTATTAGTCAGTTTAGAAATCTGGCTACAACAAAATCGCTAATTAACCAAAAGTTTCGATACCATAAAAATCATCATCCCCGACAATAACTAAATTGCTCTCCCTATCCTCAATACTACCTAACTGGGCACCTAAGTAAATACTACGGCTGAGGGTTTGGATAATTCTTTGTGGTGGGAAAAATTCCAACAAAACGTAATTACCTACATCTAACCATTGCAACTCTGCGGGTGACAAACTAGCCCGAATAGCGGATTCCAAGCGCAACGCTGACCGCATAGATTCCTCACTACTTTGTACCAGAACCGATCGTTTAGCCCCTAAAACCTGCCGCGGGGAAATGCCCACATCTATGATGAGGTAATCCTGTCCACCAAACCAGTTGGGATCGCGCTTGACTGTGTGGAGAGTCCGCACTCCCTCAGGACTACAATCATGTAAAACATACACACCCAATCTGGGGTTGCGCTTCGCCATTGTCATTATTGTTGCAAACAGACTATTGGGATACCCTCCTATACTAACTATGCCGCTGTTGTATTCAAAATGGAAATTGTTGGCAATCAACATCTTGGCAATATCACTGCTTTGGCAAATCACTAAACGATCGAAGCTATAGTCAGTTACATCAGCTCCTGGTAGGGGGAAAAAATCATTAAAACTAGCTTTTTCTAATAGTTTTTGCGGGAAGCCATGGGCGTTAGTCCATTTTTCTAACAAAGAATCTAGCAAGTCAGGGGTGATAGGCAGAGATGCTTCTATCATGTTAGGTATTCGTCGCACCTGCCAAACTCCTAATCCCACTGCACTCATGCCTACTAGCCAAAATAAAATGGCAAGCAAAAATTGCTGGAACCAAACGCAAGCTAAACCAAAGAGCATTGAAATTATGCCCAAGTTTTGCAGTGACCGTGCTTGTACAATGCGCTCCCGCCGCAACAGATTGAGATTCTGACTCTGCAACCACAAAGATATAAACCAAATTATATTGTAAATCAGTAAAGGTATGAATGGTGCTGCGTTAGACGCATTAGACTCAAAGTCAGACAAATTGAACAAATTGACTAAAAAAAATGCAAGTAAAACAATAGGAATTAAAAGAAAAATGTAATTAACCCAAAATTGTCCTACATTTCTGATTCCCACTTTCCTTGCTCTTCTAGCTAAGGTGTAAAATAGCTGTTTCTTTGTAAAATAGAGGGTATTGTTAACTGACAACTCATCTAATAGTTTTTGAAAGGCAGCATCAGTAAATCGCTGGTTATAAGGCATTGTAGTTGGTTCAAAGGCAAAGGGAGTGCCACAGTTTTTACACCGCCCCTGATGTTCTGTTCTATCTCGTAAATTATTGTCGGTACCACAGCTAATACATTTCATAGATTTGCTCCATGTTTTGTTGGTGGGATAACAATACGCTGTAGTCTTCTCGCGATCGCACTAAAACATGATCAGTACCTTTGATTAGTACTTCTGCGGGTTTAGGACGATGCAAAAAGTGAGAAGACATAGCATAACCGTAAGCTCCCACATCTAGGATCGCCAATCTATCACCAATTTGTAAAGGGGGTAAAGGCATGTTTTTGCCTAAATAATCACGGGAATAGGTGGTGTTGCCGCATACATCTGTAGGTATTTTATAGTCACTATCTTTGAGGGCAATAATTTCCCGATAGTCACCATAGACACTAGGAGCTGTTAAGTTGGCGATCGTGGTGTCTACCCCCACAATTTGTTTCTCTCCCTGATACTTAACTGACACAACTGTAGTTAGTAAAACCCCACAGCCAGCTACTACGTTCCTTCCTGGCTCTAATATTAGTTGTATACCAGTACCTGCTAGAGATTGTGTTAGTGCTTCGCCAAACTCTTGCCAGTCAAATTCTACTTTGCCATGGCGATAGGGGTAACCAAATCCGCCGCCAAAATCCAAGTATTGCCAGTCAGGAAGTGTTCTGCCAATTGCTAATAGCTGATCAATAACTGCTGTAAAGGCTTTAGTAGCGTTTGTCCCTGTACCGCGATAAAAATGTAAGCCCTGAATTTGGCGGTTGTATTTATTAGCAACTGCTATAGCGTGCGGAAATTCCTGGGGTTGGATACCAATACGACTTTCCCCAGTGATTTGGGGTTCATTTAATCGCAACCCTAGTTTTAGGTGGCTAATACCTTTAGCAATTTCACACAATTGTTGTACTTGAGTTATGCTATCTAGGTTGAAAGTAGTGACCCCCCAAGCTAGGACCTGTTCCATATCATTTATGCTCAGATTGCTGCCACTGTAAACTATTTGGCAGGGCGGAAAACCAGCTTTTAGGGCTAGATAAATGTCCCCTGGTGTATTGGCGTGAATGTGCCAACCTGCTCGTCTTACTATCTGTAAAAGAGCTAAATTACCATTGGTCACAACGGCAAAACAAAAAGTGGTGGGTCTGTACTTAACTTGTTGGGGAATCTGTTGCAAGGCTTGCCAAAACCGATCGGCATCATAGACATACAAAGGGGAACCATAAACTTCTAAGAGTTTGTCCCACAGTTTAATACTCATTTCTATTCCTCCAGTAGGAATACAAACCTGTTTTCGTCCAAAACCAATAGGGTAATAAAAATGGATGTCGCCAGGATGTTTCACAGGGGTAATTCTGCAGTTGGGAACGCCAAAATTGCCATGCCAGTAACAGCCACAAAATTTCTCCCACGCGGCGCTTGCGTAATACACTCCCCAACCTACCAAATGCTACTTTGGCTGCTAAATCTGCTTGCCATAGGCCCTCTCTGGCTAGAACTTGCGGATTTAACCATTTGCCGAGGTCGTGCCACAAAGGTTGTAAACACCACTGGGTTAATGGTACGCCCATGCCCCGTTTGTCCCGCCACACTACTTCTGGGGGTAGCCACAGTTCCACCGCCCGCTTCAAAATATACTTCTCACAGGCTCCCCTGAGAAAGAGGTCAGAGTGGACAGTAAATGTCCATCTAGCTAGGTTTTCATCGCAAAAGGGTGATCTGAGCTTGATTCCTTGGTATAAGGCTAAATTGCTGGCGCGGGGATGGATGTTTTGTGCCCCCTTGAGCATGAGGGTCGCCCGCCGTAGCCTTGCTAGTAGTGAACCCCTCCCTGCCAAAGCTGCTGTCAACCAAGTACCTGGCTGCCAATCCTGCACACATTGCCAAAACTGCGGTGTGAACACTTCTGCCTCATACCCCCATAGGCGATGAAAGGTCTGTAGGTATTGCGCTGTAAAATCGATCGCGGGTTGTCGATAGAGGGAAGCAGCGATTATGGGTTTGTTTGTCCAGCCGGCAAATAGTTGATCTCCTCCCTCACCATTGAATATGACATCACACTCTTGTCTCGCTGCTTGATAGAGCAACCATAACGGCACACATACGCCATCACCGAAGGGCAGGTCTAAAGCTAGGGCTGTCTCTAAGACCGATCGTTTTACTCTCTGGGGGGAACACTCCACTTTCACTAGGGGAATGTCCAAATGTCGTGCCACCAGTTCGGCGTAGGGTAGTTCAGATATGCCGTATTGCCCAAAGTCGAGGGTGTAAGCACGTACTCGTATGCCCGATCGTTTCAACAAGGCGGCAACAGTGGCAGAATCTAGCCCCCCCGACAAGAATATGCCAACGGTCTGACCCTGCAGGTCATCTACTTGCTGGGCAACGGCTGCGGTGAGTAAAAACTGTAGTTTCTGTACGGCTGTCCCTTCATCAGTAAGCAGTTCTGTCTGTTCCTGCCAGTCCTCGAGGATGGGGTCAGTAGCTTTGGTAATTAAATTTTCCCCCTCCCAGGTGTATCGCCAGCCTGCCTCGATCGCTTTAATGCCTTTGTAAGGGGTGAGAGGCGTGGGTACATAGGAAAAACAGGCGTAGCCATAAACCGCCAGGGGGTCAATTTCCTGCTCTACTAGGGGTAGCAGCCACCGCCAACGGGTAGCAAACCATAAACCCTGCTCTGTCTGGCACCAATAGAGCGTTACTCGCCCAAAGGGATGTCTGCCTAAAGTAAGGGTGTCGTCCTTTTCCTCTGCCCAGGCATCTCCTCCCTGGTTGACAATGCCTCTGCCTGCCTCTATGCCAACTTGTTGACTAGTGATCTGTTGCCAAGGTACTTGGGAGTTTTGCGAAATTAAGTGTGTCAAGTCACCCCGCCAACTGCCAATGAAGCCAAACTGGGTAACTGCAATTTGCATTACCTCACTTCAAACGTGGAACTAGATACTTCTCTCCCCTTTACGTACATCTTGACTCGCCAGATACCAGGACTATCGGAGGTACTCAGCTGATATTTGCATTGGGTGTTCCAAATACTCTTGTTGACTTCCTTGGTCTGGTAACGGTTTTGGTGCACTACTGTCCCCTGGGGATTCAACCAGTCACAGCCCATGGGTAGCTTCTGCCCGATCGGGGCGTTTGTCAAGGTCACTCGATAGACTACCTCGTTGGGGCGATTCACTACCTGCACAGCTTGGTCTTTATTACTCCCAATCGTCACCCTACTGGCTTGACTGCTGACGTTAGCAATAGCGGCTTCCTGCCCTCGACGGAATAAAAACGTACCGCCAATCCCTATTCCCACAACTAATAGGGCACCCACGATTACCAGAAAATTAACTAGGGTCTGGCTCTTTTGGGCTTCCCTGCGCTTGACTTGTAAAATTGCCTCCTCTAACAGTTCATCGGGTAAGTTCATGTCCCGCAGGATTTCCCTGGCTTGGTCTACGGTGATACTCCCCTCCCGCTGACTAGAAATTTTTTGAATTTCGGCGATCACCTGGTTGAGCTGCTGGGGGTCAATATATTCCGCCATCCCTCTCTCCTGGAACCCTACCTAAATGGTACCAGTTGGCAGCTCCTTCTCACCAAAGTTTAGGCATATTGGGGCATCCGATCGAACTGTAGATAGCGATATAACTCCTTGGCAAAGGGATCGATTTTAGCAGTCACGATCGAGCGATACTCTTCCACAGTAGGAATCCGCCCCAGGAGAGCACAGACTGCCGCTAGTTCTGCCGACCCCAGGTACACCCGGGCATCTTTCCCCATGCGGTTATTAAAATTGCGGGTAGAGGTGGAAAATACAGTTGTCCCATCCCCCACGCGGGCTTGATTGCCCATACAGAGAGAACAACCTGGCATTTCTGTCCTAGCTCCCGCTGCTGCAAAGATGCCGTAGACCCCTTCTTCCCGCAGTTGCTCTTCATCCATCCTGGTGGGGGGGGCAATCCACAGACGCACTTTCACCTGCCCTGCTCCCTCTAGCACCTTAGCCGCGGCTCGATAGTGCCCAATGTTGGTCATGCAGGAACCAATAAACACTTCATCAATGCGATCCCCCGCTACTTCTGAAAGCAATTTCACATTGTCAGGGTCGTTGGGGGCAGCCACGATCGGTTCAGTAATTTCATTTAGATTGATGTCGATCGTTGCCACATATTCCGCATCGGGGTCAGGTTGGAGCAGTTGGGGATTTTCCAGCCAGGCTTCCATCTTTTGGATACGACGGAGCAGAGTACGACTATCCTGGTAGCCTTGGGCAATCATATGTTTGAGCAGGGCAATGTTGGAGCGCAAATACTCACTTACTGTTTCTTTACTCAGCAAAATGGTACAACCAGCACAGGAGCGTTCTGCGGTGGCATCAGTCAACTCAAAAGCCTGTTCTAACTGTAGATCGGGGAGTCCTTCCATCTCCATAATCCGACCAGCAAAAATATTCTTTTTATTTTGCTTTTCTACAGTGAGCAGCCCTTTTTGGATGGCAACGTAGGGAATAGCATGGACAATATCCCGCAGAGTTACCCCTGGTTGCAATTCCCCTATAAACCGCACCCGTACGGATTCTGGCATGTTCAAAGGCATAACCCCCAAAGCTGCTGCCAATGCCACCAACCCCGATCCGGCTGGGAAAGAAATCCCCAACGGAAACCGTGTGTGGGAATCACCCCCTGTGCCCACTGTGTCTGGTAGTAACATCCGATTGAGCCAGGAATGGATAATGCCATCTCCTACCCGTAAAACCACACCGCCTCTGGTAGCAAAAAAATCAGGTAACTCCTTGTGTACTTTGATGTCAGCAGGTTTGGGATAAGCCGCTGTATGACAGAAAGTTTGCAAAACTAAATCCGCATTGAAGCCTAGACAAGCTAGTTCCTTCAACTCGTCCCTGGTCATCGGTCCCGTCGTGTCTTGGGAACCAACAGTAGTAATGATCGGCTCACAGTAAGTGCCAGGACGTACTCCTGGTAAGCCGCAAGCCCTGCCCACCATCTTCTGTGCCAAGGTAAAACCTTTACCTGTATCTTGGGGAGGACGGGGACGGATGAATAATTCACTGGGGGGTAATCCCATAACCTCCCGCGCCCGATCGGTCAAGCCTCTGCCAATCATCAAATTGATCCTGCCCCCAGCTCTTACTTCATCACTGATAGTTTCTGGCTTCAACTGAAACCTGCTAATTACTTCCCCCCGATCGTTTTCGATTTCTCCGCGATAGGGATAGATGTGAATGACATCCCCCGTCTGCATTTTAGTTACATCGCACTCAATGGGCAGTGCTCCTGCATCCTCAGCCGTATTGAAGAAAATAGGAGCGATCGTGCCACCTAAAATCACGCCGCCGCTGCGCTTATTGGGGATATAGGGAATGTCATTACCAATGTGCCACAGGAGAGAATTAATTGCTGACTTACGCGAGGAGCCTGTACCAACCACGTCTCCCACAAAAGCAACGGGATAACCCTTCTGTTTCAACTCCGCAATGGTCTGAAGAGCACCAGGGGCACGGGACTCCAACATGTAAAGAGCGTGCAAGGGAATATCAGGACGGGAAACTGCCTGGGGAGCAGGAGATAGGTCATCAGTGTTAATTTCCCCTGCTACTTTGAATACCGTTACCGTCAGTTTCTCTGCTAGGGGAGGACGATCGGTAAACCACTCTCCCTCTGCCCAGGACTGCAAAACAGCACGGGCATTGGTATTGGTCTGTGCTAACTCCACCACTTGGTGAAAACTATCAAATACCAGCAGAATCCTGGATAGGGCACGTGCCGCTCTTGTCCCCAAATGGACATCCTCCAGCAACTCAATCAAGGGCTGGACATTGTAACCGCCTACCATCGTGCCCAGCAAATCTACTGCCAACTCTGGGGAAACGATCGGGGAGACCACTTCTCCCTTAGCCACTGCCGCCAAAAAACCCGCCTTCACATAGGCTGCCTGATCCACACCAGGTGGTACACGCTCTTGCAACAGATAGAGGAGATATTCTGCTTCCCCAGGAGGAGGGCTTTGCAGTAATTCACACAACTGGGACGTTTGTTCTGGTGTTAGGGGCAGGGGCGGAATACCCAAGAGCGATCGTTGGGCAACCTGTTCGCGGTAGGCAGTTAACATGGCTTTATTGGCAAGTCAGTCAAGAACATTTTAAGTATTACACACTATTGACAGTGTAACAAACGCAACTAGTTTTTAACGTTCTCTTAAGTTAGAGTTACTACAGTGGGTACAAACCCTGCCCTGTTACAGGCATAAAGCCCAGTGACATATCCCAAAAAAGATGCTAACTGATTGGCGTAGAGCAGCTGACGTAAAAATTTCCAGTAAGTTTGGAGAGTGGTTGGACCCTATGCTTGATCCTATACCAGAAAGACGATCGGCAAGTTCGGCAGATGCTCTGTCTGTGCTCAAAGGGTCAAAGCCCAAGTATTTTCTGCTTAAATCCCCACCTCCACAATTGCCAGGTGAAACGTTGATCGTTGACAGAACAAGGAATAAGTTCTATGTCGATTTCAGAACTTCTCTGGAAAGGAACTTTCTCTTTCCTTCTCTTAGCTATCGTAAGTTGATTGCAGTTCCTATGATTTTTACCTTATTTATCTGGTTAGTCTTGGCATATTTCTTCATCGAAGAATCTTAGATGCGCCCAGCATAACCTGTGTATTCTGTTATCGCCTATTCTATGGAGATGGAGAAGATACTCCACCTGAACCTACGCGCAACCCAGCTGAATGGGGACTGAATTGGCAAGGAGTGGTATGTTCGTGTGCCTTATGGGCTGGTAGGTTGGTTAGCCCAGGAAATTTCCTATTTTCTGGAGTTAGATTAGAGGGGTTCCTTTACTCACTACATGGGGAGAATTGTTAAGCTGTAAGTTGATACATTGACTACGCTTGGTTGGTTTAGCTAGAGAGTAATGGCGCTGAGTGCTCCCGTGCCCTTTTAGGCTGTGGGTCTAGCCCAAGGAGATTAAAACCTGGTTATAGGGATCATCCTAGTCCAAAATGATGCCCACGGTGCTATCGTAAAACCAGTGCATAAATATAAATTCATTCAAGGTTAGAAGCAGCATGGTAGCAACGGCACAAAAAACAAATGTTGGCAAAGTTGTCCAGGTCATCGGTCCTGTAGTGGACGTGGAGTTCCCCAGTGGCAAGTTGCCGGAGATTTACAATGCCCTGGTAGTAGCAGGCAAAACCAACGCTGGGGATATTCGTGTGGTCTGTGAAGTACAGCAGCTTTTGGGCGATAACCAAGTCCGCGCAGTGGCTATGAGTAGCACGGATGGCATTGTGCGGGGGATGGAAGTGGAAGATACAGGGGCTCCCATTAGTGTTCCCGTCGGCAAGCCCACCCTGGGCAGGATTTTTAATGTGCTAGGGGAACCGATCGATGATTTGGGTCCCGTGGAAACATCGGAGCGTCTGCCCATTCACCGCCCTGCCCCTGAATTTACCAAACTAGAAACAAAGCCCTCTACCTTTGAAACAGGGATTAAGGTGATTGATTTGCTCGCCCCCTACCGCAAGGGTGGTAAGGTAGGTTTGTTCGGTGGTGCTGGCGTGGGCAAAACCGTCTTGATCATGGAATTGATCAACAACATTGCTAAGGAGCACTCAGGAGTGTCAGTATTTGGCGGTGTAGGGGAGCGCACCCGCGAAGGCAACGACCTGTACCAAGAAATGAAGGAATCGGGGGTGTTGAATCAAGTAGCTCTGGTCTATGGACAGATGAATGAACCCCCAGGAGCCAGAATGCGGGTAGGTCTGTCAGCCCTGACAATGGCGGAATATTTCCGTGATCAGGCAAAGCAGGATGTCCTGTTGTTTATTGACAACATCTTTAGGTTTGTGCAAGCGGGTTCAGAGGTGTCGGCTCTGTTGGGGAGAATGCCTTCAGCCGTGGGTTATCAGCCTACCCTGGGCACAGATATGGGGGATTTGCAGGAACGCATTACCAGTACGGTGGATGGTTCGATTACTTCGGTGCAAGCGGTCTATGTGCCTGCGGATGATTTGACAGACCCAGCTCCTGCTACTACTTTTGCCCACCTGGATGCAACTACAGTACTATCCCGCAGTTTAGCCGCTAAGGGCATTTACCCTGCTGTCGACCCCCTAGCTTCTACTTCGACAATGTTGCAACCAGGGGTTGTCAGTGATGAGCATTACCGTGTGGCGCGGGGTGTTCAACAAACTCTGCAAAGGTTCAAGGAGTTGCAGGATATTATCGCTATCCTCGGTATGGACGAACTCTCGGAAGAGGATAAGATCACGGTCTATCGTGCTCGCAAAATTCAGCGTTTCCTGTCCCAGCCTTTCTTTGTGGCAGAAGTGTTCACGGGTTCTCCTGGTAAGTATGTCAAACTGGAGGACACAATCAAAGGTTTTGACATGATCCTCAAGGGGGAACTAGATGACCTACCTGAGCAGGCTTTCTACATGGTGGGGGACATCAACGAAGCGATTGCTAAGGGTGAAAAACTGAAGGCGGAAGCTAAATAATTCAGTGTCCTGACAGTGGAGGATGGGGTTTGTCGCCCTGTCTTTCTTTTCTAGGAGGAGGCTATGACGGGGGAACAGTTAACAGTTGAACAGGCGATTGCTAACCTGGAGGGGCAGGATTTGGGAATGCGGCTCTACAGTGCCTGGTGGCTGGGACGGTTCCGTGTGAAGGAGGAGAGGGCAATTCAAGCCTTAGTCAAGGCTCTGCAGGATAGAGACGATCGGACTCCCAACGGTGGCTATCCTCTGCGGCGGAATGCGGCACGGGCACTGGGTAAGTTGGGGGATAGGAATGTGGTACCCCATTTGATGGACTGTCTGTCCTGCGAGGATTTTTACGTGCGGGAGGCGGCAGCCCAATCTCTGGAAATGTTGCAAGACCCAGTCTGTATCCCCCATTTGATCAAGTTGCTGGCAGAGCCAGAATCCATACCCCATCCTGCGCCGGAATTGCCCTATCTAGCTCAGCCCTTTGATGCCATCATAGAAGCCCTCGGCACTTTGGGAGCGATCGAGGCGGTCGGTTTAATTGCCCCCTATCTGGAGCACGAGGTGCCTCGCATTCGTTTTGCCGCTGCCCGTGCTCTCTATCAACTCACTGATGACCGCAGTCGTTATGGTCAGATTTTAATTGATGGTCTCAATAGCCCCGATTTGCAACTACGGCGGGCAGTACTGGCAGACATTGGCGCGATCGGTTACCTGCAGGCAGCTCAACCTGTAGCGGATACGTTGGCGGAAAATAGCCTGAAATTGTTGGCTCTGAAAGGTATTCTGGAACAGAATTTACCCCCCGATTACTTGACGGCAGAAACGATCGCGGTCATGGATTTGATGGATTCTTTACTTTGACAGAGCAGGGCAATAGTTGTGCAACCGCAATAACTGTACCAGCGTCGATCGTAGTTTCAACCGTGGTACTACCATATCCACAAAACCATGTTCTAGGAGATATTCCGAGGTTTGAAAGTTGTCGGGGATTTTTTGTTTGAGAGTTTGTTCAATCACTCTTCTTCCAGTAAAGCCAATCAGTGCCTTGGGTTCAGCAATGATGATGTCCCCCAGCATAGCAAAACTGGCGGTTACTCCCCCTGTGGTGGGATTGGTCAAAATAGCAATGTAGAGTTGCCGTGCGCGTCGGTGCCGATCGAGGGCAGCCGCCGTCTTTGCCATCTGCATCAAACTTAAGATTCCTTCCTGCATCCTAGCCCCCCCAGACGCACAAACTAGTAGGAGGGGCAAAGCACTATCGGTGGCAGTTTCGGTCAGGCGGGCAATCTTTTCTCCTACTACCGACCCCATGCTCCCCCCCATAAAGCGAAAGTCCATCACCCCCAACGCCACAGGAATACCTTCCATCTTGCCCAATCCTGTTACTACGGCATCCTGTAACTCCGTTTTGCTGCGATATTCTTCTAACCGATCGGGATAGGGCTTGCGGTCACAGAAATTGAGGGGGTCAGTGGAGACAAGATGACCGTTGATTTCCCTCCAAGAGTCGGGGTCTAGGAGCTGGGCAATGCGATCGGGGGCAGGTACCTGGTTGTGGAAGTGGCAGTGGGGACAGACGAGTAAGTTATTCTGTAAATCCTTGATGTAGGTGAGGTGATTGCAGTTAGGGCACTTGTGCCAGAGACCATCAGGAATCTCCCGCTCTTGGTAGGCAGGGGGGGCAAGCTTTTCCTTCTTGCGGGAACGGGCTTCCGCAAACCAGTCAAAAATCGTCATGCCACTAACTCCGCTAGACTGGGAATCGATCGGTATAACTCTATATATCTTTCGGCGGCAGTATCCCAACTAAAGTCCATGGCCATACCCCGCTGCTGCAATTTGCGCCAGGTGTCGGGATAGCGATAAGCTTCGTAGGCACAGACCAAAGCGGTGTACATATCCATCGGGTCGTAACGATCGAAACAATAGCCATTGCCTTTGCCTGCTACGGGATCATGGTGCTGCACAGTGTCGACTAAACCCCCTGTACTGCGGACAATTGGCACACAGCCATACTTGAGGGCAATCATCTGGCTAATGCCACAGGGTTCAAAGCGACTGGGCATCAAAAACGCATCACAACCGCCATAGACCCGCTGGGACAAGGGGGAGCTAAATAAAATCTGGGCGGACATCTTGCCCGGAAAGCGAGCCGCTAACTGCCATAACTGGGATTCGTAATATCTTTCTCCGGCACCAATCACGACAAACTGGGAGTTAGTAAAGGAGAGAAAGTTACCGATCGCTTGAATCACCAGATCAATCCCCTTTTGCTCCACCAGACGGGTAACCATCCCCACCAAAAAAGCTTCACGGTTAATTTGTAAACCCACTTCCTGTTGCAGGGCTACCTTATTTTGCTGACGTAATTCTAAAGTCTGACTATCGTAGTTTTTCACCAAGTAGGGATCAATGCGGGGGTCAAGTTTCTCGTCAATGCCATTCAAAATCCCCCAGGGCACCAACTGGGCTAATAGACCTTCTAGTCCCTCTCCATAGGCGGGTGTGCAAATCTGCCGGGCGTAGGTGGGGGAAACTGTATTAACCCGATCGGCAAAAATAATCGCCGCCGCCATGGTTGTATCGCCACGAAAGTACCAGGGCACCCAGGTTATCTGCTCTAAGCGCCAGCGCCAGGGACCTTGATACGCCAGATTGTGAATTGTGAACACAGTAGAAATATCAGGGGTCTGGTGCATCCACACGGGGATCATGCCCGTATGCCAGTCATGGCAATGGATAAGGTGGGGTTTCCAGTAATTCCAGGCGAACTCGGCACAGGCGTTGGCAAATAGGGTAAAGCGCCAGTCTTCGTCATCCCCATAGTAAATCCGATTCGCCATAAATGCCCCATGCCCCACTAGGTATAGCGGTACATCGGAGTCAGGCAGACGGGTTTCAAATACGTCAAAATTCTGGTACATACAGTGCCCCCGCCATACCAGTTCCACAGGGTCAGTGAGGCGATTGTTGACCACGCCGTAGTAGGGCAGGATGACACGGACATCAAACCCTTTTTTGTGCAGCACTTTGGGCAAACTACCCACCACGTCCGCCATACCCCCCACCTTGGCAATAGGGGCAGCTTCAGCAGCGGCAAATAAGATTTTCATGGGGATGACTATCTACTACTTCTGGTTATTTTCAACCGTCGGGGAAACTTTGGCAACTTCTGGTTCAGGGGGTGGCAGTTCTAAACAGTAGCCTGCGCCATAGACGGTTTTAATGTATTTGGGGTGGCGGGGGTCAGGCTCCATCTTGGTGCGCAGGTGACGGATGTGGACGCGGATGGTCTCTATATCATCGTCAGGCTCGTAGCCCCATACTTCCCGTAAAATTTCACTGGGGGAGACGGTCTGCCCATGGCGCTGTAACAGACAGTGCAATAGCTCAAATTCTAGGTGGGTAAGCTTAATTTTTTCCCCCTGCCATACGGCTTCAAACCGCTCGGGAATGAGGGTGAGTGCTCCATAACTAAGGATTTCATTGTGCTTGGCAGCCTGGGGAATCCGATCGGTGCGGCGCAGGAGGGCACGGATACGGGCAAGCATTTCTTCCATCTCAAAGGGTTTGGTGAGGTAGTCATCTGCACCGGCGTTGAAACCCTCTACCTTATCCTGGGTCTGGCTCATGGCTGTCAGCATTAGAATTGGTATATCTTTTGTCCGTTCATCCCGGCGCAAGCGCTGACAAATGGTAGTCCCGAATACACCAGGCAGCATAAGGTCGAGAATGATCAAGTCAGGAAGTAGCTGAATTGCTAATGCCTGCCCCCGAATGCCATCTTCTGCTTGCTCGACTTGGTAGCCTGCTAACTCTAGGTTTACCTTTACGACTTCGGCGATGGCACTGTCATCTTCTATTACTAGTATGCGCGGCATCATTCCCCTCTGTCTTGAGTTAGCTGCAGTCTATTTGAATTTTAGTAAATTTCTCAGGGGCTGTCTTCATCTTCTGATACATTTTTTAATGGAAAAGGCGCTATAATTCCGCCCGGTCGTAAGCGGCAATGATTTTTTGTACTAAGGGATGACGTACTACATCGGCACGGGTGAACTCGACAAAGCCAATGCCTTCGACCTGACGGAGAATGTTGCGGGCAATGATTAAGCCTGATGTTTGGTGGGGTGGCAGGTCGGTTTGGGAAATGTCGCCGGTGACAACCATTTTCGACTGGGAGCCGAGGCGGGTGAGTAGCATTTTCATCTGGGCAGGGGTGGTGTTCTGGGCTTCGTCCACAATTATGAAAGCCCGATTGAGAGTGCGTCCCCGCATATAGGCAAGGGGAGCAATTTCAATTATGCCTTTCTCAATTAGCTGGGGCACACGCTCTACTTCCATCAGTTCATAGAGGGCATCGTAGAGGGGACGGAGGTAGGGGCTAATTTTTTGTTGCATGTCTCCTGGTAGAAAGCCCAGTTTTTCTCCTGCTTCTACGGCGGGACGGGTCAAAATCAGACGGTCATAGATATTTTCCTGCAGTGCTTTTACTGCTAATACAGCTGCTAGGAAGGTTTTTCCTGTCCCCGCCGGTCCAATGCCAAAGGTTAAATCGTGGGTTTGAATGGTGTTGACGTAGTGCTGTTGTCGCCAGGTGCGGGTCTGGATAATCTGTCCCTGCCTAGTGCGGGCTAGGGGTGGTCGCCGTTTCCATTCCTCCAGTAAGGAACGATCGAGAGCAGTTTGAGCGCTGATTAAGTCTGCCTCCCCAATGGTATTGCCCTTACTCCAGAGGGGTTCTAGGGCTTCAATCAGTTTGAGGGCGCGGTGCGTGGCTTCCTCTTCTCCTTCAATCCAAAGTTCCTGTCCCCGCAATACAATTGTTGTCTGGGTGAAGGCTTGAATCTGTTCTAGGGCACGATCGAGGGTAAGGGCAGCAGTCAGACTGGGGATGGGGAATATGAGCCGATCGGTCATCCAGTTAGAGGGGCGGGCTTTCTAGGGGTGTTAAACTGGGGGGGAGTTCCAGGTTTTCTTCTCCCTCTACTAACTTAGCATGAATAATTTTGTCCCCCAAGCGCAGGGAGCGTAATACTTCTTCTCCTTCGATCATATAGCCGAAGACGGTGTAATTGCCGTCCATAAGATTCAAACCCGCGGGGGTGAGGTCGGATTCAAAGAGATAGAGGAAAAACTGGGAAGAGCCACCGTTGGGGTTGTCGTAGCTATGAGCCATTGCCAAAGTGCCATAGGCAGAAAAGGGCAGGACTGGTAAAACTCGATCGTAACCCGCCTCTGCCAGGGTCTTGCCGTAGATGGGTAGGGGCTGTCCTGGGAGCATAATTTCCATGGGGACGGTGCGCACCTTACCTGTGCGGGGGTCAACATAGCCATCTTCGGGACCAGGGGGGTCACCTGCTTGGACATAAAAACCTTCATCGGCACGGTTGAACTCTAAACCATCGTAGAAACCCTGGCGCACTAGGTCAGCAAACTGTCCCGCATTTACAGGGGCATTATAGCCGTCCAATACTAGCTTGATTGTCCCTTTGTTGGTCTCTAGCTCCACCACTGCCCTACCCTTAAGCTGGGGTAAATGGCGATACTCCTGGGGTACAGTAAAGGGGAATTTTTGCACCATGTCCTCTTCAATGGTGGTCACATACTCCAGGGCTGTCTCTACCAAGGGGGGGACATCCAGACGCTTTTTCTTCTCGATCGCTTGCTCTAGTTGGGGCAAAAACGCTACTAGTTGCCCATAGGCTTGGGTCGCCTCCTCAAGCTGGCGGGGGTTGATGCTTGCTAAGATCGATTCCTGTTTTTCTGTGAGAGTTGCCTCTATTTCTTTAATCCCTTTGCGCAGACTGCTCCACCGCTTCATTTTGGCTTCCTTGGGCATGCCCTCTAGGGTATGTTGTACTAGGCGAATGTCGGGGTTATCGATCGGTAGGGCGTTGCGTAACAAAATACGGGGGTCTTTGATTGCCGTGGTGGAGGGGAGAGAAGCATAACTGATCTGGGGCAACCATACTAACCACAGGAAAGAGCACAAAAAAGCAATAACCTGGCGCAGCATAGCTAGACAATAGGTGACCATTTGCATTATCCCACACCCAGGGATTTTGCCGAAAAGTCTGCTACTGCCTTAGCTAGAGGAGTAAGGATGACAATGGCAGAGGCAGCTTCACGATCGTGGTCACCGGTCTAATCAGGTTATCACTGGCTTTTGGGTAGGTTTCTAGACGATCGTTTGACTTTTGTATCTCTACTTCTAACTTGTCAACTTTCTGTTGCAGGATGTTCAGGGCATCAAGGATTTTTTGTTCAGTTTCCGTACTCATGGGTATAGCACTAAGTCTTGGGCTTGAACCGATCGGCGGCAATCTGAATCATACGATCGATAGATGTGTTTGCCAAAAATTTCCTAGTCTGTTCCAGGTAGGGTAGATGGGGGCACTTGTCACCCAAAACACAACCGTTGACGCAGGCTTCTTTGCAATTAATGGTAGTGGGGTTCATTGTTCTTCACAAAATAGACTTACTATAACTTAGTATTTTCTCACAGACTTCCCAGTGACAAAATTACTCACCAGGACGATCGTACCCTTCCTCAAGTTGTGGCTGCGCAGTCAAGTGGAGGGAGTAGCTCAGTTAGACATAGACATCGACAGTGGCGATGGGCAGCTGCTGCAGGGCAATATTCCCTACGCCCAAGTAACAGCAAGGGATGTGCGCTATCAGGGTTTAGAGGCTGCCTATGTCCGCCTAGTAGCCCAGGCTATTCATCTCAATTTGCCCCAAGTTCTGCAAGGACAGCCGCTGCAGCTACTAGACCCGATCGTTGTGCATGTCCACCTCAGTGCTACCCGTACCCAGTTACAGCAGGCTTTGCAATCCCCTCTGGTCACTGCGGCTTTGGGCTATGGTGTCAATCCCCACATCCCAGCAGGGGAAATGCAGTCAGTTTTATCACACTTGCTGCAGTCTTTGGGAGTTCAGATTGACCACTTAGAAATTGATGCGGACGGTATTTCCTGCCAAGTGCAACTGCAAATCAAAGCCACCTAGTAACCCAGGTGTTGGTAAGCCAGGGGAGTAACAATTCTACCTCTGGCTGTGCGCTGGAGATAGCCAATTTGTAGTAAGTAAGGTTCGTAAACTGCCTCGATCGTTTGGGCATCTTCCCCAGTGATAGCAGCGATCGTCTCTAGCCCGACGGGTCCGCCCTGGAAATTTTCAATCATGGTGGTCAGAATCTTGCGGTCAATCCAGTCTAAGCCCATGGGGTCAACTTCAAATAAAGTCAGAGCTTCGACAGCAATCTGGGCAGTGATAGTGGCAGCGCCTTGCACCTGGGCATAGTCCCGCACGCGGCGGAGTAAACGGTTGGCAATTCTGGGCGTACCCCGCGATCGTTGGGCAATAGCCTGGGCAGCGGCTGGGTCGATCTCTAGTTGGAGAATGTGGGCACTGCGCAGAACAATCTGGCTTAGTTCCGCCACTGTGTAAAAGCGCAAGTGATGGGTTAAACCAAACCGATCCCGTAGGGGTGAGGACAGGGCTGCTACTCGGGTTGTCGCTCCCACCAGGGTAAAAGGGGGCAAGGGTAAACTACGGGTACGGGCACTCTGACCTTTACCGATCGTTATATCCAGGCGGTAGTCTTCCATAGCAGCGTATAGAATTTCCTCTGTGACGCGGGGCAGGCGGTGAATTTCATCGATAAAGAGAATGTCCCCCCTTTGTAAACTCACCAACAGACCAGCAATATCCCTGGGGCGTTCCAGGGCAGGGGCAGCAGTGATTTGGCACTTGGTCCCCATCTCAGCGGCAATAATTAGAGCCAGGGAAGTTTTTCCCAAGCCAGGCGGTCCGTACAGGAGCAGATGGTCTAGGGCATTGCCCCGTGCCTTGGCAGCTTGGATGGCGATCGTCAGCTGGGCTTTTAATTCCTGTTGCCCTATGTATTCAGCCAGGGTTTGGGGACGGCTATGATCGATACTGACTTGCTCAGCGGAACTAGGCTGGGGAGCTACCACCCGCGAAGGCGTTGGCTTTTTCCCTTGGTCGAAGGAAGAGATGATTGCCATAGCTGGGTCTGGGGTGCTACTAAATTTAATCTAGGATAGTCTAATTGCAACCGAGGTCAGATTTTGCTCAGCCTGGAAACTGTTCAAGAAATTTATCACCGCCCCCTGTTGTCTCTGATTTTTACGGCCCAAGCGGTGCATAGGCAATACCATCCTGCCGATCGGGTGCAGCTGTGTACCCTTGCCAACATTAAATCGGGAAACTGCCCAGAGGACTGTAAGTATTGTCCCCAAAGTCGCCGTTATACCACAGGGATTGCTGTCTACCCTCTCCTGAGTGTGGCAGAAGTTTTACGACAGGCAGAAGTTGCCAAAGCTAATGGTTCCACCCGTTTTTGTATGGGGGCAGCCTGGCGGCAAGTGCCGGAGGGGCAAGAGTTTGCAGCTATTCTGGAGATGGTCAGGGGGGTACGCGCCCTGGGACTGGAAGCCTGTATGACTTTGGGAATGGTCAAACCCCACCAAGCCCAAGCCCTCGCCCAAGCGGGATTGACTGCTTACAATCATAACCTGGACACTTCAGCCACCTTTTACCCCGAAATTATCACCACCCGCGCCTACAGCGATCGCCTGGAAACGATTAAACATATCGCCGCTGCTGGCATAGAGGTATGCTGTGGGGGCATCATCGGCATGGGGGAAAGTCATGAAGACCGCATCATGTTGTTGCACACTTTGGCTAACCTGCAGCCTCCACCCCAATCTGTGCCCATTAATGCGCTGGTGCCTATCCCTGGTACTCCCCTGGGAGACCGCCCTCCTGTCTCAGCCTTGGAATTAGCCCGGGTGATTGCTACCGCTCGCCTCCTTATGCCCCAGGCAATGATTCGGCTCTCGGCGGGCAGAAAGCAGATGAGTGTTAGCGATCAGGCTCTATGCTTCCTGGCGGGGGCAAATTCTATCTTTACCGGGGAGAAACTGCTCACTACCCCTAACCCTGGCACTGACTCCGATCGAGACCTCCTGGCGCAATTAGGGTTAACCCCTTTGTGCTAAGTTGGTAGGAATGCGGATGCGACGAAGAAGTTACTACTACCGATCGGGTACACCGACCTGGCGGCGCATATTACTCCTGGTTTTGGGGGGCGGTTTTGTCCTTTTTTTGGCAGTGGAAATTCTTCTAAGGCTGGTGGGGGGACGATTTTTAACTACAAACCCTTCCCTCGCGGAATACTATCAGTTACGCCTAGCTACTTCCCAGGGGGAACCCATCGCTAACAGCTCCAACTATGGTCTAAAAGTAAAGTTTAGCTCTCCCCTCCCCTACACCCTCGTACCCAACCAAAGTAGTCCCCACTGGCACATCAATCCCCAGGGCATGCGGGACAAAGAACCTCTACCCCAGGTCAAACCAGCTAATGAATTTCGCATCTTTCTGGTGGGAGGATCAGCAGCGTTTGGGCAATATGCCCCCGACAACGAGAGCACGATCGGTGAAATCCTAGAGCAAAAACTAAAAGAACGCGTCAAGCAACAGCGGCAATTCCCCCAAAATTTTCAGCCCCCTAGCCTCCCCTTCTTTGCTGAGCAGGTAGAAGCGGCGCTGGCTTTACCCCCCCGCATACCCGATCGGGAATATCGCGTTATCAACAGTGCTGTGCCCGGCTACACTTCCCAAGAGGAATTGACTCTCCTCGCCCACGAAATTTTAAGGCTCCAGCCTGACTACATCATTGTTTTGGATGGTTACGCTGATCTACTGCCCCCCCAACCCCTCTCCTACCAGTTAGACCTCTGGCTGCGCCAACCAGGTCTCCACTTTCGGCAAAGCCTGGGCTATCGCCTCCACCGCCTCTGGTCCCAATTAGCGATCGTGCGTTTGGGGAAAAGGTTGTCTACACCACCCCCCATACCTCAGAGACATTACAAGCTGGCTGCCAATTGGGCAGAGCGCTGGCAAAAGTATCGTTTTAATCTGAAGCAGATGGGCAAATTAGCAGCAGGTAAACCCCTACTGGTCATTCTGCAGCCGGAAATCACTGGCAGTGGCAACCGATCGGACAGGCAAGAGCAGCAAATCTTAGGGCAACTAGACCAAACCTATCAGGAAGTTATCCAACAATCCCTCGGTATGCTCACACCTGCAACACTGAAAATGGATTTACCAGGAGCAACCGTACGTAACTACTACCAAATTTTCCGCCAATTCCCTCAAGCCGCCTTTGTTGACCCCATACACTTTACCGTAGCGGGCAATCAATATCTGGCAGAACAAATTCTCAATGAAGTAGTACGTACTATTCAGCTTACCCCCAATGCTCCCCCACCTAATCCCTCCCTGGCAGAGTAATTTGCCCCCGTAGGGAGGGTGTACCCAGCTAACCTAGGTGGATGTTGTCCAGGGTAAAAGTGACGGCGTTGCCCCCCTCATCCTCGATCGTTCTTTTGCACAAAATATAGTAGTCCCCTACTTTTTGGTATTCATCGGTGAAGTATTGCCGCGGTTTGATTTGCTCACCGGTTTGGGGATTGTGGTAAATAGAAGTGTAGCGGTGGGAGAGATAGCCCGCCTCCGTGGGATGGACAGACAGGGTATCGATCGTGACCACAGTGCCGTGAATGTGACGGTGTACCATTGTCACCACATTGTCTTTGACTTTATAACGGTCCCCAGCACTAGCACCACCTACTAGGATTTCCTGGGCACCGTCCTCGTCCTTGCTGCCAAAGCTAAAAGTATTCTTACCATGGGTATCCTCGAAACTGCGGCGGACACGGTGAATCGTGATTTCCCAAATTTGCTCTTTGATAGCGTTTAAGACCTCTTCATTGTCAATGCCCGTGATTTCTGCCTTGAGTTTAGCATCTACTTTCACTTGACCGCTGTAAGATTGCCCCCCTTTGGTCATAGTGACATCAGCAGTAAAGCCAGGGAAATTGCTATCCCAGGTGTAACGGTTCTCATAGGCAGCGCGGAATAAATCTTGGGCACTAAGGGTTGCGGTAGTCATAGGTGTTTCCTAATGCATTTTACTAGCAACAATATCCTAGCCTAGTTTGGCGGTGGGATCATGAATTTGCGTTCCCGATCGGACTCAGGCTCGATCCAACCATAGACAAAGTGGCTCAGGCATTGAATTTGGGGTGTGCGTTTTTGAATTTCTGCCATTTGCACCTCTAGGGGGGCGTGCCCGTTGAAGGGTTTACCCCAGATACCGGCTAGAGCAGGACAGACCAGGGTTTGGGGGGGTGATTGCTGCAGCACTTGTGCCACTTCCTGGGCAACACATTTGCCATCTAAGCACAGCCCGTAGGTCATGGGGTGCCGTTGCCAGTGGGCAGGAAATCTGTGCCAGGGTTGCATTCTCGTATCTAACTTCTGTCCCTCTTGGCGGTTGCCCCCAGGGAAAAAGACTGTCCCGATCGCTATTGAGGCAGGAATGGGGCGGGTGATAGTTTGACTGAATTCTAATACCCCAGTGTAGGCGTGTTCGGTGACTTTCTCCCATAGATTGGGGTCATTGCCCCCCCGATCGAGATATTCCTCTAATTGTGCTCTCTCTTCACCATCCCTTGCTTTTGCCAATAACGCTTGGCGAGATGCCTCTCCGTATATCCATAGGTTTTCCACGCGGTCATTCATTCTGGGAGTGGTCAAAGGATAACGAATGTAATCAAACACTAGACCATCGGGCTTAGCCTTGACAAATTCCTGCACCACCCTCTGTAAGTCAGCCCTGGCTTGGGGATGGTAGGGGTCAACAAACAGATGTTCTGTCTCTGTCAAAGGCAGATAAAAGGATTTGCCATCTTTCCCTTCCGCAGGAGTGAATTTCGCCCTGCTAATACTAGTCTCGCCTCTGCCATTGCGGGCAAGGACACCTAAACGATCCCTATTTTCCCCATAACCATAGCCAAAATTGAGAGTGAACAACCAACCATAGACCTTTAAGCCCCTCTCTTTGCCTTTTGTTACTGCCATTTGCCAGAGGTCTGTATCAGGGGTCAGTTTGCCTACTTGGACTGCCTCTAACGTGACCGATCGCCAGGGGCTTTGATTTTGACTGACAGGTAACAACACTCTGCCATCATAAAAAACTTCCACAAAGACTTGGTTATAGCCCAGGTCAACAATGCGATCAAAGACAGATTCCAGCACCCCTGGCAGGGCATCGGCAGGGTAGAGACGGAGCCAGATAGCCTGGGTGGGGGGAAAGTTTTTTTGCCGACAGCGCTGTAGTTCTGCTGCATCAGCCTGGACACGTTTTTGATAGGCAATGGGGTCTTGTAGCCTCAACCTCTGTTTTGTCTGACTAGCTGCTGGACTGACTTGACAGGTTGCCCCCACCGCTGTACAAGGTAAAAAAGCCAAGAGAATCCCTAGCCACTTCATCAGACTACCCTGAGCCAATCCCGCATAGATGGGAGGGGAATATTTTTGATAATCTCCCCCGCAAAGGCATAGGTGAGTATATCAGTGGCAGTAGCCAGGTCAATCCCTCGACTTTGCAAATAAAATAGTTCGTCCCGATCGATTTGACTGACAGTAGCACCGTGAGCACACTTGACATTATCAGCGACAATTTCTAACTGGGGTTTTGTATCAATGCGGGCATGGGGAGAGAGTAAGAGATTGCGGCTGAGTTGACTAGCATCAGTTAATTGTCCTGTTTTTGCCACACAGATTCTACCATTAAACACGCCGTGACTATGTTCTCGCAAAATGCACTTGTGCAATTGGTTACTCCGCCCCTGGGGATGACTGTGGATAATAGCCGAATGGGTATCAGCTAGTTGCGTCCCGGCGATAGAAACTAACCCCTGGACAATTGTCGTGGTGGCTTCCCCCTGCTGTTGGATATGCAGATTGTGACGGGACAAACGAGCACCTAGATCGATCGTTTGCAACTGATAGAAACTCTGCTTTGCCTGTCTCACTCTGGTGGTTTTGGTATGAAACCCCAATCTTCCTTGCTTTTGCAGGATTACATGATTTAGCTGGGCTTGCTCACCGATGTAGATTTCTGTAACAGGGTTAGACCAGTATTCTGCTTCTGTGCCTGTGTGGATTTCCACGATCCTCAAGCGGGTATGGGGAGATAGCACGATCAAACAGCGGGGATGACTGACGGTGTGGTGACCAGAGTTGAGAAAATGCAGACCGATCGTTGTTTCCTGTTGCCACTGACTAGGGGCATAGATAAGAGCGAGATCGTGACAGGCTTGACTATTCAGTTGCGTAAGATAATCCCCGTCATCTGTATATTGACCGAGATGGGCAAACAAAACATGACCACACTGTTTGATGTCCCCTGCCACGGAGCCAAGCACACAGAGGTTATCTATACAGAAGAGCGATCGTTCCCTCTGGCAAATACCATTGTGGAAAACTAACTGATAGTCCGCCTCGGGGAGGGAGCAAGGCTCGATCAGAGCATCTATTTGACCTGTCTGCCAGGGAATTTCCTTGATGGGGGTAAGGTCCGTATATTTCCAGTCCTCTTCTCCCACAGAGGGAAAATGTAACTGAGTTAGTCTTTCCGCTGCTTCTGTTCTAAGAGAATTAAGCAATCTCTCTACTTCTGGGTTCATCATTCCTCTGTCAACCAATCTTGACATACTCCCCACCCTAAAGTGCGGGGATTCTGGTTCCTGCCTCAACGACAGCGCTTACCAGATGGGGTTCCCCTCCCTGGCAGTGGCGCACATCTCCACAGGCGTTCCCTCTTGCTCGGTCGACGTCGGTCGACGAGGCTCCCGAGTCGGAGGCGGTTCCCTTTTGCCCAAAGGTACCCTTTGCTCCTAGCATTGCCAACCCTTTCTTGAGAATGTTCATGGCCGCTGTCTGGTCACGGCAAGCAACAAAACCACAGTTGGGGCAGATATGAGTGCGAGTGCTTAGCGTCTTTGGTACCCGATACCCGCACTCAGGACAGTCTTGGCTTGTGTACTGAGGTGGCACCGCTATCACTACCTTATGCCATACCCTACCGTAGTAGTCTAGCCATTGAGTGAATTGCCCCCATGCCGCGTCATGAATTGACTTTGCTAGGTGCCTGTTCTTCACCATACCTTTTATGTTCAAGTTCTCATACACCACGATGTCGTTGGACATCACGACGCACCGAGCGAGTTTAATCGCCCAGTCTCTACGCTGGCGTTGGACTTTGAGGTGAAGCCTTCCTACCCTCTGTCTTTGTTTGTGGTAGTTCTTACTTTGCGCCTTGCCCTTTCGGTCGACGTCGTTCGACGAGGCCGCTCGGTGAGACTCGCGAACCGCTCTCGAGTCGAAGCTCCCGAGTCGGCGGTATTTTCTGCTTAGTTTCCGCTGCTGTTGTTTTAATCGCTTCTCAGATTTGCGCAAAAACTGCGGACACTCTACCGTGTTCCCCTGTTGGTCTGCATAGAAATACTTTAATCCCAAATCTAAACCTATCACCTGCCCCGTATATGGGACTGATTCTTTCCTCTCGGCATCAAGGACAAACTGGGCGTAGTAGCCATCAGCACGGCGGATAATCCGTACTCTGTTTATCTTCAACCGCAAGATGTCTTGTCTTGCCTCTGCGTTGCAGTACAGAGAAAAACTGCCAGCCTTAAACCCATCAGTCAAGGTAAGGGTCCTGCCGTCAGGAGATAATTTCCACCCTGATTGCTTGTACTCCACGCTACGCGTATGTTTCTTAAATTTGGGATAGCCCTTCTTTCCCTCCCCATTGCGACAGCGGTCATAAAACCGTGAGATAGCAAACCACGCCCGCTCTGCACTGGCTTGTCGGGCTTGGGAGTTTAGCTTCTTGGCAAACGCAAATTCTTGCGCTAATTCTTTGCACACCCTATACAACTGTGCTTTGTTCACGCTCGGTCGGTGTTCGGCGAGCTCACCAAAGCCGCGAGGCTCCCGCGTCACTTGATTGTCCATCCAGTACCGTAAACACTTGTTCCTGACAAACTGCGCCGTACGGATGGCTTCATCTAAAGCCTGATACTGGGAGGCTATCCCCTTGAGTTTGCATTCTCTCACTAGCATAGGAGCATCTTATCACAAAGTCTTATGGATAAAAAGCCGTCGTTCGGTGAGGTCGGTCGACGTCGCTCGACGAGGCTCCCGAGGCGCTCACGAGCTGCCCTAAAAGGCGGGGCTTTAGACCCAATCAATTTCCTGGTAACCGCGGGATTCCAGTTCTAATGCCAGGTCTTTCCCCCCTGTTAACACAATTTTTCCCTCTTCCATGACGTGCACAAAATCAGGGACTATGTAGTTTAACAGTCTTTGGTAGTGGGTAATTACGATCGTAGCGTTTTGGGCATTGCTGAGTTGATTGACCCCTGCCGCTACAATTTTGAGGGCATCAATATCCAACCCTGAGTCCGTTTCATCTAGGATAGCTAGCTCTGGCTCCATCACTGCCATCTGCACAATCTCATTTCTTTTTTTCTCACCGCCGGAAAAGCCTTCATTGACACTGCGCTGTAAAAAGGCAGGGTTCATCTCCACAATCTTTAGTTTCTCTTCTATAAAGTCACTAAAATCCAACAAATCCAACTCTGGCAAACCACGGTGCTTCCGTACAGCATTACAGGAGATGCGTAAAAACTCCGAATTGGTCACCCCTGGAATCTCTAGGGGATACTGAAAAGCGAGGAACAACCCTTCCCGCGCTCGGATTTCTGGCTCCCACTCTAGTAAGTTGTGTCCCTTAAAAGTGATACTGCCCCCTGTAACAGTGTAATCGGGATGTCCTGCCAGCACTTTAGAAAAGGTACTCTTTCCCGATCCGTTGGGGCCCATGATGGCGTGAATTTCTCCCCGTTTCACTTCCAGGTTGACTCCCTTCAATATCTGGGTGCCATCTACTTCAGCAGTCAGGTCTTGCACAGATAACAATGTCTCTGCTTCAGGAATGATCATGTCTTGCTACTTAACTTTGCCCTAGTTTAACACTTCGTTGGTGAGGGAGGTTGGGGGTAAGGGTGCCTTGCCGGACTGGAAGTAGTCGTACACCGTGGCGGAAATTTTGCGGATTAGTTCTTCTGCCGTGCCGTCTTCGGGGGGACGTTTCACCATCACCGTTAAAAAGTAGCGCTTGCCATTGGGAGTATCAATCATAGCAGTATCCCCTACCAGAGTAGCGATCGTGCCGGTTTTGTGTCTAACGCGGCTAGTTTCCCCCAGGGGAGCAGCAATTAGATTATTGTTTTTGGTCTGGAGCAGAATGTCCATAAACAAGTCACGACTGCGGAGAGACAGTAACTGGTTTTGTTCCACTTTGTTAAACAGTTCCACTAACTCCTTGGCAGTGGTGGTATTCGTCCCCTGGAGGTCTGGTAGGTAATTGCGCAACCGCGTCTGACTCATGCCCCATTGCTTAAACCGATCGTTGATTGGCTCAATCCCCCCTAAACGCTTGATCAGCATATTGGTAGCAGTGTTATCGCTCTCCGTGATCATCAAGGTAGCCACTTCCAGGGCAGGTACTTTTGTCCCCAGCGGGCGGTCTTGCAGGATACCCGCTTCAGGAGCTTTCACATCCTCTGTCAGTTGCAGCGTTTCATCGAGGGCAATCCCTTGCCGGTCAACCTGTTCTAAAAAGGCAACCAGAATAGGTAGTTTAATCAAGCTAGCGGCAGCGGTGAGGGTACTGGCATTGATGTCCACATACCCCCCCTGGTCCGGTTCATAGAGCATAACATAGAGGGTGAGTTTATCAGCTTCACTTTTGGGGACAAGCTCTTTGATAGCAGCAGCAAGAGTTGGGATTTCCTGTTTTAGGGGCAGGGGTGGAGGAGTAGGTGCAGTGGGCTGCTGGGCAGCGGGGGAAGGGGGAGCAGGACGATTGAAGAGGGCAGAAACAGTACCGATAATCAAACTGAGAGCCACGAGGGGCACAAGGATGACAATCAGCAGGCGAGCCAACAGCAGCCAGAGGGGCATAGGCTTTCTCTGGGCACGACTACGACGCTGCCGCAATCTACGCATGGGTTTTATTCCCCTCTACCGCCCACTGTACCTGACTGAGGATGCCCCTGAGCATCGTCACTTCCTCTTGGGTTAACTGCGCACGCTGCACCATTTTACGGAATTTTTGCATGCGGGCAAAAGCAGTATGGGGGTAAAGGTAGCCAATTTGCAATAAAACCCGTTCTAAGTGACTGAACAAGCCCTCGATCGCTTCCACGGGGGCAGGCACGATCGGTGGGGGGGTGGGGTCATCTACCTGGGACAGCCGCCATTGGTAACAACAGATTGCCACTGCTTGGGCGAGATTGAGGGAAGGGTAGGCTGCCACCGTGGGAATGGTGATTACCCCTTGACAGTACTGTAGTTCCTCCTTGCTCAGTCCTCTGTCTTCTGCGCCAAACACGAGGGCACTTTCTCCTACTCCTTGCAACCAGGCTATACCCTGGGGGGGGCTGACACAGGTCAAACAATTGTTTGAGCGACCACAGGTACCTAATACCCGTTGGCAACCTGTAAGAGCTGCAGGCAGGGAGGGGAAAATCTGAGCCTTGGCGAGAACATCCTGGGCGTGGACTGCCATTTGCTTAGCTTCTGAGTCATAGGGACTGCACAGGGGATTGACCAGATGTAACCGATCGAGTCCCATATTTTTCATCACTCTGGCAACAGCCCCTAAATTTAACGCGCCTTGGGTCTCTACCAGGACAATTCTTAAGGACATACTGCGCTTATATAACTAATAGTTTTATGCTACCTTAGGAGGGACAATTACTACTAGATAGGGGCAAAATGGAGACTTGGTTGGTCACAGGGGGAGCGGGTTTTATTGGTGGTAACTTTGTGCTACTAGCCAGGCAGAAACAGTGGGCAAATATTGTCAATCTCGACAAACTAACCTATGCAGGTAATCTACAAACATTGCAGTCCTTGCGTAACGATCGGGGTCATCATTTCATCCAAGGGGACATCGGTAATCGGGAGTTAGTCAAATATATTCTGGAACAGTTTGCTATTACAAAAATTATCAATTTTGCAGCAGAAAGTCATGTCGATCGTTCTATTCTTGCCCCTGACAGCTTTATCCAGACAAACATTGTAGGCACTTTCCATCTGCTAGAGGTAGCAAAAAATTACTGGCAAAATCTAACCCCAGCCGCACAGGACAATTTTCGCTTCCTGCATGTTTCCACGGATGAAGTCTATGGTAGTTTGAGCTTTACTGACCCCCCTTTTACGGAAGAAACACCCTATGCCCCCAATAGCCCCTACAGTGCTTCTAAAGCCGCTGCTGACCACCTCGTACGATCGTTTCACCACACCTATAAATTGCCTACCCTCACCACTAACTGTTCTAACAACTATGGACCCTATCAATTCCCCGAAAAATTAATTCCCCTCACCATTCTCAATGCCTACGAAAATAAACCAATTCCTGTCTACGGCAAAGGGGAAAATGTGCGGGATTGGTTGTATGTAACTGACCACTGTGAAGCTATCTATCAAGTCCTCACCCAGGGTAGACCAGGGGAAACCTACAATATCGGCGGCGAAAGTGAAAAACCCAACCTAGAAGTGGTGACAACAATCTGCACTATCTTAGATGAAATTGACCCCCAACCCACTAGCCGTACCTCCCTCATTACCTTTGTCAAAGACCGCCCTGGCCACGACCTACGCTATGCTATCAACTGCAGCAAAATCAAAACCCAATTGGGCTGGCAACCCCAGGAGAATTTCGCCAGTGGCATCAGAAAAACGATCGAGTGGTACCTCAATAATTTAGCTTGGGTGAACGGCGTGCGATCGGGTGCCTATCGCCAGTGGCTAAAACAAAACTATGACGATCGCTAAAGCTTTTGTTAAAAATCTCTGAGCAGGGAGTGCCCGATCGGTAAGAGGAGATTAAATTAAAAAGGAGCTAGGGCAACGCCACTATGAAACAACCACCTGTACAAGATTTTATTCCCCCTGGGCACCTCAACATTATGGGTTTGATCCACGAGTCGGCGGTGAATGGACCAGGGCGACGGGCGGTAGTGTGGGTACAGGGCTGTCAGCAAGCATGTCTCGGCTGTTTTAACCCCCAGTCCTGGGAGTTTGTCCCTAACCAGATTGTCCCTGCCCCTGACCTGGCAGCGCAAATTTTAGCTAATCCCCACAACGAAGGGGTAACATTTTCAGGGGGGGAACCCTTCTGGCAAGCAGAGGCACTGACGGAGTTAGCCAAGTTGTTGAGAGCTGAGGGCTTAAGTGTGATGTCCTTTACAGGCTTTACCCTGGAAGAATTGCGCTCCCCCCAGGCTCCCCCCTACAGCCAAGCCCTCCTAGACCAGTTGGACATATTGATCGATGGTCCCTATGTGCAATCCCTGGCGGTCAACTCCCCTGATTCCTTGGTTTCTTCCCGCAACCAAAGAGTCCACGTGTTTAACCCTGCCTTTGCCGATCGACTAGATTGGGCTTCCGACCAGGCGGAAATTCACATCCTTAAGGACGGCACGCGTATTATTACTGGTTTTCTTGGCTCCCTCAATCTGTCTGCCAACTAAATACCCCCCGCACCATCACGGAGGGCATCTAGGCAGTGGCTCATAGTCTATCTAGCTAACGTAGGGTTTCCAAGTGTGATCCGCAGCTTCCTTAACGGTTAAGCCGACTTTGGCAGCAATGCGACCCAGTGCCTTTTCCTGGCGTTGTTGGTCTTGTACACGGTTGTTGATGGTGGCTTGGCGGAGTTGTTCTTTGATGTTCATAACCTTGTCCTTTTTCTATCGACAATTACATTATACAGAAAATTCTGTAGCTTATGCTACCAAAATATCAAAATTTACAAAAATACATCTTTAGGCAGGGCGGTAGGTGGTGAGCCACTCCCAGAAGTTACGCCAGAGTTTGACCAGCCAGGCTTCCAGGCGGGCGACTAGCCGATCGAGCCAGAGCAGGAAGTTAATTAGGGGACTGTAGACGTAGCCGAGGGAGGTGGCAGGGGTATCAATCCAGGCTTGCAGGGGTGGTTCGGGGGGGTCTAGTTTAACGGAGGTGACTTCGAGGGGTAATTCAGGAGGGGGGAGGGGGGGCCAGGGTTCCGTGTCGTTCTCGTAGGCTTGTTGGGTGGGGGAGAGCCTAGGTCGACGGAGGAAATAGTCCATGGCTTCTTCTAGGAGGGTGCGCCAACGGTGGAGTATGATCGCGCGGGGGCGGGGGGAGAGGGTGTTTGCAGGGGCAGTAGGAGAACTCAAGTCAGCGGGGGGAGGCGAGTAGAGGGGGGAGGTAGTTTTACCTCTTAGCAAGTGCGGTAGGGTGTCTTGGCAGAACTGAGCAACGGCTTGGAGGGTTTGCGGGGCTTTTGCTAGCCAGTGGTGGAGGGCATGGCGTAATTTTCTGCCCCATTGGAAGGGTAGTGACTGGTAAATCCAACGAAACAAACGGCTTTGGAAGGGAGGCATGGCAGTCGTGCTATCATCAGTCAGTAGGAGCTATTGTGCCATAGCGGGCATTATGACTAATCCCGTTCCCCCCGAACAACAACCCTTGAACGAGTTTACGGCACTTAGTGAATCCTATTTTTTCGCTTGGGGCAAGGCGGAGGGTTGGCGGTTTTGGCGAGTAGTGCTCTGCATCTGGTTGGGCTGGTCGGTGGTGGCTATTCCCCTGGCAATGGCGAGTTTTGATCCCCATAAGCAATTGGGTAAGTTCCTCAGTGCCACGGGAGCAGGGGCATCGATCGGTCTAGCTTTTATTCTGCTGCGCCTCTTTCTGGGCTGGAGTTATGTCTATCACCGCCTAAATAGTGACACCATTCTCTATGAAGAAACAGGCTGGTACGATGGACAAATCTGGCAAAAATCAGAGGTGGAACTGGCACAACATCGCCTAATTGCCAATTACCAAGTGTTGCCGATTTTGCGACGGATTCGTGCGGTGGGGTTAGTAGTGACAGTGGTGCTGGGGGTGAGTTTGGCAGGGGCGATTTTTTAGGAATGCTTGCCTTAACGGGGGGAAAGCGCTAAATTCTACGGCAGACCATTTCACATGACTTGAGGGAGGAGGGTGTGAATTCCCGATCGTTAAAAATAGACACCTCAATACTCCATGCGGCAAAGCAGGCTTACCGCTCCTACATGGATGCCTACGACGACCAGTTGCCTCGTCCCCTGGGGATCGCTGTCAATCGCTATGACCTCACGGGCAAACTAGTGTTCCGTAAACCGATCCTCCTGCCCCAGGAAAGTTTTGTGCCGATCGAGGTGGTGGAATCCCACCGTTAGCTCAGTTCTTTGCGTCCGTTTTGTACTACTCTCAGCATCTCCAGCAGTTGGGCTTCCAGGTTGCTCAGGATTTTATCGGAATAGGCATCTGCCCCGCGTTGCATTTGCTCTACTTCCGCTGCCACCCGCTGCCGTAGGCTCTCTAATTCTTTTTGCGCTTGGTTGCGTCTCTGGGTTACTTCGTTAATGACCTCATTGCGCATAGCTTCGCATTCCCGTTGCGTTTGCTGCAGTAATTCCTGGGCTGCTGCCTCGGCTTGCCGCATAATTGTTGACTCTTCCACTAGCCGTTCTGCCCGCTGTTGTGCCATCTCGATCGTGCGTTGGGCGTAGCGCTCTGATTCAGTGATAATCTGCTCGCGGTATTGCAGGATTTCCTCTGCTTTGGCAATGGATTCGGGAATAGCTAGCCTCACCTGGTCGATTTGCTGACACAATTTCTCTTCGTCCAGGATTGCCTTGCCCATAAAGTGAATGCCTGTATCGATAACTAGCTCCTCTAATTTGTCCAGTTCCTGGTGCAGTTTCATGTAATATTTGACTTGGTCTTCGCTAATCTGCGTCAGTTCCTGGGGAGAAAGGGGAGACAAGTTTTCCGACAGCATCGTTTTTTCCCATGTGACAGGCTTAACCACTTATCATACCAGACTTGATGCCATAGCGGCACTCCAGGGCAGCCACGATCGGGGGGGGGACGAGATGATCGATTGCTCCCCCTAGACGGGCAATTTCTTTCACGACACTGCTGCTCAAAAAGCTGTACTCCGTTTTGGTAGTGAGAAAGACAGTTTCAATTTCTTTGGCGAGGGTCTTGTTGATATGCGCCATTTGTAGCTCTAACTCAAAATCCGACACCGCCCGTAGTCCCCGAATCAATACCCTAGCTCCCTGCAGGCGGGCATAGTTCACTGTCAAGCCTGTAAAACTATCAACCCTAACATTGGGTAGGTGTGCCACTACGTCCTTGATCTGCTCTACTCGTTCTTCTAGGGTAAATAGGGGGGTCTTCTGGGGATTGCGTACTACCGCTACGATCACCTGGTCAAACAAAACACTCGATCGGGTAATAATATCCAAGTGCCCGAAGGTGATGGGGTCAAAGCTACCAGGATAGACAGCAATCAGATTCATCACAGACTCCTAATTCCACCCCGACTAATCTCAAGGACTGGTCATGGGTGCTATTGCTACAATACTACCATCCTGATCAGGGGGTCGGTGGGAGTAGGTATACTTTTGTTCTCCACATGTTTTTAGAGATGCCCTTGAACCTCAGAAAGAATGACGAAAAACTACCTAATACCAGTACCTGAACAAAGGAATGTGACTAAATCTTGGTTGTATTGCGCCATCAAATTTCTTTAGTGCTTCTTCAAAAGATTACACGATTAACCTAGGCAAATCTCACAGGCTAGGAGTCTTTCTGCCAAAACTCCCGCTTCTTTATGTTTAACTCTTGCCATATCTGTTTCTGTCTCTCGCTTAGTTCCCCACCCTCTTCAATATACTCCGCTAGCTGACCGTAGTTAAATTTGTCAATAAACATTTACTCAAACCCTCTTGGGTGGTCAGGGGAAAAATTTCTTTATCTTGATACTCCATATAAGTCACCTCAGCTGTTAAATCTATTGTAGAAGAAGGTCTTTGCTAATCCTATAACTAGGAGGGGGGGAATTCTTCCACACTCAGCAGTAAGTGCGTTTGCTCCTGGAGGACGGTTCTTAGGAGGCAAATTTCTATGCCTTAATACCAGTAATAACCGAGCATCTTTCAGAGCCGATCGGTAGTTTGAATTGCTTTGGCATTGCGCCGCCATTGTTCTGGTTTGATGCGCTTTAGGGCTGAGCCATTAAATTTTTGCTCCCATTCTTGGTCTGTCATTTCTGCTAGTTCTGTAGGGTCAGGGTTGAGGTTGCCAGGATAGGGGTGGAATTCTGCCACTGTTGTCTCTTTGGCAAATTTGCGATTCCAGGGGCATACATCCTGGCAGATGTCACAGCCTGCTACCCAGTTCTGCAGGTTTTCCACGATGGCGGGGGGGAGGATAGGGGCGCGATTCTCGATCGTGTGATAGGCAATACATTTACGGGCATCTACAACAAAAGGGGCAACGATCGCTTGGGTCGGACAGGCAACAATGCAGCGAATGCAGGTGCCGCAGTGTTCAGTGTGGGGACGATCGGGTTCTAGGTCTAGGGTGGTGAGGACTTCACCGAGGAATACCCAGGAGCCGTAGTCTTTGGTAATCAGGTTGCTGTGTTTGCCAATCCAACCAATGCCTGCCCGCTCTGCCCAGGCTTTTTCCATGATCGGTCCTGTGTCAACATAGTAGCGGGTTTGACATGGGGTTTGCGCTTCTATCCACTGTGCCAGTTGTTTGAGTTTTTTGCCTAGTACTTTGTGGTAATCCTTGCCCCAGCCGTAACGGGAGATTTTCGCCCGATCGTTTCTGTGCTTGTGGGGAGTGTAGTAGTTGAGGGCAACGCTGATTACTGATTTCACACCGGGGAGTATTTGGTTGATGTCCTGTCGCTTGGGATTGCGCATCCACTCCATGTCGGCATGATAACCCCGATCGAGCCAGGCTCGTAGTCTTTCTACTTCTTGTCCAGGGGTAGCAGGAGCGATTCCTACTTTCGTAAATCCTAGACTAAGGGCATAGTCTTTGACGGCTTGGGCAGTCAGCATAAGGCTTCGGTTCGGCAAGCTCTGGTTCGACAGGCTCTGGTTCGGCAAGCTCTGGTTCGGCAAGCTCACCAGGCGGGGGAGGGCTTGGTTAGGCATCGGTACTATTGCCAAAGAGGAATTGCAAGGTAGGTATGAAAGAGGGGTAGGAAACAGTCACGCAGTCAGCGTGTTCAATCTCGGTGGGATTTTTCTGTGCTACTAAACCAGCTATGGCAAAACTCATGGCGATGCGGTGGTCGTTGTAACTATCGATCGTTGTGCCCACTAGGGGTCTGCCACCAAAGATTTCCATGCCGTCGGGATGTTCAATGACCTCTGCTCCCATTGCCCTTAAGCCCTGGACGGTGGCAGCAATCCGATCGCTTTCTTTAACTCGCAGCTCTTCCGCATCTCTGATCACTGTCCTGCCTTCAGCACAGGCAGCAGCTATTGCTAACACAGGCAATTCATCAATCAAGCGGGGAATAATACTGCCGCCAATTTCACAGCCCTTCAAGGCAGCAGTTTTAACCCGTAAATCAGCGATCGGTTCCCCTGTGATTTCCCGTTCGTTTTCCAGGGTGAGGTTCGCTCCCATCGCCCGCAAGACTTCCAAAACTCCTGTGCGGGTTGGGTTGACTCCTACATTTTTAATCACAATTTCTGAGTTGGGCACGATCGAGCCTGCCACTAACCAAAACGCTGCCGAACTAATATCCCCCGGTACGATTACTTCTTGACCGCGTAGGCGATTGCCCCCCTTGAGGATAACTGTGTGACTATCCCGATCGACGCGTACATCGGCACCAAAGGCCTTTAACATCCGCTCGCTGTGGTCGCGGGACTGCTCCGGTTCCGTAACGATCGTTTCCCCACTGGTGAGGAGTCCTGCTAGCAAAATAGCCGACTTGACTTGGGCAGAGGCAATGGGGGAGATGTAGTGGATGGGGTGGAGTTTTTGCCCCATGACGGCTAGAGGAGCTTTTGCCCCGTTCTCCCGTCCCCAGATTGTTGCCCCCATCCGCCGCAGGGGATCGACTACCCGCATCATGGGACGCGCCCGCAGGGAATCATCGCCAGTAACAGCAAAGAATCGCCCCACGTGACTGGCTAGAATGCCCAACATTAACCGCAAAGTTGTGCCAGAGTTACCCGCATCAAGGATGTTACTAGGCTCCTGCAAATTCCCTAAACCTATCCCTTTAATCCGCACCAAGTCACTATTGAGGGGGGAAATTTCTGCTCCCATGGCACTAAAACACTGGGCGGTACTGCGGGGGTCTTCCCCGAGCAGCAATCCCCTAATAATTGTTTCCCCTTCTGCAATTGACCCTAACATGAGAGCACGATGGGAGATGGACTTGTCCCCTGGCACAGTGATTTCCTTGCCCTGGGTGGCATAGGGACGGGGATGTAACACCAGTTTGTGGTTTTGCAGAAGTTCGATCACGACAATGCGGGCACTGACACTTCCTATTAGCCTACCTGATCATGGCAGCACGATCGCAATTACTCTTTCTCCTGCCGCCAGTTCCAGTAAGGGCACGCCCTGAGGACTACCATTCTCCACTGGTAAGGGCACAGTTACCAACCGCTCCCCTGGATTGAGCAGCAGAGTGACTTCCTGGCAATCAGAGGTTATAGTGGCTAAAACTGCTAGGTAATCGTCACTACTCTTAAACCCCATCCCCTGCACACCCAAACTGCCCTTAGTTGCTACTCTAATTTGTCCCCGCTGTAACACCTTGCCGTAACCCTGGGCTGTGACCAAAAGTACCCGATCGGTTTCCCCTACCGCTATGCAACCCATCAAAATCTCATCGGGTTTGAGTTTGAAGCAGGGATTGCCCAAGGCCGATCGGGTTTGCAGGGGGATGAAATCATCCTGAACAGGAAGGCGGGTCATGCGCCCCTTGGCAGTGGCAATTACTAGGTCTGTCCCAGGGGGGAGATAACCTGCCCACAACAACCGATCGTTTTCCTTTAACTTAATGGCTAGGAGTCCCCGACTGGTAATATCAGCAAATTCTTGGGCTTCCAGTCGCTTTGCCCGTCCCTGGGCAGTGACTAGACCAATGGGGTGTACCTCAGGCAGAATAACACTGACAATTTTTTCCACCTTCGCAGGGAGGAGGGGCAGGAGGGGAGTACCTTTACTGCGGGTGCGGGGCATGGGGGGAATCTCTGCCACAGGTAGGGGAAAAGCCACCCCCGTGGAGTCAAACAGCAACAGCTCCCGATCGTTGGCAGTAACTATTTTGGTTATGGGGGGGTCATCGGAGCGGGTGGGGGGTATCCCATCCCATTTACGCACGTAGCCGCGATAGGTAAATTCCAAAATGACTTTCCGATCGGTGGGGGCAGGGGGAGGAGCAGCCACAGCTAGGGCAAGGTCGGATTTAGAAACAATGCGAGTACGACGACTGTCGCCAAATTCTGCTTTGAGGGCTTGCAATTCCTGCTTGAGAGACTCTAGTAAAGCCGATCGGTGGTTGAGGAGATGTTCCAGGCGTTGAATTTCTGTGACTAGGTTTGCTCTTTCTTCCTGTAATTTCTGTTGTTCCAGGTTGGTCAAGCGGCGTAGGGGCATAGCTAAGATAGCTTCAGCCTGGGTAGGGGTAAGATTAAATTGCCTTTCTAACTGCGCACGGGCACTAGTAATTTCCGCCGCATCTCTGATGGTGGCAATCACAGCATCGATCGCTTGGAGGGCAAGCAACAGACCTTCCGTTATGTGTAATTTAGCCCGACATTGGTCTAATTCATACCTATAGCGGCGGGTAAGAGTTTGCTCCCGAAACTGGAGAAATTCCTGCAACAATTGGCGCAGAGATAACTGACAGGGACGGCGATTGACTAATACCAACAGAATTGCCCCAAAATTAATTTGCAAAGTGGTAGTGCGATAAAGTTGGTCAATGATTTCCTCTGGATTAACCTCTTTTCTTAACTCCAGCACCACCCGCATCCCCGCTCGATCGCTTTCATCGCGAATATCTACAATTCCTTCTAGTTTGCCCTGGTTGACTAATTCTGCCACTTTCTCGATCCATGCTGACTTATGTACCTGAAAGGGCAATTCTGTGACTACAATGGCAGTACGCTTACGGGTCTTACTGAGGCTAATTTCTTCCACGGTGGCTACGCCCCGCAAAGTGAAACTGCCGCGTCCCGATCGGTATAGCTCCTGCAAGTTGCCGTCCGCCACAATAATTCCCCCCGTGGGAAAGTCTGGTGCAGGAATCAAATCAAACAATTGTTCATCCGGTAATTGGGGGTCATCGATGAGAGCAATCAAACCATCCACCACTTCCCCTAGATTATGGGGCGGAATATTAGTCGCCATCCCCACCGCAATCCCTGTTGCCCCATTGAGGAGTACGATCGGTAGGCGGGCAGGCAAAACCGTAGGCTCTCGCTGGGACCCATCGAAATTATCTGTAAAGTCGACAATCTGTTCGTTAACATCCTGGAGCAGAGCATGGTAGCCCAGGGGAGCAAGCCGACATTCCGTATAGCGCATTGCCGCCGGCGGGTCATTATCGATCGAGCCAAAATTGCCATGCCCTGCCAGGAGGGGATAACGGCTAGAAAAATCCTGCACCAAGCGCACCAAGGCATCGTAGACCGACTGATCCCCGTGGGGGTGATACTTACCCAGCACATCCCCTACTACCCTGGCACACTTGCGGAAAGGACGATCGGGTAACAGACCCAATTCCTGCATAGCGTAGAGGATACGGCGGTGCACAGGTTTTAAGCCATCTCGCACATCCGGCAGCGCCCGCCCCACGATCACACTCATGGCATACTCCAGGTAGGACTGCTGCATCTCCAAGTGCAAAGCCGTGGGGATAATCCCCCCCTCCTCCGTGGCACTATTAAGCAGATTTAGTTGTTCTGTCATCACTCCCTCTCTTCGGCAAGCTTGGTCGAGCCGTGCGACTCCCTAGCCGTCCATTCCTATCAAAACACAAATCACCACTGCTTTTGTCAAGGGGGGGAGATTAAGTAATTTTGGGCACAAATTTTACCGTTTGGTCTTCCTAGATGGGAGTAAGCTAAAGAAGTTGTTAAGAAAATATGTATGACCTGGTCACTGTTAGCCGTAGCGCAAGGGGAAGCAGTAGAGGAACCGATCGTGTTTGCTGGTGTCCTCCTAAGTTTGGTTGCTATCTACATTGCTAGCAAGATTGGTGGCGAAATATCCAACCGGCTGGGGTTCCCGCCTGTATTAGGGGAGCTAATCGGTGGTGTGCTCATTGGTATCTCCGCCCTGAAATTAGTGGTTTTCCCGGGGGAAGGGGTCAGCGCCCAAGATTCCCTGCTAATGCAACTATTACAATTTAGCGCTGGTCTTAGCCCTGCTGCTGTGGCACAACTTTTCCAAGAGGACAGTCAAGTAATTTCCGTTCTGTCGGAGTTAGGGGTATTCATTCTCCTGTTTGAAATCGGCTTGGAATCCAACCTCAGTGATTTGTTGAAGGTGGGGACGCAAGCAGTCCTGGTGGCAGTGGTGGGGGTAGTGGTTCCCTTTGCCGCGGGGACTTTGGGTTTGATGTACATCTTTCACCTGGATGCTATTCCGGCTGTGTTTGCGGGAGCAGCTCTGACAGCTACCAGTATTGGCATCACTTCTAGGGTACTAGCGGAACTAGGACAACTGACGACTAAAGAGGGACAAATCATTCTCGGGGCGGCTGTAGTGGATGATGTGTTGGGAATTATTGTGCTGGCAGTGGTCGCTAGTCTTGCCAGTACAGGGGAGGTGGACATCACAGAAGTAGGTTTAATTATTGCCAGTGCTGTTGGCTTTCTTTTGGGTGTGTTGTTTGCTGGGGGTCTGATTAACTCAGCTTTTCTGAAAATGGCGGGCTTTTTCCAAACCAGGGGGGGAATCATTGTCCCTGCTCTCATCCTGGCCTTTATTTTGGGTTATCTGGGCACCGTCTTGAAACTAGAAGCGATTTTGGGAGCTTTTGCGGCAGGGCTTGTCCTGGATGAAACTGACAAGAAAGAAGATTTGGAAAAACTCACCAAACCGATCGCCGATATTCTGGTGCCTGTCTTTTTTGTGGTGGTGGGGGCGCGTACAGACTTAAACGTGCTCAATCCCGCTATTCCGGAAAATCGCACTGGTTTAATCATTGCTACCTTTTTGATCACAGTGGCAATTCTCGGTAAGATGGCAACAGGTTTAGCCGTATTTGGCAAAGATAAACTCAATCGCCTAGCGATCGGTGTGGGTATGATTCCGCGGGGGGAAGTAGGTCTAGTGTTTGCTGCTGTGGGTACAGCTAGTGGTACACTCACGCCTGCTCTGGATGTGGCCATAATTTTGATGGTTATCTTCACCACCTTTTTGGCACCACCTCTGTTGCGGTTTGTCTTTCCTAAACAACCCGTAGGAGCATAATCTAAAAAGTATGGTCAATGTCTTGCTGGTAGATAGCGATCGGTCTTTTCGGTTAGGTCTGCGGGCTTGGCTAGAAAAGTACCCTGGCTGGCAAATCACGGGGGAAGCAGGTACTAAAGAAGAAGCTCTTGCTCTGATGCAGCGCCAATCTTTTGACCTATTGATTCTGGAACTGGCGATCGAGGGGGGGCTAGAACTCTGCCAGCAAGTCAAACAAAACTACTCCACGGTCAAGATTTTTCTGCTCACGGAGTTACCCCGATCGGTATTGGTGGAGGGTGCTCTGGCTTTAGGGGTGGAGGGTTATTCCCCCAAGGGGGTAAGCGGGCGGCGATTACTGCAGTCCCTCACAACGGTGGCAACAGGGCACAAATATCAGTGGAGTTCTCCCCTTTCCCCTTCTCTGTGGCGCTTGGTGCGGATGTATATGCGGGATACGGGTTTAGCAGAAATTGATCTAACCTTGTTTGCTGTCCATCAGCAGTTGTCCCGTCCCGGTTTAGCCCCTTTTGTTCGCTTGGTGTTAGAGGGGAGAAGAAGGGAACTAAGATGTGCCCGCTGGCTAGTGGAACGGCTCTGGCGGGTAGAGCAACCCTCAGAGGTGATCTTTGCTTCCCCCAAACAGGAATTGACCCTATCTTTACCCGATCGGTTACTAGCTAACATTCCCCCCAAATGGCAACAGGGCATAGAAAATTTAACTGAGTTTCCCCTCGAAATTGACATACTACTGCCGGAAAAACGTCAGGAACTCTTAGCTATTACCCTGGCAGAATTTCGCCATACCCTAGCCCAATGCCAACGATCGCAAATAACTGCTGACCAACTGCAAACTCAGTGGTTAGAAATAGTCACCGACCTGTGGCAACGCACAGCGGAATCTTTTTTTGGTAAATACACAGTCATTACCGATCGGGTTCTGCAAGACCGCCCATTGGTACAAAAAGCCATGCTGCAACCCCTGCCCCTGGTACCAGAACTACTCTCCGCCTTACTGTTTGGCACACCCCTAACTTTGCTTGATGAAAATGCCAACCTCACTGCCGAAATGTATCTGCAGGATTTACTAGACAACCTCTGCATTCAAGTAGCTAATGCCGTTGTACAACCCCTCCTCAACAACTTCGCCCAGGACGAAGGGGTACGTAAACGATTATTTCAGTACAAATCGACGCGGGAGATAGAAAGATTCCGTAATGAACTGTCCTGGAAATATCGCTACAAAAACTGGTTTGGCGAACCCCGTCATATCTTTGAGAGCAAACAAGAACTACTAGTATTTACAGCAACAGGCATCGATCGGGTTTACATCAATCATTCCCGTTTGCAGGAACTAAAGTCTTTACGGGGCTGGCAACTGATATTTACCCTGGCTTTAGAATTTCAGGATGCAGTAGCCCCCAGATTAAGGTCGATCGTTGATTTTTTGGGCAGAGCCTTGGTGTTTCTACTAACAGAAGTGATCGGGAGGGGGATTGGCTTGATTGGTAGGGGGATTTTACGGGGGATTGGTTATGCCTGGCAACCAGAGGGGAAGGTACGTCGTCCTAGCAATTACAACTAGAGGGTTTTATGTATGATATTGACTTAACTGACTTTTGGCTAGATAGTGACTACGCCCGCAATTTCTATGTATGTGAACCTCCGACAGAAGCAACCATAAAAATGGTCGAAGCAGAATTAGGTTACAAACTGCCATTATCTTATATTGAACTGATGAAAACACAAAATGGGGGTTTCCCCCGAAGAAATTGTTTTCCTACCGCAGAAAGAACTTCCTGGGCAAGTAATCACATTGCCATAGAGGGTATTTTTGGTATTGGCAAAGATAAAACTTACTCCCTATGTGGGGGTATGGGCAGCCAATTTTGGATTACGAATTGGGGCTATCCACCCATCGGTATCTACTTTGCTGACTGTCCCTCTGCTGGTCATGACATGGTTTGTCTGGATTATAGACGAAATGGTAGGCAAGGAGAGCCAGAAATTGTGCACGTCGACCAAGAATTTGACTATAAAATTACCTTCCTCGCTCCTGACTTTGCCGCATTCATCAAGGGATTAGTAGATGAAAGTGAGTTTGATTAATGCAGAAACTATTGATCCTATGCTTGCAATAAGACAAAAGATTTGACAACAGGATTTTCCTTCAGAAAGTTGGGTACCTTAAATCCCTGTCTAGGCAGGGAGCAAGACCTAGCCATCTCACCCCCGCCTATAAACCTGAACAGTGTCAGTGCATCAATACCTTGGCAATCCGTTCCAAAGCCCAATCCAGTTCCGATCGGCTAATTACCAAGGGAGGAGCGAAGCGAATAACATGTTCACGAGTTTCCTTCGCTAGGATGCCTTCCTTCATCAGCGCCTTGCAGAAGCGGCGTGCCCCACCCGCCTCAGGTTTTAGCTCCAACCCAATCAACAGCCCCCGTCCCCGTACTTCTTGGATATAGGGACTCTCGATCGCCTGCAGTCCCGTCATAAAATAAGCCCCTAGCTCAGCTGCCCGATCGGGTAACTGCTCTTCCACAATCACATCCAACGCTGCTATACCGACAGCCGCTGCCAGCGGATTGCCCCCAAAGGTACTACCGTGATCCCCTGGATTGAAGACCGACATCACCTCTTGGGTACTGACAAAAGCAGAAATCGGATAAAACCCCCCCGACAGAGCTTTACCAATTGTGATCCCGTCAGGCTTGACTCCCTCATGTTCAAAGGCAAACATCTTGCCCGTACGACCCAAACCCGTCTGAATTTCATCCACAATGAGCAACACATTGTTCTGCCGACAGATGCGCTCCGCTGCCCGCAGGTAACCATCTGGTGGTATGATGATTCCCCCTTCCCCTTGGATAGGCTCCAAAAAGAAAGCCGCTGTATTCTGAGTGATTGCTGCTTCCAAAGCAGAAACATCCCCATAGGGAATCACCTTGAATCCTGGGGTAAAGGGAGCAAACCCATCCCGATACTGCTCCTCTGTGGAAAAACTAATAATACTGATAGTGCGACCAGCAAAATTGTTTGTGCAGACAATAATTTCTGCTTGACCAGCAGGCACGCCCTTGACTTTGTAAGCCCACTTGCGCACAGCTTTGAGAGCTGTTTCTACCGCTTCTGCGCCTGAATTCATGGGTAAAACTTTGGGCAAGCCAACAATACGGCACAACTTTTCATAGAACCGACCCAATTGATCATTGCGGAAGGCGCGGGAAGTCAAAGTAACCTTAGTAGCCTGCTCGATGAGGGCACGGAAGATACGGGGATGACAATGCCCTTGATTCAAGGCAGAATAGGCGCTTAAACAATCGAGGTAACGATTGCCATCAGTGTCCCAAACCCATACGCCTTGCCCCCTAGTGATTACCACATCCAAAGGATGATAATTGTGAGCACCGTAAATAGTTTCCAGGTCGATGTACTCTTGGGTCGTTAATTTGCTACCTAAGTCAGACAATGTTACTTGCATACTTTTCCTATCAATCCCAAATTATGTGAACTGAAAATAGATAACCAAGCCTCTTACTAGGCTCATGGACAACTGTGAATAAAAGATATAAGGAAGTACTGAACAGACTGTTAGTCAGGTAGTCTCAGCTTGTGAATCCCGTTGCCCACTCCACCTGCACATGGAAGCTAGGCAAAATTACATACTGCTGCATGGGCTTCTCTAGCAATGACACAATACTTACAAATGACAAACATAATTTTACATAACCCAAAGGTTACAAAAGGGTTTGTAACAAAAATCACAAAAATGTATAAAATTTGTCATAAACCTGGGGAGATAAAGACTAGAGTTTGTTATGGCGGAGAATCAACAAAACCACTGGTGCCCCTAACAAGGTAGTGACAGTATTGAGGGGCAGCATGACGGGCGGCAGTTGAGTGAGGAGATCAGCAGCTATTGCCAGCAAAGCGCCAACAACTACGGTAGTTGGGCACAACCAACTGTGATCACTGGTAGACCATGCCAGGCGGCAAATGTGGGGTACGATTATTCCCAGGAAGCTAATTGGGCCACAGTAGGCTGTGACAGTGCCTGACATGAGAGAACTACTCAGGACGAGGAGTAAACGCACTTTGGGTAGGGATACTCCCAGACTGACGGCATATTCTTCCCCCAGTAACAGGATATTGAGGGCAGAAATCAGACCAAAGGCAATACCCAAACTAACTGTAATCAGCACAGAAAAATATCCTAATTCTGCCAGACTCACCCCCCGAAAACTACCCGTCGACCAGGATAGAAACTGTTGTATCCGATCGGTAGGGGCAAAATAGACAAGCAAAGAGGCAAGGGCACTGAAAATATAACTGAGCAGCAGACCAAGAATTAACAGACTGCGGCTATCTGTTAGACGGGCACTGACCAACAGTAAAAGCAATAGGACTGCTGTAGCCCCCAAGCAAGCTCCACCGACAAAACTCAGATCAGGCAGGGGAAAAGGCAATATGCCTTCGGCCAACACTACGATCGCTACACCCAGGCTGGCACCACCACTAATGCCCAGGACAAAGGGTTCTGCCAAAGGGTTGCGAAAGAGAGTCTGTAATTGCAAACCACTTACGCCCAAACCACCACCTGCCAAAATCGCCGTAATTAATTTGGGTATCCTGAATTGCCACAATAGTTGACTTGGGGTAGAGTCAGTCATACCACCCAGAACCATCGACAACACCTGCCCTGGCGATAGAAAAACCCTACCGACACACAGGCTGACTAAAGACAAAATCAACAATAAAATACTTGTTACCATGAGTAGTAATGACCGTTTTTTATTCATGGCTGAATTTTTTGGTAATAGACCAATTCATGATCAGGAAGGAGTTGGGGATGAAAAATTTTAATTAAGTCCGCCAAGATAAGATGGGGATTGGCTACACCACTTTCCCAAAAGTCATTCGCCCCTTTCTCATGCAAACGCTTATTAGCTAGATAAACATTCCTATTTTGCACAGCCCGAAATTGACTGTAACGATCGTCTGTTTTGAGAATATCCTTAACTGTTCGCCAAGTCTGATCACCATTGACCCAATATTCAGCCTGCTGTCCCTTGAGCAAGACATCCTCAAAAGATAGTTGTAAACTCTCCTTGGAAGCATCATTTGCCCACAGATAGTTAGCCCCTGCATCTGCCAATAACTGGGCAGGATAGGTTTTACCCCCTGGTACATACCAAACCCCTTGATAACTAAAACCCGCCATCACTGTGGGTCTCTTTTTGACATTCTGCGTCAGTTGCTTTAACTGTTGATACCTTTTTTCCACCTGATGGAAGTACCGATCGGCTTTTTCTTCAGCGTTAAAAAACAGGGCTAGAAACTTAATCCATTCCGTTCTTGCCAAAGGTGAAGGCTCACGGTATTCTGCCACGATCGCTACTGGTAAATTACCTTTGCGCAACACTGGCAAAACATCGGTATTAGGATTACCCGTCCCATAGGTGAAAACAACATCAGGTTTTAATAAAAAAAGTGCCTCTTGATTGAGAGTAGACCCCTGTCCTAGGGCAATAGTTTTACCCGCGGCAATCTGGTTATGGATTCGTTGTGAATATACGTAATGGGCTAAACCAATACCCTTGATTTTATCAACTACACCCAAATTTTCTAAGTGCGTCAAATAGGTAGTAGAAAGAGCCACGATCGATCGGGCAGGAATTGTAAATACCTGGTCATAGCCCGAAGGCACAGGTGCACCACACATAACTAATGCATACCGCAATTGCTTTCCACCCTTCCAGGGGCTATTAATTGTAACCAGTTTGTAGTATTTGTGATAGGTGACTGTAAATCTTTGGGCATGTTTAACTTGCGTTTTAACAGGAAAATAGTCCTTTTGGGAGTCAAAGTTTCGGATACATTCCCTTGACTCAAACTTAGGGGGCAAAGATTTGTTTAATCCATAGGCAGTAAGCCACGGTACAGAGAATAAAAAGAGCAAGCCCAGACCTAACCTAAATTTCCCCATGACTGGCATACAAATAGCGTTCTACCTTTTGACCATTGACCAGATGGTCTCTGACAATTTGCCTGGCTACTTCGGGAGTAACACGACAATACCAAGTCCGATCGGCAGAATAGAAAACAACAGGTCCCATCTTGCACACCTCTAAACAACCAGAATCTCCTACCCGTACATCCAAACCTTGTTTTTCTACTTCTTCTTTCAGGGCTTGATAAATTGGTTGCCACTCCCGCGACGGCAGACAACGACCCGATCGGCAGACAGAAATATAAGGCTTTTTCAGGGGATTAGCAGGGAAAGGAATCGGGTCTAAGCCCAAAACATAAATACGGCGTAGAGATTCATACAGGCTGAGTTTTGCCAAGTTAGGTTGATGTTCTGGTAACAGGGACTCATCCTCTGCCACAAAGGGATTAGGCAAAAACAAAGTCATCATCTTTTCTGCCTTACCATTCCAAAACTGAATTCCCCAACTGCGGGGTTGCCCCTGCTGATTAAACCGTCGATAAAAAGCACCCTTGCTGACCAGACGGTGTTGTTGCAATTCCTTGGATGTCCGATCGTGGGGACCGCCTCGATGTTCCTCAACGCACAGATGTAAATGCCAACTGTCAGTGACCACAGTTAAATAACCATCGTAAATTACATTGATTTTGGGTGGGGCATTAAACTCTAGTTCCAAAACACTGCCCTCTACCACATGACCTACCTGCACCGATCGCCAATTTTCCTCAAACAGAGTGAACAACAGAGGACCCAAAACATCGATCGTGACAGGAAAGAACTCATATTCAATTTGTCCACCATTGGGTGTATTTTCCACAAGAGTTTGCCCCAGGGGTGTGACATAACGCATAGTTATTTTCTCCTACAAAAAGCTTGCAGTTAAACCTAGGCGATAGGTACGTCCCGCATCAGGAAAGCCAGGAAACAATTCAAACCGTTGGTCAAAAATATTTTCTACTCCCCCTGTCAGTTGCCATCCTTCTCCCAGAGGTAAGCGAAACCGCAGATCAAAAGTAGTATAGCCATTGAGAAATTCCCGATTCAAGTTGTCTGTAGGATAGCCAGATAGGGAGTGCATAAGCAGACCAACGTAAGTACCTTTACGGTCATCAAAAGCCAGCCCTAAATTCAATGAATCAGCACCAGCAAAGCGTAACTCTTTACCGATTACAGCGGGATTAGCATCATCTAAAATAATTGGGTTATTATTGGTGTAATTAGCTTGCAGGAATAGATTAGGTGCCAGTTGCAAGTTTAAACTAGTTTCTACACCCGTAGAGCGGACAAAACCAATATTTGTAAAGGTACCACTGATGCCATCCCTAGGGGGAATAACCCTCGTAAAAGCTACAACATTGCTGATATTATTGATGTAGTAAGTGAACCGCAATAGACCTATATCCCCTAATTTTTGATCGAAACCAAAATCGTAACTATCCCCTGTTTCTGGCAGTAGGTTGGGGTTACCAATAAAAGTGGGATTGGCTGAGAACAAGTTAGAGATAGTCGGCAAACGGAAATTGCGCACATAGTTAGCCCGCACAATTGTGTCGCCAAAACCAAATTTAGTCCCTACGGCAGGAGTAGTTACAGAACCCTTCGCTAAGCTACTAAACTCCTGTCTTAGTCCAGCAGTGACAGCCATAGATGGACTGACATCAACAACATATTGAGCAAAGATAGCCCCCTGGGATACACCTGCATCATAGCCCAATCTGACTTCTTCTGTCGCTAGATTTTGCGTAGTGTTCCTCACAGCGACATCGCGGTAGTCCAGCCCATAGGTAAGAGTTTGATTGGGGGCAAACTGCCAGCGGTGTTGTATCTGGGTTCCCCAAGAACGCTGCCTTGTCTCAAATCTCTGTTGTGTTTGTGGTCTTCTACTTTTCACAGTCCGCCCAGCAGTGTCAACACTCAGGGTTTCGGCAAAAGCAGTGCGATTATCAAAGCGCGTGTTGAGAAAGTCGGCAAAAATCCGAGCTGTTAGCAGAGAATCTGTTCCTGCTCCCAACTGCTGCTGCCAGGATACATCGGTGAGAATCTGGTCAGTATACTTGCGATTGTTATCGGTGAGAGAATTAAAAAACCCCTGTCCAAACTGTGGTTCAGGAATCGGTACTCCCCCTGGTACGCCCTGTTCTTTCGGTAAGTAAAAGGCAGACAAACTCAGTTTAGTCCGATCGGTTGGCTCATAGTTAAACTTTATGCCCAGGTTATTGTAGATGGTGTCATTGTTGACACGGAAGGCAGACACATCAGCGATCGAAAAGAAGTAGTTGTTCTGGGCTTGGGTACGATTGTAGTTTAACAAAAGCGAAAAATCTCCCTCCCTGGTATTCAGGGAAAACTGTTGGCTATTAAAACCCAAATTCCCCAGCTCAGTAGTTAAGCGATAGACTCTGCCCTCCTCTGGACTAGTTGTGATAATGTTGACAATCCCACCAATCGCATCCGAACCATAGAGGGTAGAACCGCCACCAGGCAAAACCTCAATCCTTTCAATGATGTCGGTGGTCAGTTCGGAGAGGTCAAAAGCACCCGCTCCCAGATTGTTGATTGGTCTGCCATCTAATAAAATCAACACCTGTGCCGAATTAGAACCCCTAATGAACTGCCCCGACAGGGCGTTGACCTCTGTACCAACCGTGCCATCAGGCAAAATGCCTGGCAAAAAGCGCAAAGCTTCTCTAACTGTTCTCGCCCCCTGGGCTTCTATCTCTTGTCTTTCGATCGTGTAAGCAGGTCGAGTCGTATCCCTAAGGGTACCTTCACTGCGGAAAGGAGTAGCCAGGGGTCGCCGTAGCAGTTGCTCTGTAACCGTCAGTTCAATGTCATCCTTGGTTTGAGCTAAAGCCCAACCACCAACCAAAGAAACATAAACAAGACTGCCCCAGGACAGCCGCAATAGTAGTTTAGCCATTTTCTGTACCTCGCAGAAAAAAGGGAATAGCAAGACACCTGGCGGGCATTCTGACTGAGGAAGATACTTCCATCACAGCTGCGGGACAGCGTTGGATTCACACCAAACTTTCCCCGTTACCTCTAGGGGCTGCTCCCCCCCAGAACCAAGTCACCTTACCCTAGCACCATCTCCCACCACCGTCAATCTCTGCCACCTACCTCCCAACCTAGTTGTAAAAAATTTCGAATAAATTTATTGCAATAAATTTGCAGCTATGTTAGACTAACCCTAGTCAAGTGAGACATGACTGTTCCTCTCATAGAGTAGGCTAGCTAGGTAGACAGGGGGTTCTACCTGGCTTTTTCCCTGTAAATCTTTCTGTCAAAACGTTTCTTAATACAAATTTAATAGTAAAAACTCTTGATAAACTTGGAACTAGGCAGTAATATTTATCCTAGTTACTGAGTTTGAATATCAATAAGCTATGGAAATAGAACAACGTATGCAGGAGACTGGGGATGACAATATCCCTTGGTGGGCAGGCAATGCTCGGCTGACCAACTTATCGGGTCAACTGTTGGGTGCTCATGTTGCCCATGCGGGGTTAATTGTGTTGTGGGCAGGACTGATGACTTTGTTTGAAATTGCCCATTTCGATCCCAGTCGACCAATGTATGAACAGGGATTGATTCTTTTACCCCATTTAGCTAGCCAAGGTTGGGGGATAGGTGCAGATGGAGTTGTAGTCTCCACTTATCCCTTTTATGTTATTGGGGTTTTGCACTTGATTTCTTCAGGAGTGCTTAGTTTTGGTGGTGTCTTCCATGCTCTGCGGGGACCTAAGTCTTTGTTAAATTTGCCATTCTATGGTTACACCTGGGCAGACACTAACAAGATGACTAACATTATTGGCTTCCATATAATTGTATTAGGATTAGGAGCCTTGTTATTGGTGACAAAAGCTATGTTTTGGGGTGGTTTGTACGACCCGATCGCTAGAACTGTGCGTCTGGTTACTAATCCTACCCTCGATCCAGGGATTATTTTTGGTTACTTGTTTGGTGCAATTGGCAAGAATTGGCTTGCCAGCGTGGATAATCTAGAAGATGTGGTAGGTGGTCACATTTGGATTGGGTTAATTTGTATTGGTGGTGGCATCTTTCACCTGCTAACTAAACCGTACAGTTGGACAGAGAGGCTATTTATTTGGTCAGGAGAGGCCTACCTGTCTTACAGCCTAGGTGCCCTAGCTTTGATGGCATTTGTAGCCACATATTTTGTATCCGTCAATACTACAGTATACCCGATCGTTTTCTATGGTGAACCGCTATCGATCAAGATGGGGATTGTCCCCTACTTTGCTACCTTTGACGGCAGTCTAACCAATAGAGTGTGGTTAGCTAACGCTCATTTCTGGTTAGGTTTCTTCTTTTTGCAGGGACATATTTTCCACGCGCTGCAGGCTTGGGGCTTTAACTTTAGAACAGGTAGAGTCGAATCAGTTGTAGCACAGGTATAGGGAGGAAGAGATGACTAAGATTGGTGTATTTTTTGGGACAACAACAGGTAAAACAGAGGGAATTGCTGACTTAATTGTGGATGAACTGGATGGTCTGCCTGTAGTTTGCAAAGATATTGCCAAAACCCAGTTGGAAGAACTCACCCAGTATGATGTTTTAATCATTGGTTGTCCTACTTGGGATATTGGGCAATTGCAGTCTGATTGGGAAGCTATTTATGATGACCTAGACAAGCTAGATTTTTCTGGCAAAAAAGTTGCCTACTTTGGTACAGGGGATCAGTATGGTTATGCTGATAACTTCATGGATGCGATCGGTATTTTAGAAGAGAAAATCAGCAGTCGGGGCGGTCAAACTGTTGGATACTGGTCAACAGACGGCTATGAGTTTAATCAATCTCGGGCAGTACGCAATGGCAAGTTTGTCGGTCTAGCGATTGATGAAGACAATCAGCCAGAGTTGACAGAAGAGCGTGTCAAACGTTGGACAGCCCAACTGAAGCAGGAGCTAGGTCTGTAGTCTTTCATTTCACTGTGCAGAAAAGGAGCGAACATGACAGCTACAATTACTTACGAACGACAACCACAACAGTTTGGTTGGTGGGCAGGCAATGCTCGTCTAACAGAACTATCGGGGAAACTCCTGGGTGCCCATGTTGCCCATGCGGGTTTGATTGTTCTATGGGCAGGGGCTATGACTCTCTTTGAGTTATCCAGGTACGATGCGTCCCGACCAATTTATGAGCAGGGTTTAATTCTTTTACCCCACATTGCCAGTTTGGGTGTGGGAGTAGCCAAGGGAGGAGTGATTGTTGACACCTATCCCTACTTTGTGATTGCGGTTTTACACTTAGTTTCCTCAGCTGTTCTAGGGGCTGGGGGTATTTTCCACTCTCTGCTACAGGCAGACAGATTGCCTATGTCCAACACATTTAGCGGTTTCTTTGGCTACGAGTGGGAAGACGGCGATAAAATGACGACCATCATCGGTATTCACCTTTTACTCTTGGGGGGAGGAGCATTACTACTAGTAGCTAAAGCTCTATTTTGGGGTGGTTTGTATGACCCAAGAGTAGAGGATGTACGGGTAATTACTAATCCCACTCTCAATCCATTTGTCATCTTTGGCTACTTGTTGGGCATCGTTGGCAACGGTAGAGGTATGGCAGCTGTAAATAATCTGGAAGATGTGGTCGGTGGTCATATCTATGTTGGTCTTTTGTGTATTGGTGGTGGTGTCTTTCACATCCTGACCAAGCCGTTTGCCTGGGCACGATCGGTTCTCATCTATTCTGGGGAAGCTTATCTTTCCTATAGCTTGGGTGCTCTTGCTTACATGGGTGCTCTAGCAGCTTACTTTGTTACCTTCAACAACACTGTTTATCCAGAAGTTTTTTACGGGCCTGTAGATACTTGGCAAACGACAGCAGGAGTGGTGACAACTAGGGGATGGCTGGCTTCTTTCCACTATGTTTTGGCAGGATTGTTTCTTGCAGGTCATCTGTGGCATGCCATCCGTGCTCGTGCAAAGGCAAAGGGGTTTGATCTCAGTAAAGGGGATTTGGTCCGCCCCTTCGACAATGATCCCCAGGTGGGCAATCTGGCTACACCTGTCAACTCTTCTGACTTTACTCTGAACTTTCTGCGCGGTTTACCAATCTATCGGGCTGGTCTTTCGCCTTTTGCCAGAGGTTTGGAAATCGGTATGGCCCATGGCTACTGGCTGATTGGACCTTTCATTAAACTCAATCCTGCCCGTGATACGGACTTTGCTTATACTTCGGGGCTGTTGGCAACTCTAGCGTTGTTGCTGGTGATGACGATCGCTTTGTCTACCTATGGTACCGTTTCCTTTCAGAAGCAGCTAGTGACAGTACCCCGTCCTGCCTTTGCCCGTACCATACCCAATGTCCCAGAAACCCTCGTCACTATCGAAGGATGGAGTCAGTTTACGGCGGCATTCTTTGTGGGCGGTTGTGGGGGGGCAGTGTTTGCCTATCAGCTGCTGTTGAACTGGGGACGGATTCAAAATTTGTTTCCCTTGAGTTAGGATAAAAAGTTATGATGCACTACGAAAGCAAAGCAGCAATTATCTTTCTGCTGGGTGCGTTGTGGGCGTACACGATGGTTGCTAGTCTCAATGCCATTCATCTGATGTTTACTTAACTTGGTGGGGGGAGTGCTGCTCTCCCTTTTTTTGGGTTTATGAGGAGAAGAATGACAGATGCTTTGGATTATTGCTTACAATCTTGCCTTTTGGTCGATTGTCGCCACAGTTCTCTATGGCTATTGGCGGTCTCTACGATCGAGTTGGCAGTGGGTTAGAGAACACCATCGCATTCCCTGTAGTCGGTGTGTCTATTTCACAGGTAATTATCGTCTGAAGTGTACTGTCCATCCCTGTTCTGCTCTTTCTCCCCAAGCAATCAATTGTCCTGACTTTGAGCCAAGGCTTTATGAAAGATAAACTAGAAGCGGTCATCATCAGCACTAGTCCCAGCAACGATCGTTTAGATGTCAGCTTAGCTCGCTATTTGGGTAAACACTATTCTGTTGCCCAATGGATTTACAGTCATTCTCAGTTAGATGCGGCTATTTCGACAACCGAGATTTTAGGCAATTTGCAAAACTACCTTGCTCCCTTTCCTCCCGTGCATCTAATCGGACACAGCCTGAACGGAATGTTAGCCTTTTTGTATGCGCAAAAGTTTCCCGATCGAGTGTTATCTTTAACTTTGTTAGCAGTAGGCAAAAATATGGCAATGAATTGGATTGCTCAATATTATTTTAATTTACACTTCCTACCAATCTGTCGTAATTGCCTCCTGGAACAAATGGCGATCAATCTATTCGGTTATCGTTCTCCCTCCGAACTATACTTCTATGTCCAGTTATTGGAGCAAGACCTGACCTACGGCTTTTCTCCCCACAGTCCCTTTCAGTTAGCTTGTCAGAAAAACGAACCGATTCCTGTCCCTCTCTGCGTCTGTGGTAGTGAAGATGATTTCATCTGTGACCCCGATACTCTATCTACTTGGCAACCTCTGTTGAAAGATGATGACCAGTTTTATCTTCTGCCGGCAGGCAAACACTACTTCCATCATTTTCAGGTAGAAACAGTGAGCAGTTTGATTCAAGACTTCTGGCAAGCTACTCAGACATAGCTAACTCTGACCAGGGAATAAAAAACTACAGAGCAAACAGATTAACCAGAGCGGCAAAAACGCCACTGTCCTCATGCGTAAAAATACCTTCTCGATCGACTGGTTCGGGTCGAGAGTCTTGCCAACCGACGGCTTACAACTGACCACAGAGTTTTAAACAGGGGCGGCAGAATCTTTACGGAGTTGTTACCAGATTGTAAATTTTTATGAATTCTTGGCACGGCTGGGGTGGGGAAACCTGTGGAAAACCTGTGGAAAACTCGGCAAAATCTGTGGAAAACCTGTGGAAAACTTCGCCCTTTCTGTGGAAAAAAAAGGCGTTCCTGTGGAAAACTTTGACTAGGTATTTGTACCCTGTGGAAAACTAGGGGGGTTTTTCCACAACTTTTTCCACAGGCTGCGATCGCTGAAACCCTATCTACTAAGGGATTTTTTTTAGTTTTCCACAATTTCCACAGGCCCTACTACTACTAAATTAAATATTTAGATCTAGTAGGAGTAGTAGTTGCAACAAGGTGCGCTTACTGAAAATGCTATAGTGGTCTAGGATGTGATTTAATGGGTCAATGTATTTTTCCTGTCCGCAAAATGTTTTAGCAACGAATCTCAGCTTGGTGAGTCGTGCGGTTGCTTCACGGCCTAGCCATCCCATCTTGGCAAACATTTTGTTGGAAACAGACCAGGCATCTGGTAATATATCCCTAACGGCGTTTGATCTGAATTTAGGCATTCAAGTAAAGTTTCCCGCCAATATTGAGCAGGAAGGCAGTATTACTTTGCCATCCCGTTTACTGAACGATATTGTTTCCCGATTGCCGGAGGCGGAAGTCATACTCCAGTGCGACAAAGAGACGAGTACTGCTAGTCTGTTGTGTGGGTCAGGACGCTATGAGTTACGGGGCTTGCCAGCGGACGACTTTCCCCAGTTGCCCCAGATCAGCGGTTCGCGAGCCTCACGGCTCGAGGGAGCTCGCCGACCTCCGAGCGACCAGGGGCAAATTTCCTACCTGCCTGTGGAGGCAATTTTAGCAGGGGTGAGTGGGTCTTTGTTTGCTGCCTCCAATGATGAGACAAAACGGGTGCTAACGGGTGTACATGTGAAAGTGCAACCCCAGGGGTTGGAGTTTGCCGCAACTGATGGACATCGCTTAGCAATGGTGGAAATTCCCTATTCCGAGGAGGAGACTGCTTTGCCCCCCCAAGCTGTGACTAGTTTAGAGGTGACGGTACCAGCCCGGGCGCTGCGGGAATTGGAGCGGATGTTACAGCACTACACGGAGGGCATGATTGCGGTGCAGTTCGATGAAACTCAGATGGTCTTCCAAGGCATACAACAAATGCTGACAGCTCGGCTCCTCGATGGGGTATATCCCGATTACCATCGCTTAATTCCCCAGCAGTTTAAGTACCAGGTTACAGTTGAACGCAAAACTCTAGTCAGTGCCCTAGAGCGGGTGGCAGTGCTGGCTGATCAAAAAAACAACATTGTCAAGGTTACGATTGATGAGCTTAACCAGGAAATAGCCCTCGCTGTGGATACACCAGAGGTGGCAGCAGGAAAGGAGTCTTTGCCAGCCCAAGTAGCGGGGGGAAATTTGGAAGTTGCTTTCAATGTCAAATATCTCCTAGATGGACTGAAGTCAGTCAATAGTACGGATGTTACTTTACAGATGAATACTCCCACTAGCCCTGCCGTCCTCAAACCGATCGGAGGAACAAAGGTCACATACTTGGTTATGCCTGTGCAAATTAGGGGCTAGTTAACAGTGGCAAAGTCCAGGAGTGCTGCCGCTCTTCTAATACTGACCGATCGAGGTGTAAAGACTACCTGAGGCGAGGAGATTAGCTTTGACAACATAGCTCTTGTAAATAAGATTGGGACACTGCCTTGTGCAATGGTTGCAGATTATTGCATCAAAGGTAGCTGCAAGAACATACATCTTTGCCAACCTTTTTCAGCCGCTTCTTACAAAGCAGTTAGGCATTGAGTGACAACCTCATGGAAGTGATTACCGGAAAAGCTTATTTTTGATGAGATAGGGGACATGACAATTGCGGCAGTGTTAACCAATGCTATCATTGACTAAGAGGGCGGGTTATAGTAGTCTGCAAACAGTGCATTGAGGGCCAAATGTTGTCTAACCGCGATTACACCCTGATTATTGATAAGAGTGGCAGTATGGCAACCAAAGACCAACCCGGGGGTAAGTCCCGCTGGGAGGCAATCAAGGAATCAACAATGGCAGTGGCAAGCCGCTGTGAAGAGCTTGACCCCGATGGGATTACAGTCTATTTGTTTGCAGGAAAATTCAAACGCTATGACAAAGTGACTTCCGCTAAAGTAGAGCAAATCTTTCAGGAAAATGAGCCAGCAGGGAGCACGAACTTGACTGCCGTTTTGCGGGATGCCCTCGATCACCATTTCAGTAAACCAGATAAGCGCCCCACCACAATCTTGGTTGTGACAGATGGAGAGCCAGACGACCGCAAATCAGTGTTTGAAGTAATCATTCAGGCAACCCAAAGGATGACTAGTGATGAAGAGTTAGCTATTTCTTTCTTGCAAATTGGCAATGACCCCCAAGCTACGCAATTCCTGAAGTCCTTGGATGACAAGCTAACAGGGGTGGGAGCTAAGTTTGATGTAGTTGATACTGTCACCTTCGCCGATATGGAAGACATGACAATCACTGAAGTTCTGACCAACGCTATTGCTGACTAGGACTATGCAGGGAGAATCGATCGAGGACATTCTAGCGCAACTCAAGCAACAGCCTGACCCCCTAGACAAGCTATTAGCGGAGTTAGATAAACCTGCCCAGCCAGAGACAAAGCCAAGGAACGCTAAAGAAACTACCAGCAAGCCAGATTCTCCCTTCCAATCCCCCACGGACAGACCAATACCTGAACTAGAAGCTGTACAAGCGGATTTACAGAAACAAAAGGCGGAGAAAGCAAAAGCCTGGCTAAAAAATTTAGACCGCCCATCGGAGGACGGTATCTGGTTTGAGGAATTTGCTAAGCATTACAGTTCCGAGCTAGAAGCAGCGATCGCTTTCCTGGAAGGTAAATTATAAAGTCAGCACCTTTTGCAGTTGGGGTAAATAGCACTCAATCACGTCAGCCCAGCCGATAATGACAACTTGCAAATGGGCAAGGGTTTGGGGGTGGACATCATTGTAATTGAGGGGCTTACCACTTAAATCACAGCAGACGAGACCCGCAATTTCTGCCAGAGCCAAGGGAGCAACTGTATCCCACACTTTGACGCGGCGATTCAAATATAAATAGATAGAGGATTTGCCCAAGATCACTTCCATAATTTTTAAGCCAAAACTACCCATGCTATAGAATTGGGCATCCCTGAATACTTGGCGAATTTGTTGACCGTATTTCCGATCGTCTTTATCGCTCAGAATCACCTGCATTTGTAGTTGGGGGGGCGGTGTAATTATGATTTCTTCTGTCAGGTCACCGATCGTGCGATAAATCTTCCCCGTTGTTTTGTCACCGAAATACAACACATCAATTCCTGGGGCATAAATCCAGCCCGCCATTGGCTCCTTTTTGTCCAATAAACCTACCATCACCGCATAGCCGAGCTTGCCCGCAATCAGGTCAGAGGTACCATCGATGGGGTCAATACACCAGAGACGATCGTAACCCCGATACCACCAATCGTACACTTGGGGGTCTTCCTCTGCCAAAATGCCATCGGCGGGAAACCACTCCCTGATTTTTTCTACTAAAGCTTCATTCAGACGTAGATCGATCGTCGTCACATAATCCCCTGGGGTTTTCTCTTTGATGGCAAAGTCTCCTGCCTGCCGCCACTCGTAAGCTCGCTGCCCCCACTGGCGTACTAGGGTGTTGATCGCTTGATAGGTCATTCTTTTCTGGTGAATAAACGAAAGTATAGAGAGCGACTCATTTCTTTCAAGGGAAAGAAGATATAAGTCAAGGGGTTGATAGTAACGATAATATCCCGAAAGTCTCGCTTAGCTAAAGCCACGATCGCCCAGGCTACCCACCGGGCCGACATGACACCGTAGGGATTGAGCTTGCTCTTAAAGGGACCGAGAATAATTTTGCGCACAATACAGGGGGCATCTAAGCGGCGTAGGGTAATTATATCGCCAATCCAGCGCTTGGACAGTTCATAGAGGGGACTAAAGGCAGGACTCACCTCTGCCTCTGAGGTGTTCACCCATACTTCCTTGATTGCCCGATCGCGATTACTCTCTACAGTGGCAAAGAACAACTCCAGCCACCGCCACACGGAGTAAGCATTCACCTCGTAGGAAGTAGTAATTGCCTCAGGCGATCGTGCCCCGTAGACATTGACCCCATGATTGAGAATGAGAATATCTACTCCCGCCAGTAATTCCCTGTGCTCTGCTTCCGCCCCTAGTTGCCACCGTACTCCCTCTGTGCCACTAGCAGTGAGGGGGATCACCCGCGCTCCCTGTTTTTCCAGTTCCGCTCTCAGCGCTTGCCCCATTGTGCCAGAGGCGCCTGTAATAGCAACGGTCTTACCCTTGAGGGAGAGAGCTGTGCCCAAAAGTTTGTCCATGAGGGCTATGGTACCACTGAAATAGGCTCGACCATTGTCAAAATGATGCCGCCAATGATAAGTGCGATTGACTAGCCATTCCCCTGGCAACGCAGTAAATGCCCCTGGCTTGTGGGTAAAATCTGTTTGCAGCAGGAAACCCTGGGAACGTGCCAACGCCGCTGCCAAAAATCCCCCTGAGTAGACTGCCCCTAACAGTAGGCTTGGCAGATGGTATAAGTAACCCCCTATCCCCACTATTAAACTCATAGTCACCATGAAGATAGCCTCTGGTACATCGTTCAATAGCTCCGCTTGTTGATACAGTTGCCAGTCATTGACTTCCAAATCTGCCGTGAATACCCGATGGTGCAAATTGTGCCACCGCTGGAGAGGTTTCCAGTAATGACCTGCTAGGTGATAAATGTCGCGGCATATTTCCGCAAAAACAATAGACAGCAGAGCAAATATAAATGTGGCTATCTCCATCACCTTAGGGTAAACGTCCTAAAATTTAACCAAATTGTAATGGATCGGTAAGTATATGTTCACTGGTTTAATCAGAAGTTTAGGAGTTGTGCAAAATATAAACGATCGGCAGTTGGAAGTAGTTGGCGTCAACTTCCCCTTTGCCCTTGGGGACAGTATCGCTGTCAATGGGGTCTGCTTGACAGTCTCTTACCTAATTGAGGGGGGCTTTGGGACAGATGTCTCACCCGAAACCCGAAGGCGCACAAATCTTGGTTACCTAAAGGCGGGCAACCGTGTCAATTTGGAACCTTCCCTGGCAGTGGGGGATAAAATTGGTGGTCATTTTGTCACAGGGCATGTGGATGGCTTGGGTACACTGCGGTCTATGACCCTACAGGGCAATTCCTGGTGGCTGGATTTTGCTGTTCCCCCCCATCTGCAAAAGTATCTGGCAGAGAAAGGTAGCATAGCAGTCAATGGGGTGAGCTTAACGATCGCCACTTGCCATGATGGATTTCAGGTAGCCGTTATCCCCCACACCTTTTATCATACCAATTTGCAACACGTTAATAATAATGTCCCCGTCAACCTAGAGATGGATATACTGGCAAAGTATGTTGAGAGTCTCCTGAAATTTAAGCAACCCACTGCCTCCCTCACCACAGAATTCCTGCAGGAGCACGGCTATCTCTAGCCTACGGCTGCCCAAATCCTTTCTAGCTCCTCGCTTAATTGCGGGAAATCGAGTTCCTCGGGTTTCGCTAGAATCCAAATTACAGCCCGTTGGGCAAAGAAATCCCGCAGGAAAGACTGGTCGGTGTCAGCATAATCAATCACGATCGTTATAGTTTTATTGTCATTCTCATAGAGGCATTGGGGAGTGTAGGTGCTCTCCAGACCAGGGACAACCATATTGGGTAAATACCACCAACTCCCACCCTGCCTTTGCTCTTTCAGTCTGTGTAGCCAAGGGGGGAGAGGGAAATTGCTAGGGGTGAAAGTAACGCGATCGACTTTTTGCCGCAGTTCATCTAGTTGTTGTTGACGATAAGCCAACACCTTCTGGGGGGTACGTTCTCTACTGACTTTCTCCTGGTGGGCTTTTTCTGCTTGGGCATAGATAGCTAGAGCTTGGATATATTCTTCTTCTTTGCGGCGATTGGGTTGGAGTTGTTGTCTCAGTTTGACCATAACTTGGATGACGATTGCTGCCAAACCGATAATTAACAATACACCCCCCAGCCACCGATTAAGACCTAAAATCAACCCACAGACCATAAACACAGCAAATATTTGGACAAATACTATAACCAAGTTGAGGGGGCGAGGAGGAGGGGGAGGAACAGGGGGAGTGAGAGTTAAAGGTTCAACAGGAGGATAGGCTTGCATGATGCGGCGGATAGCAGGGGGAATAATTACTTGCATAGCCAACGATCGCTAACCTAAAGTATCATAGCGTCATTGCCCAGAAAAGTTTAGCTATGCAGGAAGCAAAGAACGTTTTAGGTGGTCCGTTGCAAGTTTGTTGCACCAATCCCATGACAGGTTACTACCGCGATGGCTACTGCCGTGTGGAAGGGGATTACGGCGTGCACGGAGTCTGTTGTCAGGTGACAGCGGAATTTTTGGCATTTTCCAAGACCGTAGGCAATGACCTCTCTACCCCTGTACCCGAATACAGATTCCCCGGACTCAAGCCTGGCGATCGCTGGTGTGTATGCGCTAGTCGGTGGGTGGAAGCTTATGAGGCAGGAGTGGCTCCCCCCGTTATCCTGGAAGCTACCCATATCCGTATGCTGGAGTATGCCAGCCTTGAGGAACTGAAAAAATTTGCCCTCTAAAGCTAACTGGGGGAGGGTATGACAGCCATCACAGACAGATTGGGGGATTTGCTGGACACAATTACCAGTCAGGGTTATGACCTAAGCCGTGACCTCAATCCGGGGCTAGACCGATCGGAGATTCTCTCCCTAGCCAACTTTTTCCCCTGCGCTCTAGCGGAAGAGCTGATCGAGTTATATCAGTGGCGGAACGGACAGATCATGGGCGAGTGGTTTGATAACGGCATCAATGTCAGTGGCATTCCTCTTTTTCGGGATAACTATTTTATTCCCCTGCACAGGACAAAGGAATACTACCTGATTATGCTGGACATCATGGAAGAAGAAGAGGACTGGGAGTTTTTACGCTATGCCTTCCCCTTTGCCACCTATGAAGGGAGCATTTGGGTCATGTGCTGTGGTGCTCAACCACTCCAACCCCAATTAAAACACCCGATCGTTTCTATCTTTGAAGGCATAGAAGTTTATTTCTGTGATATGTTGTCCATGCTGGACACAATTATTGCCTGGTACAGGGAAGGAGCCTACAGAATCAGACCCGATCGCCGTGGTAATTATGCACCCCTCTTAGATTACAATGAAAGACTAGAAAGACAGATATGGCAAAGGTTGAATCCTGACATTATGATATGGTAAGCAGGGAAGAAATTAAAGGCAAAATTAATGCCGCAGACACAAAGGAATGTCTAAGCGGGATTAGGGCAGCAGGGAGTTTAGCAGAGGAGGGAATTACTTTACTGATTGACCTATTTCACACAAGAAGAAAGCAGAACTTGCCCATCGACTTTATTGACGGGACAACTTACCAAGTCCTACGGCAAATGAATGATCAAAGTTTACAAATTCCCATGATAGAGGGTTTGCGTTTACAGGAGCGGCAGATTGACTATCGGGAATTGTTTGATCTATTGAGCTTAGGCGCATACCAACAGGCAGATGCCTTAACTAACAAAAAAATGTGTGAGGCGGCAGGGGAAGGGGCACTGACACGAGGGTGGTTATACTTTACCGATGTAGAGCGGATAGATTTGGCGGATTTGTTAACGATCGATCGTTTATGGTTAATATTTTCCGAGGGCAAATTTGGCTATTCTGTGCAGCGGCGGATTTGGCTTAATCTGGGTAAAAATTGGGAAAAACTCTGGCAGCAAATTCGCTGGAAGCAAGATGGTAGTTTTGCCCGCTATCCCAGCGGCTTCATCTGGAGTTTAGAGGCACCCCGGGGACATTTGCCCCTGTCCAATCAGATACGGGGGAACAAAACCCTAGAGGCAATCTTTAATGTGTTAGAACGGGCTGATAGAGCTTAACGCCAACTCCAAAGATTGTTACACTGGGATTGTGTATTTACAACCCCAATTTTTGTATGGCTGTTAAAATCCCAAATGCGACTGCAGTCACGATCGTTACGATTGCTCTCAACATTGTCCGATCGGAGCCGAAAGTCTATTTTGGGCTAGGTCTAGTGTCAGTTCTGTGGTCAATAGTACCAGTTTATGGCTGGGCGAATTCTAGCAAAGTCCTGGCAGTAATCAGTACAAAAGCCTATCAGAAATTATTGGGTGTGGAAGAGACAACTGCCCAGATACAACAAAGATTGAATCGCAAGTTCTGGAGTTTTTGGGGGCTAACAATCCTAGGGGGCATTTACATTGTTATACTCATCTGTTTCTGTGCAATACCCTTCTTTGCTTTTACTTTTGTCTACCTGCAAATCATTGAGTATTACTATTTGTTAGCTCTTGTAGGTTATTCTAATTCTACTGTTCTTTTTGTTGTAACTATCTTTGGTAACATAGTTTACATTGGACTTCTTCTATTCCTTGGCAGTCTCTTTTTCTACCTCTATGGCAGAGTCAGCTTTGCCGAATTACCCTTAGCAGTAGAACCCCAGCAATCCATATTTGGCAGTTTAGCCCGAGCGTTTGCTTTGAGTGCTGGTCAGGCTCGCAAGATTCAAATGGTTTTTTCTATTAGTTCTTTGATTTTACTTAATACCTGGTTCACTCTGCCTTATCTAGTTGTATCAGGCTTAATTGTTCTGTTGGGGGGTAGCTTCATCGTTCTGTTGGGGGGTATCTTCCTCTTTTTGGTAGTGACCTATGCAATCCTGAACACAATTCTGCAAGTGACAAAAGCAGTAATTTACTATGACCTACTGTGTTTTAGGGAAGGAGTTGACCTCAATATTGAAATGTAGTTATGGACTTATGTCTGCAAATTAGTTGATCTGTTGCCACAAAGAGTTGATGATCCGTAATACCATCAGGGTACAGCACAATAGCAAGAAGACAAAAAACAGCTTGCCCATCGTATCGTAATAGCTTCAGTGTAGGAAAACTCTGATGTATTAGAGGCAATATATCTCCTTAACCGTTGAGCTAACCCACTCAAATTAATTCCCCTATCAAATGCCGCCAGTTTTTCACCATCCCTGCCCACCAATAGAAGTCTCTCACCTGTCCTATAACCATCCTCACTAAAAATGATTTCATGTTCAACATCAACAATGTTAAAGTATTTACGCGGTGGATGAATCTGCCATTCTGCTCTAGTTTGACAATTATACATATTTTGCCCAACCCTCTGGCAACTCAAAGTTACATCCCCAGCCCTGTAATGGCTAAACACAAAGATTGCTAGCGAGATAAACAAGATTACTCCCAAAAGTTTGACCAGATTTTTTAAGGTAAGTATTTGCCGCTTCATTTTTTCTCGATCCCAGATTTAAGCTTGTTTCCCTAGCATAGAAAATCACTAAGTGTCTCTGACTGACCAAATGTGATTACAGAGAGACACTAATGCGTGCAGAAAAATGCATGCAAGTACCACGAGACGGACAACAAAAAATACTTTGCCCTGAGTATCCTCAAAGTAAATAGTGCGGTAAAATGTCCACTCATCTGAATCGATAAATTTTTGTAAATCATAATGTAACTGGCGCACTTCATCACTGTATGTGTAATCAGTAGTCAGGGATTCAAACTTTTCTCCCTTTTTGTTTACCAAGTATAATCTGTGATACCTTGCTTCTATATCGGTATCATACTCAGTGATGATTACACTTTTATACTTTTTCCCTGCACCAACACCAAGTTGCCATTCCGAATCAAATCTACAATTTACTACCTTGCTGCTCTCCCTACTGCACTTTACATAGATATCACCTGCACCGTCATGCATAGCAGTCTTAATCCAAAGCCAACTAGATAAAAACATCAGTGTACTTGTCCAAGTGAAAGTCCAAAGGCTACTCAAGGATAATAAACGTTTAGTCATCCTTGCCCCCTCCCAGCACATATACAGTCTAGCCTATTTCTCTCACAGTATTGGCAATATGGTTTTGGAGAGTAGGGCTATAGATGCGTAGATAGTTCCAGTAGTTAGCAAATACTTTCTTCACATAATCGCGGGTTTCACGGTAGGGAATGCGTTCCACAAACTCATCTACATCTCCCACTCCCCCCTGCACCCAATTAGCCACTGCCCCTGGTCCGGCATTGTAACTAGCCACCGCTAGCATGGTGTTATTTTGATAGCGACTGTGGGTGTAACGGAGATACCATGTGCCAAATTCCACATTGTCCTGGGGATTAGTCATACTGTAGTTTTTTCGCCCTAATTTGCTGGCAATCCAAGCCGCAGTTTCAGGAATAATTTGCATCAGACCCACGGCATCAGCACTCGATCGAATTCCCTTTTCAAACCGTGATTCCTGTCGAATTAAGCCGAAAACTAGAGCTGGGTGCAGATTCCGTTCTGTAGCCCTGGTTTGCACAATTTCCTGATAGGCAAGGGGATAGAGAAAGGGCAACCGATCGGGATGTTTTTTCAATTCGGGAATCTGACTGGCTTCCTGGGGACTGACATCAATCCAATCTAAACTGTCAATCTGTTTGATGCCTAGCAAATAATCTCCCGCCAACACCCGCATAATACCATCGGTGAAAATCTCTCTGACGTTCAAAACTCGCTTGCCCCTTGTGGTAAATTGCCATAGCTCCGTTGCGTCCTGGTCTTCTCCCAGTAAGTACAATTCCTGTAAAACTGGTGATCCTGTAGGTAGGGGGGCACGGGTAGCGATCGGTTGTAAGTCATATCTCACTTGCTCTACTCCTCCCAGACTGCCCACGGGCATGCCCAAAGCTGTAGCCGAGCGCCAAGCATAGTAGGACTCAGGATGATGACGGAGGACATGGCGATAGAGTTGCTGCGCCCCCGATCGGTCACCAATTTTTTCTGACCACTTCCCTGCCCAAAAGCCCGCTTCTGCTGCTGCTTCACTGGTTTGGTTCTGCAGTTGCAACTGACGGACGGTAGCGATGGCATCAAGGAATTGCCCCGATCGAGCTTGCTCTTTTGCTCTTTCTAATAGGAGTTGCGCCGCACTATCACTCTGGGGAAATTTTTGGATGAGGGTCTTGAAAGTCAACTGGGGATTTGTTTTCAATAAGTCCCGCTCGATGTAAAACTTGGCTAAAAGGGCTTCTGCCCCCGCACTGGGATAGCGCTCCACAATCCGATCGGCAATAGCTACAGCCTGTTCAGGGGGTAATAGCTGCACCAACCGCAGGAGAGCACGGGGGGCTTCCGGACTTTGGGGATAGCGCTCGACTACACCCCTGTAGGCACTGATGGCGCTGTCATGGCGATCGGCACGGTGGTAACTGCGGGCAAGACGATAGGCAGTTATGGCGTTGGGGGTAGCTTTGCTGTAAGCATCTGCAGCTTTAGTGAACACAAACTGGTCGTAATACCCATCGGCAACCGCCCACCACTGGTCAGGGGTAAGACGCAAGCGACTAGCCCGATCGAGGTAAGGCAGAATATCCACATCATCGGGGAAATAGGTGACCAAGCTAACCAACAGATCAGGGTTGGCTAAAGACCGTTCCTTAAGATACTTTTTCGCCAGGGGATGGGCAGGATAGCGTCTGATAAGAGTGTCAATCTCTTGTCGATCGTGGGTAACTGTTGCCGCCACCGCCGTACTGGGAAAGCGGTTAAGGATATTGGCTTGTAGGGTTGCCGCTTCTTCCTTGCGCCCCAGTTGTAGCAGAGCTTGGGAACGTTTCAGCCAAATATATTCCGTGAGCAGGGGGTAGGATTTCTCTAAGTCTGCCAGAAGAGCAAGGGCTTGTTCTGGTTGACCTTGGCGCAGGTAGAGATTAGCTAGCACATAACGGTGGCGATGGGCTTGGGCACTATCGGTCTTGACCTGTTGAGCATGGTAGCTAATTTGCTCAGTGACAGAGAGAGCAACGGAACGGACAAAAGGAGTGGGGCTAGGTAAATCAGTTAGTTTAGTCACACTGGGGGCAACGATTTTTTCCCCCTGCTTCGCCATGAGAGTGAGATTATAGAAGTTCAAACCTGCTATCCCCAAGCTACCCAGTAAGAGAACCCAGCTAAACCACCACTTTTGCATAGCATTCCTTCACACTCTGACAAGGCTGACACCAGTCAAACGCCTGGCATCCTAGCATAGCTATTGGGAATTGAACAGGGTAAAAGGTAACACACTCGCTACAACCTGGGGAATTACCCCCCAAGAAAACTTAAACTCTGGTTTGATTAACTCCCACAGCCGCAGCACTTCTTTTACATGGAGACGATTATCTTCCGTCAAAGCCAACAAAATGCGATTGCGAATATACTTACCTTCCTCCGATAGCAAGTAACGCAAGCCACTATGGGCAGTGGGGATAATATTGAGGTCACCTTCCGATCGGGCAATGCGCAACAAATTTTCCAAACGATGCCACTGGAAACGATTATCCTTAAACAGCACTTCTAACAACCGCCGCCGCAAACTTTCCGATTCATCTGTCAACAAGCGTTTAGCAACGTAGGGATAGGCAATCTGTACAATTCTAAAGTCAGGATTGAGAGTTAATGCCACACCCTCCTGCGTAATCACTGAGCGGATAATCAAAGCAAATTTGGCAGGTAGACAGAAAGGGTAATCATACATTACCTTAGCAAACCGATCGGTTACCACCTTGAAATTAAAGTCCCTCACCCGCTCATTCATAATATCGGCAAAGACCGCCTCTAAAGCCGCTACGATCGGTCTCAGGTCTGTATCGGGTCGCAGAAAACCCAGCTTAACATAAACTTCCCCTAACTTTTCGTAGTCCTTGTTAATCAAATGGACAACAGAATCAACTAGCAGCTCTTTTGTCTGTAAATCCAGTTGGTCCATCATGCCAAAGTCAATATAAGCCATCCGACCATCGTAGGTGGCAAACAAATTACCAGGGTGGGGGTCAGCATGGAAAAAGCCAAATTCTAGTAACTGCCGCAGCCCCGACATCACCCCAATTCTAATTAACTGATCCCGATCGAGACCCGCCGCCTTGATTGTCTCCACATCGGTTAACTTAATGCCATGAATCCATTCCAAAGTCAGCACCCGTTTAGTAGTGTAACGCCAGTAAATTTTGGGCACTTTTACATGGGGGTCATCCTGGAAATACCTACTAAATTGTTCCGCGTTTCTTGCTTCCTGTAGGTAATTAATTTCCTCAAATAACTTTGTACCAAACTCATCCACAATTGCTTCTAAGCTGTTCCCCAAATTGAGGGGTAAATAAGGACCAAACCAGCGGGCAAATAAACGAATGATATACAAATCAAGGGTGAGAATGGGAATCAAAAACGGTCTCTGTACCTTAATGGCTACATCTTCCCCTGTATGCAACTGTGCCTTATAAACCTGCCCCAAACTAGCCGCTGCCACGGGTTCAGGGGAAATCGCTCGGTAAATCTCCTGGGGACTTTTGCCCAAATCCTCCTGGATAATCCGAAAGGCAATTTCGTTACTGAAAGCAGGCAGCTGATCCTGTAACTTCGCCAGTTCTGTCACAAAATCAGGGGGCACTAAATCGGGACGGGTAGATAGAGCTTGCCCCACCTTAATATAAGTGGGACCTAACTCCGTGATAATTTGGCGCAACTGTTCAGCCCTAGCGATCGGTGATTGCCTCGTCAGCTTGTCCCATAGCAACCCAACCACAAAGGACAGAAATGCCCCCATCGTCTGTAGTACCCGTCCCACCACCAGCAGAGGACGCTGGGAGTAGTAAGCAGAAATAACCTGGGGATCGTAAACTTCTAACTCCGTCAGTCTCGTCACAGCTGTTGTTAAATACTTTTGCTAAAAATGTACCACTTGCAACATTTCTGCTGCTTGACTTAATCTAATTTAACATACTTAGGGAGGACTATGCCCAATGGTCGACTGCGAAAAAGCATAAACAGCTTATCATAACACTAAGGTACGAAGGTTTTGTTGTCACCTGTGTCACTCCACATCGGCTACGTCCCTGGGGCAAATACCCCCCCCAACCTCCACGAGTTGCTACCCGCCGATCGGTATAAGCTCGTGCCGGTTAACTATTTGACGGAAGATACAAATCTAGATTGCCTGCTAGTTTTTGATGAAGAGATTCCCACCCTGCACTTGCCGATCGTGGTGATCAGTGAAAAAATTATTGACCCCCAAGTTGTCCATGTTCCCCCCAACCATGTTACCAATTTACCCCATTATATTGAACAGTCCATCAGGCAATTTTTACACCGTCTCGATCGTTCCCAGGTTATCAGCGAGCAGCAGCGCAAACTAGCGGAGAAGCTAAAAGAAAGGCTAGGTTATTTAGGCGTATATTACAAACGTGACCCCAACCAATTCCTGCGAGCCATGACCCCCGACGATCGGCGCGCCTACCTGGCTAAGTTGACAGAAATCTACAAGGGGATTATTTTGGAGTACTTCAAAGAAAGCCCTGACCACCTCAATCAAAAGATCGATGAATTTACGAATATGGCATTTTTAGCAGATGTATCTGTTTCCCAAATCCTAGAAATTCACATGAATTTGATGGAACAATTGAGTAAACAACTGCGGATCGAAGGTCACAAAGATGAAATTCTGCTAGATTATAGAATTACCCTTATAGATGTGATTGCCCATCTCTGTGAAATGTATCGTCGTTCTATTCCGCCAAAGGCAGGTAACCTATGACTCCTCTCCGCAAAGCCTACGTCCTCAAACTCTATGTGGCGGGCAATACAATTAACTCCCTGCGGGCATTGAAGACCCTCAACGAAATTTTAGAGAAGGACTTCCAAGGTATTTACACCCTTAAGGTAATTGATGTCCTGAAAAACCCCCAGCTAGCAGAGGAGGATAAAATTTTGGCTACCCCCACTTTAGCGAAAGTTTTACCCCCACCTTTGCGTAAAATTATTGGGGACTTATCCGATCGTGAGAAAGTATTAGTTGGATTGGATTTACTTTACGAGGACCTACAGGAGCATGAGTAATTTCGACCAGCAGGAGCGGGGTATCAAGAAGCTGCGCACGATGATCGAGGGCTTGGATGACATCACCCACGGCGGCTTACCCATGGGTAGGGCAACGTTAGTCAGTGGTACGGCAGGTACAGGTAAGACTCTCTTGGCGCTGCAGTTTCTCCACAATGGCATTGTCCACCTCGATGAACCTGGTGTATTCGTGACTTTTGAGGAGTCCCCAGAAGACATTATTAAAAATGCCTACAGTTTTAATTGGGATTTGCCTAAATTGATCGCCCAGGGGAAGTTATTTATTCTCGATGCCTCCCCTGACCCGGAAGGGCAAGAAATTGTGGGGGAATTTGACCTGTCTGCCCTCATTGAGCGGATCCATTACGCCGTCGTGAAGTACAAAGCTAAGCGGGTAGCGATCGATTCCATTAGTGCCATTTTCCAACAGTATGACTCCATTTCCCTGGTGCGGCGGGAGATGTTTCGGTTGGTGGTAAGATTGAAATCCCTGGGGGCAACCACAGTCATGACAGCCGAACGGGTGGATGAGTACGGTCCCGTGGCACGCTTTGGTGTAGAAGAATTTGTCTCCGATAATGTGATTATTTTGCGCAATGTTTTGGAGGGAGAGAGGCGGCACAGGACAGCGGAAATTTTGAAGTTGCGAGGGACAACCCATATGAAGGGGGAATTTCCTTTTACTATGACCAACCAGGGCATCAATATCTTTCCTTTGGGCGCCATGCGCTTGACGCAAAAGTCCTCCAATGTGCGGGTTTCTTCAGGAATTAAAACCCTGGATGAGATGTGCGGTGGTGGCTACTTTAAGGACTCCATTATCTTGATTACGGGGGCAACGGGTACGGGTAAAACCCTGATGGTGACCAAATTTTTGGAGGATGGCTGTAAGAATGGGGAAAAAGCTATTTTGTTTGCCTATGAGGAGTCGCGGGCCCAACTGTCCCGTAATGCTTCTTCTTGGGGCACGGACCTGGAAAAGTTAGAAAATAGCGGTGTTCTCCGTATTATTTGCACTTACCCCGAAGCCACGGGTTTGGAAGACCACCTCCAACAAATCAAGACGGAAATTGATAATTTCAAGCCCACTAGAATAGCGATCGATTCTCTCTCGGCTTTGGCGCGGGGGGTGAGCAACAACACATTCCGTCAATTTGTGATTGGTCTAACAGGCTTTGTCAAGCAGGAAGAAATTACAGGGCTATTTACCAACACCACAGATCAATTCATGGGGTCCCATTCCATTACGGAATCCCATATTTCCACAATTACGGACACCATCATTCTCCTGCAGTATGTGGAAATTCGCGGCGAGATGTCCAGGGCAGTGAATGTGTTTAAGATGCGGGGTTCTTGGCACGACAGCCGCATTCGCGAGTATGTGATTACTGACCAGGGGGCACAGATCAAAGATTCCTTCCAGGGGTTTGAACGCATTCTCAGTGGTTCGCCCACGCGGGTGTCCATTGATGAGAAGACGGAACTATCGCGGATTATGCGGGGGGTACAGTCTGACCCTGACCTATGACCAGGATTTTCCGCAAGATAGCGGGGTTGCGCTGTTGGCGACGATCGGTAGTAGGGGATGTGGGGTTTGTCCCCACGATGGGTGCTCTCCACCCGGGGCATGGCAGTTTAATTGAGCGGGCGCGGCGGGAGAATCGCCATGTGGTGGTCAGCATTTTCGTCAACCCTATCCAGTTCGGTCCCCAGGAGGATTTCCAGCGCTATCCCCGTACTTGGGGGGAGGATGTGCAGCTCTGCGAAAGTTTGGGGGTGGATGTCATCTTTGCGCCTACGGCAGAGGAGGTAGTGCCTAGTTTTCGGGTCTTACCCCCAGGGGACATGGTGTCAGTGCTCTGTGGCAAGTATCGCCCTGGTCATTTTGAGGGTGTCTGCACGATCGTGCTCCAGCTCCTAAATATTGTCCAACCCGATCGGGTCTATTTGGGGCAGAAGGATGGGCAACAGGTGGCGATCGTGGAGCGCATGGTGCAGGAGTTCCATTTGCCTGTGCAGGTAGTGCGCTGTCCCACAGTGCGGGAGGCTTCGGGTTTAGCCTTGAGTTCTCGCAATCGCTATTTGACGGGGGCAGAACGGGAAACAGCAACTTTGCTCTCCCAAGCTCTAGCCTTGGCGGTCAGGCAATTTCAGACGGGGGAACGATCGGCGGCAGTTTTGACCGCATCTGTCCAAAGTTTCTTGCGCCAATACCCCCAAATCCAGCTACAGTATATCGAATGTGTGGATTTTCAGACCCTCACTCCCCTCGATGTAATTATGGATGGTATGACGGCTATGTTGGCGATCGCTGGCTATGTGGGCAATACCCGCCTCATTGATAATGTAATCCTCCAAAAGCGCCGCCCGATCGTGGCAATTGACGGTCCTGCCGGGGCGGGGAAATCAACGGTGGCTAAGTTGGTGGCAGAGAAACTGGGCTTGGTTTATTTGGACACGGGGGCAATGTACCGCGCCATCACCTGGAGTGTGCTACAGGCAGGGATTGACCTAGAGGACAAAAGTGGGATCGTGGAATTGGCAAGCAGCCTCAATCTGCAAGTTACCAGTGATGCCCAAATTTTCGTCAATGGGGAAAACGTCACCCAGGTCATTCGCCAGGAGGCAGTCACCAAAGCTGTATCCACAGTGGCAGCGATCCCCGAAGTGCGGGCAATTCTAGTTAAGGAACAACAGGCCCTAGGGCAAGGGGGAGGAGTGGTTATGGAAGGTAGGGACATCGGCACCCATGTTTTCCCCCAGGCAGAAGTAAAAATTTTCCTTACCGCTTCTGTAGAGGAACGGGCAAGGCGCAGGCAGCGGGATTTGCAGCAGCGGCAACAGGAAGTACCCCCCTTAGCGGAAATTCAAAAATCGATCGAGGAACGGGACTACAAGGACATGCACCGCCCTGTTTCCCCCCTCAGGCAAGCCCAGGATGCTGTCAGAATTGACACCGATGGCATGACCATTGAAGAGGTAGTAAGCAAAATCATCAGCCTGTTTCGGGAGCGCTTGTGAACTATCATAAAGATTTGGGAGACACGACACAAACTATGACGGTATTTGAAGGTAACTTCACCGATACAGACGATCTGCATTTTGCCCTGGTCATGGGGCGGTTTAATGACTTGGTAATGACTAGGTTAATGCAGGGATGTGTAGATACCCTTGTCCGTCATGGGGTGAAAGAAAGCAACATCGATCGGGCGTGGGTGCCTGGTAGTTTTGAAATTCCCTTGGTGGCAAGGGAGCTGGCTTTAACGGGTCACTACGATGCGGTCATTTGTCTGGGGGCAATTATTCGGGGGGACACGCCCCATTTTGACTATGTGGCAGCGGAGGCAGCTAAGGGGATTGCGGCGGCTTCCCTCCAGACAGGCGTACCGATTATTTTTGGCATTATCACTGCTGACAACATGCAACAGGCGTTGGAGCGGGCAGGAATCAAGGTGAACAAAGGGGGGGAATATGCCCTCAATGCGATCGAAATGGCAAATCTAATGCGCCACATCCGCAAAGTGACGGCAGTACGTCCTGAGCGCTATAATGCCATACCACCGGGAACAGACCAGTGATGAAAGCTTACCTTGCGGCGGCTGTGCAAATGACTAGTACGCCTGATTTGGAGAGTAATCTCAGCCAGGCGGAAGACCTCATTCAGTTGGCGGTTAACAGGGGTGCAGAGTTAGTTGCCCTGCCTGAAAACTTTCCCTTTTTAGGGGATGAGGAAGAAAAACGCCAAAAAGCCAGCACGATCGCTGAATGGAGCGAGAAATTCCTCAAGACTATGGCGCAGCGCTACCAGATCACGATTTTGGGGGGTGGCTATCCTGTACCAGCGGCGGCAGGTAAGTTCTATAACACGGCACTCCTGGTGGGTCCCCAAGGGGAAGAACTGGCGCGCTATCACAAAATCCATCTCTTTGATGTCAATCTGCCGGATGGCAACACCTACCGCGAATCAGCTACTATCCTGGCGGGCAGAGAATTGCCCCCTGTCTATAAGTCCGATACTTTGGGGAATTTGGGTCTGTCGGTCTGTTATGATGTCCGTTTCCCGGAACTCTATCGTCATCTTGCCCAAAACGGGGCTGAGGTTCTGTTTGTCCCTGCCGCTTTTACTGCTTTTACGGGGAAAGACCACTGGCAGGTGCTGTTGCAGGCGCGGGCGATCGAGAACACCTGTTACGTCATTGCTGCTGCGCAAGTGGGGACGCATTACCAACGCCGCCAATCCCATGGTCATGCCATGATTGTTGACCCCTGGGGCACGATTCTCGCTGATGCCGGTAACACACCAGGAGTAGCGATTGCGGAAATTCAACCAGCCCGCCTAGAGCAGATTCGCCGCCAAATGCCCTGCCTGCAGCACATGACCTGGAGTTGTACGGTTAGTCTTTAAGAAGCAGATAATAGAGGCGACCAGGGGATTTGATTAAGCCAGCGCGGTCTTGGGCTGTCTTGCCTGTACCCATAAAAATATCTACCCGTCCTGGTCCTCTAATGGCACTGCCTGCATCCTGATCGAGAACGAAGCGGAATACCCAACGGTAGGAGGGAGTGGGGGAAGGGGAAGAGAAAAAGGGTAAGGTGGTGGCAATGAGGGCGAGACCACCAGGGGGCAGCAGCGATTTATCCGTGGCAATCGATCGTTCAGCTGTGACAGGCACACCAATACTACCAGTAGCGGGTCTACCTTGGGTTTCGCGGAAAAAGATGTAACTCTCATTGCGGTAGAGATAATCCATCAACTCCTGGGGATAGCGCTGGAAATAAGCAATAATGGCGGGTAAATTCACTTCCTCTGGTTTCATCTTGCCGTCTTTGATTAACTCCGCGCCAATGGAAGTGTAAGGACGATCGGTCTTTCCCGCATAACCCACCGTCATCATCTCTTTGTCAGATAAGCGCAGGCGTGCTGAACCCTGCACATGAATTAAAAACACTTCTAGGGGATCAGCCAACCAGACCAATTCCCAACCCTGCAATCTGTCCGTTGTTTCCAGCTCCCGGCGCGTGGGATGGGGTCTTTCCCACTCAGCAAAATCTGCAGGCAGACGATAGAGCGGATAACGAAACCGATCGGTCTTTGTTCTGCTGGCATTAAAGACAGGTTCGTAATAGCCCGTAAACAAAACCGTCCCCTGATTATCTCTCCCGATCGATTGATAAAAGACAAACTCCTGCAAAACTTGCCTCTGTAATTCCTCTAAGTTTCTGCTGGTTAGCAACAACTGGCGAAAGCGCCTGAGACTGCGCACCATCCGATCGTGGGTAATATCGCCGATCGGGTAGAACTTGTGGGAAGAGGGTTTAGCCAAAAAAGCCAGACTGTAGTCAATTGCTCTGATTAACCTTGGCCGATCGGTAAACAACATTTCATCTTGCAATACCTGCTTCCCCTCCTGCACAGGGACTAATACTGACTGGGCAAAGCCAACCCCCCCCAGTAAAAAGTACAGTAAACTAGCCTGAATTAGCTGCTTCCCCATGGTAAATAAAGGTTAAGTTTGTAACAAATTGCCCTGACTAAGCGTATATTCAAAATACAATGCCCAAATAAGGACATACGCTTATGACTCTACAACTTGGGGATACTGTTCCTGATTTTACCCAAGACTCTTCCGAAGGACCAATCCATTTTTACGAGTGGATGGAAGACAAGTGGGTAGTTTTATTTTCTCACCCTGCTGATTATACGCCTGTGTGCACCACGGAACTGGGAGAGGTAGCCAAGCTGAAACCTGAATTTGACAAACGCAATGTCAAGGTGATTGCCCTGAGTGTGGACGACGCGGAATCCCATCGGGGTTGGATCAAGGACATCAACGAAACCCAAAATACTACGATCAACTATCCTATCCTTGCCGACGCGGATAAAAAAGTATCGGAACTCTACGGCATGATTCACCCCAACGCCAATCCCAACGTCACAGTCAGGGCAGTTTTCATCATCGACCCCAACAAAAAACTCCGTCTCACCCTCACCTATCCTCCCAGCACAGGACGCAATTTTGATGAAATCCTGCGGGTGATTGATTCTTTGCAACTGACGGATAACTATCAAGTGGCTACCCCTGCCAACTGGAAGGACGGGGATGACTGCGTGGTTGTGCCCTCCATTCCCACGGAGGAAGCCAAACAGAAATTCCCTAAAGGGGTCACAGAGATTAAACCCTACCTGCGTATGACGCCCCAACCCAATAAGTAAAAATTTTGTCCCGTCTGTAGGGCGGGATTTTTAGTGGCGTTGCCAGTAGCGATAGATCATTTCTAGCCAGGAGAGATAGTTGGGTAGGTGGAAATAATAGGCAATTAGTTTAGAGAGGACATAGTCAGTAGCAAAAAAGATAACAATCATCATTACTAAACAAGCTAAAGCTAGGCGGGGGTAATACTTAATAGTCGCAAGCACCATGTTCTCTTGGGGGAGGGGAGCTTTGCCCTCTAGCTGAGCAATGGTAGTGTTGGTCACCAAGCCCGTCTGTGCCACGCTGCGCACAATTAATGCATTTTGTTGTTCCAACTTATCCAAACGTTTTGGTGTGAGCTTCTGTAAACGGTCAATCTCCTGCAAGAGGTTGGGGCTATCTTTAGGCATATTTCTTGTAACGTCACTGCCAAGTTTATTAAAATTATAAACAAGTAGGTTTGGAGTAGCAAGATGGTTTGCAAGAGCGGTTCCCCCTTGGCAATGGCAGTTAGAGCTTACAGAGATTTCCACTTTAGGACTGGTTTATTACTCGACAAAGGTGCTCGTCTTTTGGGTGTGAATCGTTTCCCCCTGACTAAACCCCTGTACAAGGTTGCCAAAATTGCTGGCTACACTAACGTTGCTCTTGCTAGTATAGCTCTAGTCCTCCTAGAAGATTAGTAGTTATGATTACTTTGACAGAAGCAGCGGTCAAGCGTGTACGTACTCTGCAGGCTCAAAGGCAAACTAATGCTGCCCTGCGTATTGGTGTTAAGAGTGGTGGTTGTTCTGGTTTGTCCTACACCATGGACTTTGTGGAGGAGTTGCAACCCCTAGAGAGGGAATATGAATGTAATGGGGTCAGAATTGTGATTAATGACCTCTATCGCCCCCATTTGGAAGGTTTGGAACTAGATTATGCAGAAGACTTGATGGGGGGTGGTTTCCGTTTCTACAATCCCAACGCGATCCGTTCCTGTAGCTGTGGCACTTCCTTTGCTACCCCCAAAGATATGGGTAAACCCGTTGCTTGCAGCTAACCTATGCAATTTACCTGGCTAGATAGCAATTCCTGGTTACTGGAGGGACAAGGGTTACGGATTCTCATTGACCCCTGGTTGGTGGGCGCTTTGGTTTTTGGCGGAGCGACTTGGTTGTTTCAGGCGGAGCGTTCTACGTCTCGTCCTCTACCCTCTGGTATAGACTTAATTCTGCTGTCCCAGGGCTTACCTGACCACGCCCACCCTCCTACTTTGCAGGTGCTAGACCGATCGATTCCTGTGGTGGCTTCTCCCAGGGCAGCTAGGGTTTGTCAGGAATTGGGTTACTCCCATGTTCATGTCCTTGCTCATCACCAGCGTATCCAGATCAAGGATTTAACGATCGAGGCTCTGCCTGGGGCTTTGGTGGGGGCTACTTTGCGGGAAAATGCCTACGTTCTCAGATTCGCCGATCGCTCAATTTACTACGAACCCCACGGCAATCACGATCCTGTGGTGCAGCAGAAGAGTCCGATCGATATTGTGATTACGCCTGTGATTGATTTGCTTTTACCTTTGTTTGGTGCGGTCATTAGGGGCAGAGAGTCCACATTGCAGTTGTGTACATGGTTAAAGCCGCGATTCTTACTACCAACGGCAGCGGGGGGTGACCTTAAGGTAAGCGGTCTGTTACTAAAATTGCTACGGGCAGAGGGTTCTGTCCCTGAGATGCAAACTAAACTGAGGGAGCAGGGGCTAGACACGATCGTTGTCGACGTGCAGCCTTGGCAACCTTTTTCCCTGTAATATGGCGGTGCCAACTGGCAAAGTATGAGAATTTTAGTGACGGGGGGCGCGGGTTTTATTGGCTCCCATTTGCTCGATCGTTTGTTGGCAGAGGGCCATGAGGTAATCTGTCTGGACAATCTCTATACGGGTACGCGATCAAACATCGCCCAATGGCAGGAGCATCCTCGGTTTCGCTTTGTCAAACATGATGTGATAGAACCGATCGATGTAGAAGTGGAGCAGATTTATCATTTAGCTTGTCCTGCTTCCCCTGTCCATTATCAAGCCGACCCCATCAGAACCCTGAAGACAAGTTTTTTGGGCACTTTACATCTTTTAGAGTTAGCCGCGAAATACAACGCTCGTTTGCTACTAGCTTCCACCTCAGAAGTGTACGGTGATCCCCTTGTCCATCCCCAGGCAGAAGATTATTGGGGCAATGTCAACTGTACGGGTATTCGCGCTTGCTATGACGAAGGTAAACGGGTGGCAGAAACCCTCGCCTTTGATTTTCAGCGACAGCATAGAACAGACATTAGAGTTGCCCGCATCTTTAACACCTACGGTCCCAGAATGTTGGAAAACGATGGCAGAGTTGTGAGTAATTTTATCTGTCAAGCCCTCAGAGGTAAGGATTTAACGGTGTATGGTGATGGCTCCCAAACCCGCAGTTTTTGTTACGTGTCTGACCTAGTGACAGGTCTGATAGCTTTGATGAACAGTGATTGTCTGCTGCCCGTCAATCTGGGCAATCCAGGCGAATACACGATCTTGGAATTGGCTAAAACAATCAAAGAATTAGTCGGCAACCCCATTGGTATCACTTTCCAACCCCTGCCCCAGGATGACCCCCAACGCCGTCGCCCTGATATTACCCGTGCTAAAACTGTACTCAATTGGCAACCCACCATTCCCCTGCGGGAAGGATTAGAAAAAACCATCGCTGATTTTCGTCAGAGATTGAGTTAAATGAGGTCTTGGACAGGGAAACGATCGATCAACATGGCTGCTCTTTCCGCATTCCTGCGCAGTGATTCCGACAATAAACTGATGTAAGGAATCTGACAGAGGAGGTCAAGGGTGCGACGAATAAGTCTTACTAAATCTCCTTCATCTAAACTGGTCTGCTGACAGAGGTCTTGCCATTTTGCCCCCAAAGCCCAGGCTTCCACCAAACCGACTAATTCAAACTCCAACAAAACAGGAATGCTGACTTGTAGTTTCCTTTGCATCTGTAACAACTTCCGCCGTAAACCCCGCAGCCCTGTCAACGCCTCTTCTACCGGCATTGATACCCCTAAGCGCGCCCATGTGTCCGATCGATTGTTATCGGTCACCAAAGAGGCACATACCGCCGCTAAATGATGGGGGGCTAATTCATCTAGTTCCCCTGAATCCAACACCAATGCTAGCCACAATTCATTTTCCCCCCGCAAAGAAGCCGCAATTTTGCCCCGATCGGTCGGTTGCAAGCCCTCTAGACAATTAAAGTGTTGCAGAATCTCCACGAGGCTGAGGAATTCCTGCCAGTGAAACTGTCCTTCCCTGGTCACCTCTTGCTGTAATGCTTCTCTCTTTTCTTTCAGTTGCTCTAACTTGCGTATCTTTTTGATGATATTGCCCTTATCAGCCCAACTGTTGACAGGGTGTTGTTCAATTTTGTCTATCAGAGACTCCACTAGCCGCTGTTGCTCTGACACTTCAGGGGGTAAAGGTATCTCGGGTAGGGGCGGAATCGATCGGGCTAATGCGCTTGTCTCCTCTGTGCCTTTGCAGGTAGCACCGGGACGTATAGTTAAAGCGGTGGGAGGGACTAACTCCTCTGGCTGCCAAATATCCCCTACTGTAACGATGTCTTTGTGAGTCAACACATACCAGTTGTTGTCATTGCCAAAACAGATAAACCAGGGGAATTGCCCCGACCCCTGCACTTTCTGGGCTAGAACCCCTGGCAGGCGCTGACTATTGGGTAACTTAATTGTCACCAAAGAACCACTGAGGGCATAGGGCAGATAGGTGACCAAGTCCTGATGATAGACCTCCTCCGCCTGGGCAATGAGAATCTTTAATAACCGTTTCTCTTCTTTTAGTCTCTCTTTTAACTTGTCATATTCTGCCAGCTGACTGGTATCTACCTCCGTCACAAGTTGCTCCGTCCGATCGATGTCCTCTGTCAATTCCTGCAATTGTTGGCGTTTCGGTTCTAAAGAGAGATTGGCTAAATACTGCCCAAAACTGCGCTCAATTAGTTCCTTTGCCCTTTCCAGAGAATGGGTCTGCAATAGATTCAAGACCATGCCATAACTGGGTGTAAATTGACTAACAAGGGGGTCTGCCTCAGAGGTGGCTAAATAACCAGCTTCCCGTAACCCTTCGTAGGGTGTTTGCAGAGTCACAACATAACCGATCGTGTCCATTCCCCTTCTGCCCGCTCTCCCCGCCATTTGCAGAAATTCTGAGGGTGTCAACAAGCGATGTCCTTCATCTGTCCGTTTGGAAAGACTAGAAATAATCGTGGTTCTAGCAGGCATATTGATCCCCGCTGCCAGGGTTTCAGTAGCAAAGACAATCTTAATCAAGCCCTGCTGAAACAACTCCTCAATGAATGTCTTCCACAGGGGCAAAATACCCGCATGGTGGGCGGCAATACCCCGATAGAGGGCAGAAATCTGATTGCTGTAACCTAGTTCAGGATTTTGGGCGAGAAAACGATCGATTTGGTATTTCAGCTCCTTTGCCTCTTCTCCTTCCACTAGACTTATGGATGTCATTTGCTCTAATGCCTGGTCACAACCCCGCCGACTAAAAATGAAATATATGGCAGGTAGCATCTCTCTGTCTTTTAATTGACCGACGACAAAAGGTAAACTAGGAGGCTCAGGAGGTTTTTTCCCCGGTTTGTGGCGATAATGGGCTTTTAATCTAGGATTAATCTCTTTCTGTTCTTCATCCAAAAGGGGAAACATGCCCTTAGACATACAAAAGTAATACTGCAGCGGCACGGGACGAAAATCAGAGTAAACTAAGGCTGTCTCCCCATGTACCAGGTTAATCCAATCCGTCAGTTGTTCACTGTTTGCTACTGTAGCCGACAGAGCCACTAGTTGAATCTCTCTGGGACAATAAATAATTGACTCTTCCCATACTGTCCCCCGCTGGCGGTCGTTCATGTAATGACACTCATCTAATACTACCGTCTGCACGTCTGTTAAAGAGACCCCCACTTCCCCGATCGGTGTGCCGTAGAGCATATTGCGAAAAATCTCTGTTGTCATCACTAACACAGGAGCTTCTCTCTGCAAAGTTATATCCCCTGTCAATAAACCCACCTTGTCTTTGCCAAAAATCTGGCGGAAATCCCGTAACTTTTGGTTCGATAATGCCTTGAGGGGCGTAGTGTAGAACACCCGTTTTCCCTGGGCAATGGCACGATGGATAGCATACTCGCCAATCAATGTCTTTCCTGAACCCGTGGGCGCGCAAACCACTACCGATCGATTGGCGTTGAGATGGGCAATTGCTTCTAGTTGAAACCGATCGAGGGTAAAGGGAAAGAGTTGGCTAAGGTCTAAGGTACTCACTATCGCAACCATAATTCTGTAACAGTTATATGTTGACATACTCCCGCTTCTAATGTGAACGCAGTCCGAGCGATCGAGGGCAACGGTTATAGTCTCCAATCTCAAGTAGTATTTGTCACCCAGTACAGGAGGAAAGTGCTAATAAATTTCTGCGGTAGAGCATATTACCAAAGTCATCCAGTGTTTATCTTCGACTGCAACTTTGCTACTGTGACAAAACAAAGAGAGATATAACCCTTTCAGCAAATTTACACTAAATTCCCTCCTAGTAGATTTAGAGTAGTGCCAATAGATACCATAGTAATTCCCTTAACCAGCTAGCTATTTGGGCAACAGGGATACCATCAATTAGTTAACTTTGGTTAACACCATGACCCATATTTCTGCAGGAATTTGTTAGAGATAATACTACTTGATACAGTATATAGATACAGGCTTTGCCAGCTATCAGTTTATTGCGGCTTTGCACTGGAAAGAACAGCTATTGTTTGGAGGTTAAGAGAAATATAAAACGTGAAGTATATGTTAGGTATTGAGCGGTTAGTGTCTGCGATATTAAGATTATCTAGTAAATATTAGACCGATTGATATACAACAGTGAGACCAGTATTGGTTTACAATTGGTAACAAAAGGTTTGATCGCATATTTAGGGTTTTGGGGTAGAGTAATATTGAGATTTGTATCAAGATGCAACGCTATTGGTTGGCTACTAAACTGAGTTCTAGCTGAGTTGATTGTTAACGATCGTGATCTATTCCTCCCTCTGATCCCAGCCAGTGTGACAGTAAACGTAGTGGCACAGCCATTTCTCCACTTCCCTAGGATTTATGCCTTAATTTTCACCAAGATAGATAGTTGCATATGTGGGACTTTTCTCTGCCGGTCATTGCGTTGATACTGGGTATGCTAGTAGCAATAATAAGCCCATGGCTGTTTTTGCTGCAGTTTCACTTTGGGTCTAGGTTTTCTTGGCTAGCCCTTTTGATTATCATACCGATCGCTTTGGCGGTTTACGCCATAGGTGTGCTTTTCCTATCAGGGGCTTTCTATACAGGTGGTGATTTTATTGATCTTGGGGCAAATGTAATTATAGGTGCATTTGCCTCCTTGTTTTACCCCTGGGGTATTCTATGGGCGTCTGTGTTTTGCACAAGCTTACCTGAAGACAAATTATATGCTGTCAAGTTTATCAGTGCACCAATCATCTTTACGCTCTGGGTTTCCCTTGTGATTTTCATTTTTAGAGGGGCATATTTTCCAGGTGTGGTTTTCCAAACAGTTTTACTGAAATTGTTTTGCTGCGTTGTTGCAGGTATGATCCTCCAGGGAAGACAAAATTGAGTTTCTCCCCTAGCAACTTTGGGGTTTATCCCTTCGTCTGTCAATTGGTAGTGGAGTTAGCTATAGCTATGACCAATTACCTGGCAAGTATCCTGGGATTGGCAGTTTGGGCGACACCGATCGATCGCTTACCCACATCCCTAACAGTTGGCAACAACCAAATTACCGTACAGGCTTATTTGTGGGAAGACCGTATGCCCCGTCTTGCTCCTCACTCCCCCAAGTTACATGGCTTTGTTGACATTAAAACCACAGCTTCCCCTGTCCCCCTTACAGTCAAAAATATCTGGATAGTGCAACCCCCCAGAATTAGGCGACGGACTAAATTCATTCCCGAGGGAGTCCTGCGGTTTCGTCTCACAGAAATTCCTCCCCTAACAACTAATCAACCCACAGGTGTTGTGGTGGAACTAAGTCTTGACAATGGTAAGACTGCCCACCTGCGATCAGCCCTACGCCCCATCGAGATTACCTACTGAACTCCCAAGTTTTTGCTAGAATTTACCCTGGTATCTCGCAACACATCCTATTTCTATGAGAGTTGGACAAAAAGTAAGAGTTAAAACCTGTCGCGATCGGGTCTCCAAGGAAATTGCGGCTAAGATTGGGCAGGTAGGTATTATTCAGGGAGAAAAGATTGTAGATGGAGGTAAGATGGGCTACATTGTTACCTTCTCTGACAACCAGGGCACTTGGTTTTTCCCTGATGAACTCGAACCGCTTAACTAACGCATCTTCCGCTTGAGGGCTTCTAACTCTTCTTCTAGTTCCCAACGGCGGAATTCTTGCTCTAGGGGGTCGCTTTCTTTATCAAAGGATTGGCTAAAAGAAGAACGGTAACTCTGCCAAGTCGATCGATCGGTCTGTTTCTCCAAGTCCCTGATCTTAGCTTGCACTTCCTGGCGACGACTCTTAATTTGCTTGAGCAAGTCCTGGGCTTGACTAACCCTTTGTTTCACCAATTCCATCTGTGCCCAAACCTGATTCCCTTCCCTGAGGAGGATAGCTTCCCGTTCCTGGGCGGCGGTGGCAAGGTCGAGGCGATTGGCTTCCCTAGCCTTCTGGGCGCGTTTATGCCAAAGAGCTACATCCTCTGCTAGGGCTAGAATCTTTTGCTGATATTGATTCTCCTGCTGGGTCAGAGTAGCAATTAGTTTAGCCACCTCATCTTCCTGCTGCTGTAGTTTGTCATCTAGCAATTGCAGCTCCAGCCAGGGGTTTTGCTTGATGAAGTCCTCCAGGCGTAATTCCAGAAAGCGTTTGATGTCTTCAATTAATCCCATAGTAAAAAGGGCTACCTCGTTGGAGATAACCCTAGCATTTTTTAGGACTGGTTGCTAGCCAGGAATTTCTCTAGCTCTTGCAGGGCTTCCGCATCCACTTTGGTCTGCATGGGACAGAACTTGGGACCGCACATAGAGCAGAATTCAGCGGTTTTGTAGATGTCCTGGGGCAGGGTTTCGTCGTGGTACTCGCGGGCGCGTTCTGGGTCAAGGGCTAGTTCAAACTGGCGATTCCAGTCGAAATTGTAGCGGGCACGGGACAGTTCATCATCTCTATCTCTGGCCCCCGGACGTTTACGGGCAATATCAGCGGCATGGGCAGCAATCTTGTAGGCAATTAAACCGTTGCGTACATCTTCCGCATTAGGTAAGCCCAGGTGTTCCTTAGGCGTGACATAGCAGAGCATGGCTGTGCCGTACCAACCCGCCAAAGCCGCCCCGATCGCTGAGGTGATGTGGTCATAGCCAGGGGCAATATCCGTGACCAAGGGACCAAGGACATAGAAGGGAGCTTCAGAGCATTCCTCCATCTGCTTTTTCACGTTGAATTCAATTTGGTCCATGGGGACATGTCCAGGACCCTCCACCATCACCTGCACATCGTGTTGCCAAGCACGGCGGGTCAGTTGTCCCAAAGTTTTTAACTCCGCCAGTTGGGCAGCATCACTGGCATCATGTAAACAACCGGGACGTAGGGAATCCCCCAAACTGAAGGAGACATCGTACTTTTTGAAAATTTCGATGATGTCATCAAAGTGGGTGTAGAGGGGGTTCTGCTTGTGGTGATAGAGCATCCATCTGGCCAAAATGCCGCCACCCCGAGAAACAATGCCCGTCAAACGATTCTTCACTAGAGGCAAATGCTCCAGCAAAATCCCGGCATGGATGGTCATGTAGTCCACCCCTTGTTGGGCATGCTTCTCGATCACATGGAGGAAGTCATCAGCAGTCAGTTTTTCTACCCTGCCGTGGACACTTTCCAAGGCTTGATAGACAGGTACAGTCCCGATCGGTACGGGGGAGTTTTTAATAATGGCAGTGCGAATCTCATCTAGGTCGCCGCCCCCAGTGGACAAGTCCATAACTGTATCTGCCCCATATTTGATGGCAAGGCGGAGTTTTTCCAATTCCTCCTCCAGACCCGAAGAGGTGGGGGATGCCCCAATATTGGCATTTACCTTGCACCGGAAGGCAATACCGATGCCCATGGGCTCCAGGTTGGTGTGGTTCTTGTTAGCGGGGATAATGGCTCTGCCTCTGGCTACCTCCGATCGGACTAGCTCCACATCTACCCCTTCGCGGTGGGCAACGTAGCGCATCTCTTCGGTGATAATACCTTGGCGGGCGCAATACATCTGCGTACCCCGAAATTCCCCCCGTCTTGGCAAGGTGGAGGGACGGTCTAAAGCGATCGTCATAGTTTCTCCCTTTTCTTAGCTTTCCTACGCCGGCATTACCCGGATCAGGTTCTGAGGATGTGATCTCAGCCTGAGGTATTCCCAGGCACTCCTAGCTTGGTGTTTATCCTAACATTTGTGCCTTTGGTTGTGTCACCTCGTAAGCAAGAAGGTTGTTTATAGGTTGCACTCTATACCCAAAACATGCACCAGAAACGCCCATTTGTCGGCTGCCTCCTCGATCGCCTTACTGGTGGGTTTGCCGGCTCCATGGCCGGCTTTGGTCTCGATGCGAATCAAGACAGGAGCATCACCCGCCTGAGCAGCTTGCAGGGCACTGATGAATTTGAAACTATGGGCAGGGACAACCCGATCATCGTGGTCGGCGGTAGTCACTAGGGTAGCGGGGTAAGCTGTACCAGGTTTGATGTTGTGGAGAGGGGAATAGGCATAGAGGTAGGGGAAATCATCGGGATTGTCGGGAGAACCATACTCCTCTGTCCAAGCCCACCCGATCGTGAACTTGTGGAAGCGCAGCATATCCATCACCCCCACCGCCGGCAGAGCGGCAGCAAATAGATCAGGCCGTTGGGTCATACAAGCACCCACCAGGAGACCACCATTACTGGCCCCCGCGATCGCCAATTGTTGTGGCGTTGTCCAGCCCGCCTGGATCAGGTATTCTGCCGCCGCCATGAAGTCATCAAAGACATTTTGTTTGTTGTGTTTTTGTCCTGCCCGGTGCCATTCTTCCCCATATTCACCGCCACCCCTAAGGCAAGGAATTGCTAGTAGTCCCCCCAACTCCAACCACAGTAAATTACTGATAGAAAAACTGGGAGTCAAACTAATGTTGAATCCCCCATAGCCATACAAGTAAGTGGGTAAAGTCTTGCCTTTTAGGTCTGTGCGGTAGGTGAGAAAAAGGGGGATACGTGTACCATCTTTGCTGCTGTAAAAAACCTCCTCTGTGGTGTAGTCACCGAAGGGGAAATCAATCTGGGGCTGTTGAAAAATAGTGCTTTCATTAGTAGTGAAATCAAAGCGATAGATGGTGGGGGGCACCGTAAAACTGGTGAAGCTGTAAAAAGTTTCCCTGTCATAGCGCTTACCCCCAAACCCAGTCGCCGTACCCAGACCAGGCAGAGGAATCTCCCCGATCGGTTCTCCCTCTAGGCTATACCTTCTGACCGCTGTACAGGCATCTTTTAAGTAGAGAGCTACCCACTGGTTATTGATTAAATTCACCCCCTCCAAAGTCTCTGCCTGCTCAGGAATGACATCGATCGTTTCCTTGGTGTCAATATTAATCCTTACCACCTTGCCCCTAGGAGCATCCCGATCGGTGCGGAACCAGAAATTATTGCCCTCATTCCCCAAAAACCTGTACTCAGCCACGAACTCCTCGATCAGAGGTCGCACTAACTTGCTATCCTGGTCTAAAGGCAAATAGTAAATGAGATTCTGTGGGCTAGTTCCCTTCCACACCGTAATAATCAAAAACCTGCCGTCCTCTGTCACCTCCCCACTAAATCCCCACTCCTTGTGGTCAGGGCGATGATAAATTAAGCGGTCTTCTTCCTGGGGCGTACCCACCACATGGTAATACAACTTTTGATAGTAATTTGCTGCCACTAAACTGTTATCTTTGGGAGCACTGTAGCGACTGTAGAAAAATCCCCGTCCATCCTTTGTCCAAGCCGCCCCCGAAAACTTACTCCACTGCACCACATCATCCGTATCTGCTAGTGTCTCCAGATTCTTGACCCGCCACTCCTGCCAATCCGAACCCGATCGGGAAAGGGCATAGGCCAGCCACTTACCATCCTCACTCACTGACACTCCCGTCAGGGCCACCGTACCATCCTCCGACAGAGTATTGGGGTCAATCACTACTTGCGGCTCCGCCGTGAGACTCTCTTGACAGTAGAGGACACTTTGATTCTGTAAACCGTCGTTCTTAAAGAAGAAGTAGCGTCCCCCCTCCCGCCAGGGTAACCCATACCTCTCATAATTCCACAGCTGGGTCAACCGTTCCCTAATTCTGTGCCTGCAGGGAATCCCCGCCAAGAACCCAAACGTCAGTTCATTCTGCGCCCTAATCCAAGCTTGCGTTGCCTCACTGTCACTTTCTTCTAGCCACCGATAGGGATCAGCTACCTTTACCCCATGATAATCCTCCACCACGGTGGGATCAGCAGGTGTAGGGGGATAAACTAAAGCCATCCTTAAATCACCTCCATAGGTAGTAAAGTATTAAATCACTCTGGGGAAGAATTTATTTAACCAATTGCAACCTTCACAATAAGTGCATCGTCTATATTTTCGGAACAGCTATTGATGGTAGAAATGCCTAATCCCAACGAAGAATTTATGGATCAACCAATTGACATTTGGGGCAAATCTGCCATAATAGCTATCCCATATAAAAACTTGATAACAGCTTAAACTTCTATCGTAGACGAAAGCAGCATCAAGTTAACCAATTTTTAATAATAAGCAACCGATCGGTGAGTTAGCACTAGGAGAGGGACATGACAAACGAAACAGAAAGGGTGGTCAATAGACGGCAGGCAAACTTGGGGGGTGACATGGTGCGCACTTACCTCCACGAGATTGGAAAGATTCCTCTTTTGAGCAATGAGGAAGAGATTCGCCTGGGCAAGCAGGTAAAGCAGATGATGGACTTATTTGCTCTCCAGGAGAAACTAGCCGATCGTTTGGGGCGGATGCCGACAGAAGAGGAGTGGGCACAGGAAGCGGGTATGACTGTAGAAGCGCTCCGAGCTGCTCTGAAGCAGGGTAGTCGTGCTAAGACCAAGATGATTGAAGCCAACTTAAGGCTAGTAGTCTCGGTAGCCAAAAAATACCAAAAGCGCAATCTGGAGTTACTAGACTTAGTACAGGAAGGTACCCTGGGGCTGGAACGGGCAGTGGACAAATTTGACCCCACTAAGGGTTTTAAGTTTTCTACCTACGCCTACTGGTGGATTCGCCAAGCTATTACCCGTGCCATTGCCCAACAAGCTCGCACCATTCGTCTACCAGTCCATATTACCGAAAAGCTCAACAAAATCAAAAAAGCCCAACGACAGCTGTCTCAGCAATTGGGTCGTGTCGCTACTGCCTTAGAGGTGGCTGACTATTTGGGTATTAAACCTGAGCAAGTGCGGGAGTGTCTCTCCTTGGCGCGGCAGCCTGTCTCCTTGGATTTGCGCATTGGTGATAACCAGGATACTGAACTAGCCGAGCTGCTAGAAGATGAAGGTACCTCGCCAGAAGAATTTGCAGTCAATGAATCCCTGCGGGATAGTATTAGGGAGTTGCTCTCGGAACTGACTCCCCGTCAACGCCAGGTGATGATCATGCGCTATGGTTTGGAAGATGGGCAGGAGATGTCTTTAGCCAGCATTAGCAAGCAGTTAGACTTGAGTCGGGAGCAGGTAAGGCAAATCGAACGCCAAGCCATGGATAGTCTGCGCAAGCGCAAGTCCCGTATGCGGGAGTATCTGGCCAGCTAAAACTCTATGCCCAGTTGGGCGGGTATGCCTTGGTGAATGGGGTGTTTGATCAGTTTGATTTCAGAAACGAGGTCGGCGTGGTCAATTAACTCCTGGGGGGCATACCTACCCGTACTGACCACGTGGGAGTAGTAGGGACGCTTTTGAATCACAGGTAATACTTCCTCCACAGTGAGCTGGCTATGTTTGATGGCAATGTGTAATTCATCGAGGACGACTAGGTTAATCTCAGGATTTTGAATATACGCCTGTGCTACTTGCCAAGCCTGAGCTGTAGCCTCTCTATCAGTCTGTGGATTTTGGGTTTCCCAAGTGAAGCCTGCTCCCAGGGTGTGAATCTGCACAGGAAAACCTAACCCCTGCAAACGGGTTAGGAGTAACCGATCGCCATCGGGATAGGCTGCTGAGTTTTTGACAAATTGTACTACTGCCACGGACAGATTGTGGGCAAGATGACGGTAAACTAAATTCATAGCAGCGCTAGTCTTCCCCTTCCCCAGTCCCGTAAAAACAATGTACAGACCTTTTTCTTTACCTTTGCGCCGCTCGCGACTAGCGTCCTTTGCCTGTTTAATTTTTTGCAAACGTTCCAGTTCCTTGCTGTCCATCAGGCACGCATTTGGTGTAATTCCAGATGAATCAGCAGAGCATTAATGTCAGCAGGATTAACTCCCCCAATCCGACTGGCTTGCCCGATCGTTAGTGGCCTAATTTTCGCCAGTTTTTCCCGCGATTCCTTGGAGAGGGTAGCAATGGCAAAGTAGTCTAAATCGGGCGGCAATTTCCGATCGGCTTGCTTAGCAATTGCTTCAATTTGTTGTTGTTGACGGTGGATATAACCCTCATATTTCACTTCAATTTCCACCACTTTCTTCTCAATGTCCGTAAGCTCAGGATTGCCTAATTGATAACGATCGAGGTCTGCATAGGTAATACCTTGACGACGCAACAAGTCCGCTAGGGTGATTGCACTTTTGATTGCCTGCCCTGTTTCATGGTAAATCACTTGGCTGATGGCTTCCTGCTCCTTAATGCGGGTTGTTTGGAGCCGTTCCTTTTCTGCTCTAATGTGCCGTTGTTTTTCCGTAAATAGTGACCAGCGATAATCATCGATTAAACCGACCTCTCTGCCCAAGGGAGTTAATCTTTGGTCAGCGTTGTCCGATCGCAGTAATAAGCGATATTCCGATCGGCTAGTCAACATCCGATAGGGTTCGCGTAATTCTTTTGTACAGAGGTCATCAATCAAGGTGCCAATATAACTAGATTCACGGGGAAGAGTTATTAGCGGTCGGTTTTGCACATACAAGGCACTGTTAATACCCGCCACAATTCCCTGGGCAGCTGCTTCTTCATAACCCGTTGTCCCGTTAATTTGTCCCGCACAAAAGAGACCTTCCACTAACTTGGTCATCAACGTAGGAAAGCATTGCGTAGCAGGCAGATAGTCATATTCCACCGCGTAAGCCGCCCGCAACATCTGACAGTTTTCTAACCCTGGTAATGTGCGCAACAATTGTAGTTGTAGTTGCTCGGGAAATCCCGTCGAAAAACCTTGAATGTACAGTTCAGGAATATCGCGCCCCTCTGGTTCAATGAAAATTTGATGGCTGTCTTTGTCCGCAAACCGCACAATCTTATCTTCTATGCTGGGACAATAGCGCGGTCCTTTGGCATCGATCAGACCACCATAGACAGGTGAGAGGTGAAGATTTTCCTTGATTAAACGATGGGTTTCTGCTGTTGTGCGCGTGAGATAACAATTCATCTGCTCCCTCATGACCCAGGCTTGGGGGTCGAAGCTAAACCAGTTGTGCTCCTCGTCAGGGGGCTGCACTTCCATCCTGCTGTAGTCAACAGTGCGCTTGTCCACTCTGGCGGGGGTACCAGTTTTTAAGCGGTCGGTAGTAAATCCCAAGTCTTGCAGCTTCTCGGTTAAACCACTGACAGCAAATTCTCCTGCCCGTCCTGCTGGCATCGATCGATTCCCTACCCAAATTCTGCCGTTGAGGAATGTCCCTGTGGTGAGAATCACGGCTTTACAGGCATAGGAAACCCCAAATTGGGTTGTTACACCAATCACCCGATCGTCTTTGATCTGCACATCGATCACTGTCCCCTCCCGCAGGTAGAGGTTGGGCTGATTTTCCACTACCCGCTTCATCTCGCGAGCATATTCCCGTTTGTCTGTTTGCGCCCGCAATGCCCACACCGCTGGACCCCGCGATCGATTCAGGATGCGCTTCTGCAGGTAAGTCCTATCAGTAATCTTGCCTATTTCCCCCCCCAGGGCATCCACTTCATGGACTAGTTGGGACTTAGCCGGTCCGCCTACGGCTGGGTTACAGGGTTGCCAAGCAATCCGATCGAGGTTGAGGGTAAGTAATAGAGTCCTTGCACCCAAGCGCGCTGCTGCCAAAGCCGCCTCACAGCCTGCGTGCCCTGCACCCACTACGACTACATCAAAGGAATCGATCCAGTCCATGCCTAATCTTTACAATCCCCACATCGTCTATCTTAGCCAAACCCCCCGAAAATATGGGCAATTGCTTCTATTATATGAGCCAAAATCTCTATCACAAGAAGTATGCCTGCTAGTACAGTTAAAAGAGTAGTAATTGGTCTCTCTTTGCTAGTTTCTATTACCTTGTCCGGCATTGCCCTATGTAAAAATTCGGCTATTTGCCTCAGCTCATCATGGTCTGGAATTTGTAGCCGTACTTTGATTCTAGATGAATGGAATAATGACTGCCTCGATCGATTGTTTTTCATTTCAATCAGCAGACTTTTCTCTTTGGGGTAATGATTTACTACAATCTGAACAACTGATCTAAAAGGAATCTCTTCCTCAAACCGGGACAGAAAATTGCGCTTTCTATGTATAATTAGGGAGGGGGCTAACTTAAAATCCCAAAATTCCTCAAAGAGAAAGTTTTTAACAAAAAACAAAGAAACCAGAATACTAAAACTAATAATAATAAAATATGTGTTAAAGTTGTAGACATAAGAGGGTTCAAGGTAACCAAAATAAATCACTAAAATGTGCAACACAATAATCAAAAAAACAGAACAAGTAAAGCTAGAAGCAACCAATACTAATGCTCCTAATATAGGGTTTAGGCAAAAATTGGCGTTCTTATGACTCAATAGAGTTAACCTAAACTCAGAAAGCTCTGCTATGGCTAACATAGAGACTGACAAGGGAGGATACACTTCCAGTTTACTGCAACCCCACAAGTGTTAAATCTGTGAAATAAAAATTTACAATAGATTAGCAAAACCCTGGCTATAGAACAAGGAGACTGTAAAACAATAGCTGTTCAAAAGCTCTCGAACGCAGGATAAAATGACCTGTACAGTTGCCTCCTAATTTTTTAGTGTAATTTCTCTATTTCTGCTATCTGCATTTTTAGGAGTGATGGAGATATATTGTCTTGCTTATCTAGATCGAAAGGAAATCTTAGCAGTCAGCAGACCAACATTTGCAAAACGGCAAGGCTTAGATATGAAACTGGATAGCAGATTTAGCAGTCTGTATAAATCTATGTATTGGTAAAGTTAACGCGACGATAGACTTCAGCAATTTCTATTGTCACGGGCAAACTCCTCAGAACGATCGTGCCTGTCTGGGAATAATCTTGCAAAACCCACTGATCGGCTTGTCTGTAAAATTGTTCGATCGCTATTGCTGTTTGGGCAATGAGTAGGTATTCCTGGAAGGTAGGAATAGAACGGTAGGCAGCAAATTTTGTCCCTCGATCCTGTGCCTCTGTAGAGTCCGACAGCACTTCAGCAATCAGGAGAGGGTTAATGACTGTATCACGCCGTCCCTCCATCAACATCGGTGGGTCAGGTGTCACCATAATGTCGGGATAAGTAAGCATCTGCCGATCGGGAATCCAGAGACGCTGGTCACTAACAAAAACACAGTAAGGTAACTCCCGTAGGGCTATGTAAAGCAATACCAGGAGATTGGCAATAACAGTGTTATGGGTGGGTGTAACCCCAGGCATAGGGATAATCTCTCCCTTAATGTACTCACTGCGTGTTCCCGAAACTGCTTCTTGGGCAAAATACTCGTCAATCAGTCTGGGCTTACTGGTTTGAATCATAGATTTAACCTAATTTACTGACAAGTTTAGACCGATCCGTTATTCCTTTCAGACAGGTATCGAAACTCTTATCTTTACTTTACTCACACAAATAATGTCATCACTCTACTCTGGTGTAACCAATAAATTGGAGTTTGGGGTCGAAGATAAAAATGCGATCGGGGTTCTGGGCACTCTTCTCAATTTGTTGCTTGGTCTGGCTGTCTAACAAATATGTCCGATCGTTGGCAGGCACTTCCCAAAACACAACGCGGTCTGCTACCCTCACCCCTGTGGTACGGAACAAACCCCGATCGAGTACAGGTTCAGGCACCAGTTTGTAAATTTTGCCTTGGTAAGTTAATGTAGGGGGCAATACTTGACTGAGATAGACAGAACGACGGTTCTCAGCTGTACGGAAAAACTGCGTAAGAGTGTTTGTCCATTCATTCGCAAGGGCTTCTAGGGAAGCAGCTCCCTGACTACTAACATCCTCTTCCCGTACTGCTAATAGAAAATTGTTGTTGAGAAATATCTCGATCGTTTGCAACTTTTGCACCGTCTTTGGTTTTACCTTGGGGTCTTTACTTTTTTCTGTAAGAGTGACATAGACAGGTCTCTGACTAATTGACCAACTAGCTAGGGGGTCACTACTGCGAATAATCTGACCCAACCGCTCGTTAATTTCGGCAATACGACCCTCCTGCCCCCCTGCAAATGTGATGATAGTTTGTCCTGCCAACTGCCAGGACTGAGCCAGAGCCATTAAAGGCAAGAAAAACCACAGACTAAGCCAGAGTAAACAGGTCATATAGCTCCCTCATGAATTGAAAACACTGGTTCGCTGTCATGTGTTCAGGGCCAAACGTCTGAGAACCAGAAAATTTCAAAATCAATACTTTGATGTTATCAGGCATCTTATCATCTAATTGCACTAGCTTCATCGACCATTCGGGGAAACTGCGGCACTGAATAGCTCTAAAATCGATGATTTCAGGACTGTGATGACGATTATCTTTGACAATACGGTGATAAGTTTGATTGACCATCTTACGATTGCCTTCCAAAATTTGCAGAAAAACGCCATTGCCGTAACATAACATTCCCGTTATGCCTGCTTGGGCATTGTTAACCTCCGACTTGTCCATAATGTCCCGCAAATCGCTATAGCCTATACCAGTGCGGGCATAACTCAGATAAATTAGTCTATGTAAACTCATATCTTTTTTCCACTCATAGGCGGCTTTATTATACTGAAAAAGCTTGCCAGCAATTCTGAGTATTCATACCCAAGTAATATTACTAAGACTGATAGAAACCATAAGAATTTCTGTGTGACATACAGATCAGCTACTGCTAAAATGGGAGGTTACTGCCAAAGATAGACATTATGAAGGACTTAATTCAAGGGCTGCGGGATTTCCGCAATCGCTATTTTTGCACCCATCAAGACCTGTTTGAACAACTGGCAGAGGGGCAACATCCTACAGTTTTATTTATCACCTGTTCTGATTCCCGCATCGACCCCAACCTGTTAGTAGATGCTGATCTAGGGGAACTATTTGTCATTCGCAATGCGGGTAATATTGTGCCCCACTACACCAGGGCTAAGGGGGGAGAGGGAGCCACGATCGAGTATGCCATCAAAGCCCTGGCGGTAAAGAATATTATTGTCTGTGGTCACACTCACTGTGGGGCAATGAAGGGGTTGTTCAAATTAGACAAACTAAAACAAGAAATGCCCCTGGTTTACGAATGGTTGCTCCATGCCGAAGAAACGCTTAGTATTGTCCAACAAAAATGTCGCGATTGTGGTCACGAAGAACAAGTGGAAATAGCAGTAGCAGAAAATGTCCTCACCCAGCTAGAAAACTTGCGTTCCTATCCTATAGTGCAAGAAAAACTGCGGGCTGGTCAGCTCAATCTTTACGGCTGGATTTATGACATTGAAACGGGGAACGTACTGGCTTACAACCCCGATCGAGGACAATTTTTACCCCTCCTACCTGAACCTGCTGTCTGCGAATTACCTGTGCGCAGTTGGCTGCCCCCTGAACAACAGGAGCGTATCTATCGTGGTTCACATTCCTTAACCCGCTAGACAGTGCAGATATGCTATGAATTAAATAATAGTTAAGAAGTAGGTATAATTGTGGAGACAACAGCAGCAACACGGGGGAAAAACAAAGCCTCCCAACGTACCTTTGATGCCATGCGCAAATTCGCCGAACAGTATGCTAAACGCACCGGGACTTACTTCTGCGCTGATCCAGCTATCACCACTGCTGTCATTGAAGGTTTAGCCAAACACAAGGAAGAACTGGGTGCTCCCCTCTGTCCCTGCCGCTATTACGAAGACAAAGAGGCGGAAGTGAGAAACACTTACTGGAATTGTCCCTGTGTACCCATGCGGGAGCGCAAAGAATGCCACTGTATGCTCTTTCTCACGGCAGATAATCCCTTTGCTGGCACTAAACAGGAACTAGAACCTACTGAAATTAGTTACGATAGCTAAGAGTCTATATTAAGTTTTGCAAACAAGGGTAGGAGTTCACAGGTGAACAAGAAGAAGAATGAAAAGTGGTGGCGAAATTTTGGGCTGGCTGCCCTATTGACTATAGCTATTGTGGCAGTAATTACGGCATTTTCTGGCAATCAATCCCAGCCCCAGCAACAGTGGCGCTACTCCGAGCTTATACAAGCGATAGAGAACAAGCAGGTAACACGGGTAACCTTCAGTCGAGATTTGACTACAGCGGTAGCTACAGTTGCTCAGGAGACGGGAGCCAAGCGCGTGAAGGTGTTTTTACCCAATGACCCTGAACTAGAGTCGATTTTGCTCAAGAATGGCGTGGAATTTGATGTAGCGGCACGCGCCAACGATGGGGTACAGTGGCAGAGTCTGAGTACGCTAGTTCTCCCTGCTCTGCTGTTGGTAGGATTATTCTTTTTACTCCGTCGCGCTCAGAATGCCCCTGGTAACCAAGCCATGAATTTCGGCAAGTCGCGAGCGAGGGTGCAGATGGAACCCCAAACCCAAGTCACTTTTGATGATGTGGCGGGGATTGACCAAGCTAAGCTGGAACTGGCGGAAGTAGTGGACTTTTTGAAGAATCCCGATCGTTACACTGCGGTTGGTGCCAAAATTCCCAAGGGGGTATTGCTGGTAGGTCCGCCTGGTACGGGTAAAACTTTGTTGGCGCGGGCTGTGGCAGGGGAAGCAGGTGTGCCTTTCTTCAGTATCTCTGGCTCGGAGTTTGTGGAGATGTTTGTGGGGGTAGGTGCTTCCCGGGTGCGCGATTTGTTTGAACAGGCGAAGGCAAATGCTCCCTGTATCGTGTTTATTGATGAAATTGATGCAGTGGGACGGCAGCGGGGAGCTGGTCTCGGTGGTGGTAATGATGAACGGGAGCAAACCCTTAACCAACTCCTAACAGAGATGGATGGATTTGAGGGTAACACAGGCATCATCATCATTGCGGCGACTAACCGTCCGGATGTCTTGGATGCGGCATTGCTCCGTCCTGGGCGATTTGACAGGCAGGTGGTTGTCGATCGTCCTGATTTCAACGGTCGTTTGGAGATTCTCAAGGTACATGCCAAAGGGAAGACCCTGGCAAAGGATGTGGATTTGGAAAAAATTGCACGGCGGACTCCTGGATTTACGGGTGCTGATCTATCCAACCTGTTGAACGAGGCAGCAATCTTGGCAGCACGGCGCAACTTGACGGAAATTTCCATGGATGAGATTAATGATGCTGTCGATCGGGTGTTGGCAGGTCCGGAGAAGAAAGACCGCGTAATGAGTGAAAAGCGCAAGCAATTGGTTGCTTACCATGAGGCTGGTCATGCTCTGGTAGGGGCTTTGTTGCCGGAATACGACCCCATCCAAAAGGTGACGATCATCCCTAGGGGCAGGGCTGGTGGTTTGACCTGGTTTGTCCCTACGGAAGAGAGGATGCAGAGCCGCACTTATCTACGCAACCAGATGGCGGTGGCTTTGGGTGGTCGTGTAGCAGAAGAGATTGTGTTTGGGGAAACGGAGGTGACCACGGGGGCTTCCAGTGACCTGCAACAGGTGGCTAACATTGCCCGCCAGATGGTGATGCGCTTTGGCATGAGTGATGAGCTGGGACCAGTGGCGCTAGGTCGGTCTTCGGGGAATATGTTCCTAGGCAGGGAGATCGCGACGGAGCGGGATTTCTCTGAGGAAACGGCGGCTATAATTGATGCGGAGGTAAACAAACTGGTGGCAGAGGCATACCAGCGAGCTAAGACTATTTTGCAGAATAACCGCCATATCCTCGATCGGATTGCCCAACTGTTAATTGAAAAGGAGACAGTGGATGCGGAGGAGATGGAAGAGATTATCAGTTCTAGTCATGTGGAGTTGGCAGGGGTAATTTAACCCTTAGCTGGACTGCCCCTCTTTCAGCTAGCCTGGGATTGATTCTCAGGCTTTTTTGGTAAGGTCGGGCTTCGACAAGCTCAGCCCTCATGCGACAAGCTCAGCCCTCATGCGACAAGCTCAGCCCTCATGCGACAAGCTCAGCCCTCATGCGACAAGCTCAGCCCTCATGTGACAAGCTCAGCCCCCAAGGGACAAGGTTCAGACTCCATGGGGCAGGGTTAGCAGATGAAAGGGGTGTGCCAATACTGCCAATTTTCTTTGTTGAAGGGGGAACGCCAATGCAAAATTAGGGATTTTTCTAACCGCTGCCTCGATCGTTTGGGCATAGGGGCTTGCCAGTAAAAACTAAACCCGATCGTGCTCCGTGAAACCGATCGATATTGCTGGAGATATTTTTTGCAGTCATGTAATCCTTGCCAGCGTTTTTGTAGGTTATTGGTTTCGCCGATATAGAGGATGAGATAGGCATCTAGATCACAAACAAAATAGATACAAGCATCACTACTAGCTTGGTCTAAGCGATAGAAATCTTCAGGGTAAATGGGCAACTTAAAAGGGTCAAGGGGGGAAAAATTCATGTCGCTAAACAGACTGGTTTGACTAACGGATGCTCCCCTAACTTGCTGTTGAAAATTGTAGACTTTCTTTTGCCAAGTAGAAAGAGCTTCAGGAGTGAGAGTCAGAGAGAAATCCCCCCGATCGGCGACGCGATAAGGACGAGGGGAAAAGAGAGAATCTTGATAGTAGATAACCACAGTTATTGGCTGACAGAGGTAGCAGCTTTTTCGGCATCGAGACGGCGTTTACGGGCATAGAGCTGAATTGCCACAGCAAACAAAATAGTAGTAATGACTACACCGATGGAAGTCACGTCCCAAGGCAAACCATCCTTGAAGATCACCAACAAAACAATAACAGCTAAAAGCAAAGTTGGTACTTCATTGAATGCCCGCAATTGTTTACTCGTCCACTGACAGGTGCCTGCCTCCAACATCCGCATTAACCGTTTACAATACAAGTGATAGCCCAACAGTAATGTGGCTAGGGCAATTTTGATATGTAACCACCCCTGTTTCAATAAATCCGGTTGCACGACTAACATAGCGATTGCCATCCCGATCGTGAGCATCATACCAGGATTCATGATAATGCCGTAGAGGCGTTTTTCCATGAGGGCGTACTGATTTTTGAGAATAGAGCGGGCAGGTTCAGGCTGTTCATTGGCTTCTACATGATAGACAAACAAGCGAGGGAGGTAAAATAGACCGCCAAACCAGGCGACCATAGCGATAATATGAAAGGCTTTGAACCAAAGATATGTCATAATTACTTGGGTGCAACAATAACTGACAACTGTTGTTAGTCTAACCTAAAGGGCTGTAATTATGCCAGAGTTGATCCTCAAAATTAACAATTTGAGTGTCAGTTACAAACGATCGCCCATTTTACAGGATATCAACCTTGATATTTATGAACGGGAAATTTTTGGTTTGATTGGTGCATCGGGGAGTGGGAAAAGTACATTATTGCGCTGTTGTAATCGCCTAAATGATGTCATTCCAGGCATGAAAATTACAGGGGAGGTACTCTATAAAGGGGAAAATATTTATGCTCCCTATATTGATCCTGTAAAAGTACGGCGGGAGATTGGCATGGTGTTTCAACGCCCTAATCCTTTCCCCAAGTCCATCTATGAGAATATTGCCTTTGGTCTACGGGTGAATGGCTACAAAACTAATTTAGACCAAAAGGTAGAACAGGCACTGCGTCAAGCTAATCTATGGGAGGAAGTAAAAGATAAACTCAATCAAAGCAGCAGGATTCTCTCAGGAGGACAGCAACAAAGACTCTGTATTGCCCGTGCTATAGCCCTCAAACCCAAAATTATTTTAATGGATGAACCCTGCTCTGCCCTTGACCCCATTTCTACAGCTAAGATTGAAGAATTGCTGCTAGAACTAAAGCAGAACTACACTATTGTTATCGTTACCCATAATCTACAGCAGGCGAGGAGAATTACCGATCGGGTAGCTTTTATCAATGTGGAGATTAACGATCGGGGAGAAAGGGTAGGGAAATTGGTAGAGTGCAATACAACAACAGAAATATTTAACAATCCCCGTGAGACTGCGACCCTAAATTATGTGCAGGGGCGTATGGGTTAAGAAGGCAACGACTCCCTTTAGTTTAGCTTGACCTTGGGGTTGATTCACCAGAATTTGATAAAGAGAAACAATAGCAATCCGTGGGAGACGATACCACAGAACTAGGGGGGATGTGTGTCTAGCAAGGGTGAGAAGATAGCTGTAAATTTCTTGGCTTAGTTTGGCTTCCTTTAACTGACTAGTGACCCCAGATTTTTCATGGATTACTCTCAGAGAGGCACAAATATAACAGGGGGTATAACGACGGCAAAAATCAAAATCCTCATAGTATAAAAAGTATGACCGATCAAATTGAGGACAGTGCTGAAAATGACCCAGGTTAATGATCATACTGCAGCCACTTACCCAATCTGTCTCTCTAACTTCCCCTCCCCACCCTTCTGTTTCTTCTGTTATAGTTCCCCAACAGCGATTGAATTTCCCGCCACTAAAAATTAGCTCTCCCTGGGGGTCATAAATAAAAGTACCAACGATCGGGTAAGACCGTAAGTTAGGCAAAATGATTGCCACCTTAGCCAAGTCCTCACTAGCTAGATAAGCATCAGGGTTAATCAGCCACACTGTAGCACAGGGCGATCGAGAATAGATTAATTCCAACCCCACATTACAGGCCGCACCAAAGCCTAAATTTTCACCTGTTTCTACAACTTCCACAGAGGGGTACCCCATCTGATTTATGGCTTTATCTAGGGGAGAATTATTGATTACTAGTACTTGATAGTCGAGGGGCAGCGCGGCTAGAGACTGAACCAACCTAGAGACCAAATCGGCTGAATAGTAGTTAACAGTAAGAAAATACAGCTCTAAATTGCTGAGCATCTGGGGTCAGGGTTGGCTTGTGTTTGTTGTTTCTCACAGTAACAATTGGGGTCACTTTCAAATGTACATTCGTCCTTTTTAGTGGGAGTTGCTAACAACCAGACAACAACAGTAATCGCTACTAAAATCACACTTAAACAGGCTATTAGCCAACCCCAGGGTATAGTAGCTGTTGGCGGCAACGGAACAGTTACGGGAGCAACATTATCTTGAATAGCAGTTTGTAGAGCCGCTGCTAAAGCCACAGCCGAGGGGAAACGCCGATCGGGGGATTTTTCCAAACAGCGCATTACTACCGCCTCCAAAGCAGGAGAAATATGTTCACAATCAGGTTGTTGACGTAAAGGAATGGGTGGACGGTTGAGGTGAGCTTTTAACCAAGCTTGCATCTTGGTGTTACCTTCTGCCACTAAACCAAAGGGATCAGTGCCAGTAAGCATTTCATAGAGCATTACCCCCAAACTGTAAATATCAGAAGTGGGTCCCACAGGTTCTACTCTAATTTGTTCCGGGGAAGAGTAATGTGCCGTACCTAAGAACATACCCTGCTGCGTTTGGGGAATTATAGTACTCTGAATTTCGCTGCAAATTTTAGCAATACCAAAATCTAGTATCTTTACCAACTCCCCCATACCACTATCCACAATAAAAATATTTTCGGGCTTGAGGTCTCGATGCACAATTGTTACTTTTTTCCCCTGATATTCAAACCCCTCATGGGCAGCAGCTAAACCATTACAAATTTGTATAGCAATGTTGACAGCTCGTTCAGGACTTAATCGCCCCTCCTCTGCTAAAATACTGCTTAAACTTCTGCCATCTAAATACTCCATTACGTAGTAGGGATAGCCTTCTTCTGTTACACCGCAATCAGTTACTTGTACGATATTAACGTTGGCAAGGGCGGCACAAACTCGGATTTCTTGGTCAAAGCGTCGCCGAATGCTTTCATTTTCTGCCATGCGTTCTTTGAGGAGCTTAAGTGCCACCAATTTGTGTTGAAATAATGTGTCCGCTGCTAGAAATACCTGCCCCATCCCCCCTTCTCCCAACGATCGTTCTAGGCGGTAGCGGTTGCCAATCAGGCTTTGGGCAGTACTCATAGCTAAATTCCTGTGAACAGTTATGAATCTAAGATACTAGGTAGTATTCCCGCAGTGATTGCTGACATTGACAAAATCCCTTTCCTTCCGTCAGGATAGTTAGGCTGGGTCATGGTCTGGAGTAGTGCAGTCCTACGATGTGGTAGTTGTGGGTGGCGGTTTGGCTGGTTCCCAGGTAGCCAGAATGGTGGCGCAAGCAGGACGATCGGTAGCCCTCCTTTCTAAAGTGCATCCTTTACGTTCCCATTCTGTTGCCGCCCAGGGGGGTATTGCCGCTAGTTTGCAGAATGTAGATAGCCAAGATGATTGGCTCAGCCATGCCTACGACACAATCAAGGGCTCAGACTACTTGGCAGACCACGACGCAGTAGAAATTTTAACCAAGCTTGCCCCTGCGGTCATACGGGATTTGGAACATTTGGGGGTGCTGTTTTCCCGCCTAGGGGATGGCAGGATAGCTCAAAGAGCTTTTGGGGGGCATTCCTATCGCCGTGTTTGTTTTGCTGCAGATAAGACAGGTCATGCGATTCTCCACGAACTGTTTCTCTCTTTGTGGCGGTTGGGTGTGCATATCTACGACGAATGGTATGTTACCCAGGTCATCTATGAGGAGGGAGAAGTAAAGGGAGTGGTTGCTCTCCGCCTGGAGACAGGGGAGTTAGAAGTGTTTGCTGCTAAAGCGATCGTGATGGCAACGGGGGGCTATGGACGGGTATTCAACACCACTTCTAATGATTTTTCCAGTACGGGAGATGGGCTGGGGTTGACTTGGACCTGTGGGCTGCCGCTACAGGACATGGAATTTGTGCAGTTCCATCCTACGGGGCTTTACCCGGCAGGGGTATTGATTTCGGAGGCAGTGCGGGGGGAAGGGGCTTATCTCATCAACGACTTGGGGGAAAGGTTTATGGCAAATTACCCCATCAGTGCCCAGGCAATGGAGTTAGCTCCTAGGGACATCACTTCCCGTTGTATTGCCTATGAAATTGCGGCAGGACGGGGAATTGGCGGTGGTCCTTACGTGCATTTGGATTTGCGCCATTTGGGGGCGGAGTTAATTTGTGAACGGTTGCCGTTTGCTAGGGAAGAGGGTCTACGCTTGGCGGGGGTTGATTGCATTACTCATCCTTTGCCAGTGCGTCCCACAGTGCATTACTCCATGGGGGGCATCTCCACCAATACCAACGGGCAAGTCCTCGATCGTTTTCTTACTCCTGTAGGGGGCTATTTTGCGGTGGGGGAATGTGCTTGTGTCTCGGTGCATGGGGCAAATCGTCTGGGGGCTAATTCCCTGCTGGAATGTGTGGTATTTGGCAAGTGGGTGGGGGAAAAAGTAGCAGATTACGTGCAAAAACGTTCTTTTCCTTCCTTCTCCCCCGATCGTTATCTCTCTTCTGTCACAGCCCAATTAGAAAGCATCTTGCAGACCAAAGGGAAAACCAGAATTGTGGAACTGCGCAAGGAACTGCAGGAGACAACAACTCATCACTGTGGTATTTTTCGCACAGAAAACAATTTGAAGGCGGGGCTAGAGAAGATTAGGCAGATAAAAGCGCGCTATCAACAGGATTTGCATTTAGACGATCGGGGCAAGGTCTTCAATTTGGAATTGCAACAGGCATTGGAGTTGGGGAATTTAATTAAGGTGGCAGAAGCAATCCTAAGCAGTGCTTTGTATCGGCGGGAGAGTCGGGGGGCGCATTTCCGCGAAGATTTCCCCGATCGGGATGACGTTAATTTCCTGCACCATTCTGTAGTGTTTGCCGAGGGGGAGGCAGTGGGAATAACACAACGTCCTGTGAACTTGAGTCTGCAGCAGATTGACCCCGATCGTTTTGCTATCAAACCCCGTATTTACTAATGCCTACGGTTTTAATTACAGGGGCAGGAGCAGGCATTGGACGCGCAACAGCCTTGTATTTTCAGCAACAGGGATGGAATGTGGTAGCAGGTGTCCGTCGCCTAGAAGCGGGTGGGGCGTTGCAGAGTTTAGAACATTTACTGTGTCTGCAGTTGGATGTCAATGAACAAGCAACGATCGATGCGGCTGTGCAACAAACATTTGAGCATTTTGGCAGCTTGGATGTGTTGGTAAACAATGCTGGTTTTGGTACATTTGGAGCTTTCGAATATGCCACTGAAGAGCAGATATTAAAACAATTTCAAACTAATGTGTTTGGTTTAATGCGCATGACCCGATCGGTTTTACCTCATTTTCGCGCCAGAAGACAGGGAATGATTATCAACATTTCTTCCGTGGCTGGTCGTTTAGCTTTTCCTCTTTACAGTCTTTACCATGCCACCAAATTTGCCATCGAGGGTTTCAGCGAATCTTTGCAATACGAGCTGGCTCCCTTTAACATCAAAGTCAAACTAATTGAACCAGGGGCAATAAAGACTGACTTCTTTGACCGATCGCAAGTTATTCTACAGTCACCCCATCAGGATGATTACGAAAGTTATCAAACAAAAGTTTGGGAGAAATTGAAAGCGGTAGCAGCAAGTGCCCCTCCCCCCGCCATCGTAGCAAAAGTAATCTGGCAAGCCGCCCACGACAAAAGCGATCGGTTGCGTTACAGCGTCGGTGACCAAGTCCCCTTGTTGTTATTAGTCAATCGCCTACTCCCCCACACCTGGCTGCAGTCAATCATCAAGAAAACCCTGACCTAGGTCTTCCTCCTGTCTTGCTATATGGCTGAAGGTGAGCTGAGGCTACTGCAGTACGGCTAGTTTATTGAGTCTGATTTTGTGGCATGGGGGCTGAGCTTGTCGAAGCCCCACCTCTTCACAACCACCCCTTCGTCTTAATAGCGTGGTGAATCTTATCGATTACTTCTGGCAGAGGAATAGCTCCTAGCTCTCCCTGCTGACGAGTGCGAATACTCAGAGACCCCGACTCCACCTCCTTGTTACCCGCAATCCCCATCACGGGAATCTTCTCCAACTCTGCTTTGCGGATTTGTTTTGCCATTCGCTCACCCGATCGGTCAAGTTGCACCCTTATGCCCTCTGCCTTCATCTTTTGTTCCACCTCTGTCAGATAAGGAATCTGCTCATCTGAAACAGGAATCAACCTTACCTGCACAGGCGCTAACCAGAGAGGAAAATCACCCGCATAGTTTTCCACCAACACCCCAAAGAACCGTTCTAACGAGCCAAACAGAGCGCGGTGAATCATAATCGGGCGTTTGCGCAGTCCATCTTCTGCCACATACTCCAAATCAAACCTCTGCGGCAGATTGAAATCCACCTGAATCGTAGAACACTGCCACTTACGACCGATCGCATCTTCAATCTTAATGTCAATCTTAGGACCGTAAAAAGCACCCCCCCCTTCATCTACCTTGTACTGCCAGCCTTTTTGCTCTAGAGCCTCCCGCAGTGCCGCCGTGGCTTTTTCCCAAATTGCATCCTCCCCCACATACTTATCAGGTCTGGTAGACAGATTCACCTCATATTCCGCAAAACCAAAAGTGGAAAGGAGTTGCTCTGCCAAATGCAAAACCCCCAAAATCTCACTGGCAATTTGGTCTTCCGTACAAAAGATATGGGCATCATCCTGGGTAAACCCCCGCACCCGCATTAGACCATGCATCGTCCCCGATCGTTCATACCTGTAAACCGTCCCTAACTCCGCATAACGAAGGGGGAATTCCCTGTAAGAATGCAGACTATCTTTATAAATCAAAATGTGGAAGGGACAGTTCATGGGTTTTAGTTGGTACTCCTGTTCTTCCACCTCCATCGTGTCAAACATACTGTCGCGGTAGAAGTCATTATGCCCCGAAGTTTTCCATAGCTCCAGATTAGCAATGTGGGGAGTAGTCACCAGCTCGTAACCCGCCTGCAGATGCAACTCCTTCCAAAAGTCCTCAATGATCTTGCGCATCAGAGCACCCCTCGGATGCCAGAAAACCAAACCACCCCCCGCCTCCTCTTGAATGCTAAATAGCTGTAAATCCTTGCCAATCTTGCGATGGTCCCTTCTTTTTGCCTCCTCCACCTGATGTTTGTATGCTTCCAGCTGCTCCTTCGTTTCCCACGCCGTGCCGTAAATCCGCTGGAGCATAGCATTCCTCTCATCCCCCCGCCAGTAAGCTCCCGCAATACTTTCCAATTCAAAAGCCTCCGGGTCAATCTCTCCCGTCCTCTCCAAATGCGGCCCAGCACACAAATCCCACCAGGCATTCTGGTCCTTGTGGGGGTCACCCAAAAAATAACGCGTAATCACAGCATCAAGGGGAATAGCATCCAACAACTCCAACTTGTAGGGTTCATTTAGTTTGTTAATCTCTGCCCTGATTACCTCCCGATCGACTTCTTGCCTTACCACAGGCAGATCAGCCTTGATGATCTTCCTCATCTCCTTTTCAATCTTTTTCAAGTCTTGGGGAGTAAAGGGCTCTTTGCGGTCAAAATCATAGTAAAACCCAGTCTCTGTCGCTGGTCCAATCGTCACCTTAGCATCTGGAAAGAGCTTCTGTACCGCCATCGCCATCACGTGAGAACAGGTATGCCGAATACGATGTAACCGATCGGGGTCAGCACTCTTGAGAATATCGCTAGGTTTAACCGCAGATTGCACCATAATTACAGACACAGACTAGGTCAGACCTATCTTAGCCTAAGTTGCTCTCCATCTTGACCTCCTTCCCTAGGGGGAGAAAAAATTTGCCCAACAATTCCACCGCCCCCATCTGCTAAATTAAAAAACATTAACAATTGTTTATATTAGGCATCTATAGGAAGGGGCTATATGAATTTACTGGTCGTGGGTGCAACGGGCACATTGGGCAGGCAGGTCGTTCGCTATGCCCTCGATCAGGGGTTACAGGTAAAATGCTTGGTGCGTAATCCCAAACGAGCGACGTTTTTACGAGAATGGGGAGCAGAACTAGTAGTAGGAGATCTAACCCAAAAGGAAACGATCGAGAAAGCCTTAACAGGCATAACTCATGTAGTCGATGCAGCGACCACCCGTCCCACTGATAGTTTGCGCATTAAAGAAGTGGATTGGCAAGGCAAAGTCCATCTCATCCAGGCAGCAGAGAGAGCAGAGGTTGCTAAGTTTGTCTTCTTTTCCATTCTCCATGCGGAAAAATACCGCCAAGTCCCCCTCATGGAAATTAAGTACTGCACAGAGCAATTTTTAGCAGAAACAAACCTCGATTACACCATTCTCAAACCCTGCGGCTTCATGCAAGGACTGATTGGACAATATGCCATTCCCATCCTAGAGGGGGAGACAATCTGGATTACAGGTGAATCCTGCCCCATCGCCTACATGAACACCCAAGATGTAGCTAAATTTGCCGTCAAAGCCCTGACCATCCCTGAAACCAAGCGACAGAGCTATGCCCTAGCGGGAGTCAAGGCCTGGTGCCCCAGTGAGATCGTTGCCCTCTGTGAGAAGCTGTCAGGCAAAACTGCCCGCACTGCCGGTATGCCCATTGGTTTACTGCGCTTTGTCCGTAAGCTCGCCCTCGCCTTTGAATGGACCTGGAGCGTAGCAGAACGGATGGCGTTTGTGGAAGTGATGGCTGGTGGTATTCCCATCGATGCCCCTATGGCAGATACCTGTGACCTATTCCAAATCCCCCTCAGTGACATCACCACCCTGGAAGACTATCTCCAAGACTACTTCTCCCGCATCCTCCGCAAATTGCGCGAACTGCAGTACAAAGACCCCAAAGTCAAAACCCCCTTCTAATTTCCTTCCCCAGAAAGACCCACCCTGCTACAAATTGGCATATTATGTAACTAGTAGTTAACAAAACTTCACACTCGTAGGAGGAAGGCTATGCAAAACACCGAACCCAAATTTGGCTTTAACACCTTTGCAGAAACTTGGAACGGCCGTTTGGCTATGCTTGGTTTCGTCATTGGTTTGGCTACCGAGTTCCTGACTGGTCAAGGTATTTTGTCCCAACTGGGCTTGATGTAATTTTGTGCCAACTAGGAGAAGTAGTGCCCCCAGGAGGGGGCTATTCTTTTAGCTAAAGACCACCCGCTTGTGCCAGACCCAAAATCATACCAATGCCTAGGATATGACCAAAGCTAGCGGTTGCTAGTAATTCCGCTGTCCCGAAGCCCGTGAACATATCTGGCAAAGGAAAAGGTAGAGCGGGACTGACTCCCTTTTGTTGGATGGCATAACGCCCGATCGCTACGGCAAACAGATTACAAGTGATCATGATTAAAGCAACCTTAAAACTCCAAGTGGGAGTAGCGGGCACACCCAAACTCATAATATGATTGAACGTGGTTAAACTCATAATTATCTCATCTCTAAAAAGCAACAATAAAAACTGACCTGCACTCCCAAAGGAAGTACAAGTTTTTGTTTATTTTTATTTTTGCAGATACGGATTGTTCACACCTGATCTATTAACAAGAATTAACAGACACAAGTTAATTGGGGCTAGAGGAAAGAGATTGCAGGATACGATCGAATGTCCCACCATCTTGGAAGAATTCGGTTTGGGCGCGTTCCCAGCCGCCTAGGTCTCGGATGGTTAATAGTTTAGCGATCGGGGCAAATTGGGATTGGAATTCCTTGCTCACGGCAGGGTTAGTGGGGCGAAAACCAATCTTGGCCAGTTCCCGTTGGGCGGGGGGGCTATACAAGTAGCGCACAAAGGCTTCTGCCACTGCTCTGTTGCCATGGCGATCGACATTGCGATCGATAACTACGACAGGGTGTTCAATGGCGAAATTAACAGGGGGAACTAAAAAATCCACTTTTTGTCCCATCAAACGGGCGAGGACAAGTTCATGTTCATAATTGAGTAAGACATCTCCTTGTTTTCTTTTAGTGAATATATCAGTGGCTTCGCGGGCATTTTTAGGCAGAATTGGGGTGTTGCGATAAACTTGGGCTACATAATCCAGGGAATTACTCACCGCCAGTAAACTGAGAAAATTCCACCTTGCCACTCCCGAAGTTTTGGGATTAGCTGTGATTACCTTCACCCCAGGGCGAGTTAGGTCTCCCCAGTCAGTGATATTTTGGGGATTGTTGGGGCGTACCGCCAGAGCAACTACCGATCGGGTGACAGTGGAATTATGGGGGAATTTTTGCTCCCAACCAGGTTTAACTAGACCTGCTTTCTGCAAGTTATACACATCGATAGGAATTGCCAGATAAGCTACATCCCCCGGCAGTCCATCAATTAATGCCCTTGTCTGGGTGCCCGATGCCCCATAGCTTTGATAAATCCGCACAGTCTGTCCTGTTTTTTGTTGCCACTCCCTTTCAAATTGGGGGATAATTTGTTGGAGAGCTAGGGCAGGGCTACTAAAGGCTACTACAGTTAGTTCCGTCGATTTTGTTGCACTACAGCCCGTCAGTAACAGAGTAATGCCCCCCAACAATAGACACACTAGCCACCGCCCCATGATGTTCCGCTTTAGCTTGACAGACAGCAAGTTTTTTAGTATTCCATAAACCCATGGGTTTGTACAGGAAAGTTTGGGGGAACAGGATTTCGCCGCCAGCAGTAGTCATGGTGGTTTACCTTGTGCTCATGTTGGGCTTGCCCCTTCTCACTTTATTTGTCACAGGTTTTAGTTTGCCCCCCGATCGGTTTTGGTCGATCGCTACCAGTAAGCTGGCTCTGGCAACCTATGCTATCAACATTAGTTTGGCGCTGGGGTCAGCAGTGTGCAACGGCATATTTGGGACATTAGTAGCTTGGGTGTTAGTGCGCTATGACTTTCCTGGCAAAAAGATAGTAGATGCCTCTATTGATATTCCCTTTGCTTTGCCGACAGCGGTAGCAGGGGTGGTGTTAACAACGGTCTACAGTGAAAATGGCATCATTGGTCGTCTGTTCGCCCCAGGTTCCTTGTTGGGGAGTCTGTTTGGTGCAGAGGGATGGCGGATTGCTTTTGCGCGACCAGGTGTTTTCATTGCCATGACCTTTGTCAGTTTGCCCTTTGTCATTCGTACTTTGCAACCTGTGTTGGAAGATTTGGAAAAGGAAGTAGAAGAAGCCGCTTGGTGCTTGGGGGCATCCCCTGCTACAACCTTTTGGTATGTGATTTTCCCCTCTCTGATTCCTTCTATCCTCACGGGTGTAGCGCTGGCTTTTTCACGGGCGGTGGGGGAATTTGGCTCGGTGGTTATCATTGCTGCTAATTTACCCTTTGATGATATGGTTAGTTCCGTTTTAATCTTTCAACGCCTAGAACAATTTGATTACCCGGGGGCTACAGTAATTGGGATTATGATGCTATTTTTGTCTATCTTCCTACTATTGATCATCAATCTATTGCAGAATTGGAGTACCAGGAGTGCCCAGAGTTAAAAGAATACCGATCGAGTTTCTCCTCATAGCTATTGCCCTGTTATTTTTGGCAGTAATGATCTATATTCCCCTCTTTGCTTTGGTCACAGAAGTAGTGCGGGGGGGATGGGATGTATTAGCCAAAACCTGGCACGATCGGAATTTTCGTAGTGCCGTTTTACTAACTATAACGACAGCGGGAATTGCTGTACCTTTGAATACAATTTTTGGGCTTTGTACCGCTTGGGTATTGGTTCGCCAACGGTTTCCTGGTCGGGCTCTAGTGATTACGATTTTGGACTTACCCTTTTCCATCTCCCCTGTAGTGGTGGGGTTAATGTTAGTGCTACTCTACGGGCGGCATAGTTGGTTGGGGGCGGTACTCGATCGTTTAAATATAGGCGTAGTGTTTGATTTACCAGGCATAGTTTTAGCTACTATTTTTGTGTCTTTACCTTTTGTAGCGCGGGAAGTGATGCCGATTTTAGAAGAGGTGGGGACAGCAGAAGAAGAGGCAGCTAAAACCCTGGGGGCATCCCCTTGGCAAACTTTTTGGTTAGTGACTGTACCTAACATTAAGTGGGGGATTCTCTACGGAGTACTATTAACTAATGCGCGGGCAATGGGAGAATTTGGTGCTGTTTCTGTTCTTTCTGGCAATATTTTAGGCAAAACACAAACCCTGCCTCTTTTTATTGAAGATGTCTACACTAATTATCAAACAGGAGAAGCTTTCGCTGCTTCTTTGGTACTCGCCATGCTAGCATTAGTAACACTAATACTGAAGGAATGGCTGGGCAGCAAAACAGGTAGTTCCCACAGACGGATGCACTAGGGGTATGGAACAGGAGTTAGGTATTTCTGTAAAAAATGTCTCCAAACGTTTTGGGGATTTTGTGGCTGTCGATCGGGTTAGTTTAGAGATCAAGGCGGGTGGATTAGCTGCCCTATTGGGACCTTCGGGGTCAGGTAAGTCAACTTTATTGCGCCTAATTGCAGGGTTAGAAATACCCGATGAAGGACAGATTCTTCTTACAGGGAAAGACAGCACCTATGAACAGGTACAAGACCGCAACATTGGTTTTGTTTTTCAACATTACGCCCTGTTTAAGCACATGACAGTGAGGGAGAACATTGGTTTTGGCTTGCGCATTCGCCGGGTGCCCAAAAAACAAATTAAAGCCAGAGTAGATGACCTGCTAGAACTAGTACAACTCAGGGGATTAGGCGATCGGTATCCCCATCAGCTATCGGGGGGACAGCGTCAAAGGGTAGCCCTTGCCCGTGCCCTAGCCGTTGAACCCAAAATTCTGCTGTTAGATGAACCCTTCAGTGCCCTAGATGCCCAGGTGAGAAAAGACTTACGGCAATGGTTACGGCGTTTACATGATGAAGTGCATGTGACCACGGTGTTTGTCACCCATGACCAAGAAGAAGCAATGGAAATCGCTGATCATATTGTGGTGATGAACAAAGGTAGAGTAGAACAGGAAGGCACACCAGCGGAAATCTATGACAATCCTGCCACTCCTTTTGTCATGCAGTTTATTGGTCCTGTGAATGTCATGCAAAGACAGAAGGAACAAGTGTTCATCCGTCCGCAAGATATTATCATTACTCTGAGTCCACCCCAAGAGCCTGTTATGACCATCGATCGGGGGCGGGTGAAGCGTATTATCAATCTGGGTTGGGAAGTACAGGTGGAGCTTTTGTTAGATGACGGACAAACTTTAATGGCACACCTGTCGCGGGATCAATTTGCTGATTTAGCTTTGACTGTAGGACAGACTGTGTATATTACTTCCAAAGATGAGCGTTCTTTTCCCTTAGATTATGTCATTTGATTGGTTATGGAGTTTGTTGATCATCCCAGGGGTGGGTTTGATCGTATGGGGGGCAGAAACTTTTGCTCAGCATATCGGGAAAGCTGCCTTGGGTTTGGGGGTGAGTGGTTTCGCTTTAGCACTGCTTTTGGCGGGGGCAGAACCAGAGGAATTAGCGACAGCAATTACCGCAGCTGTTAAGGGAGCGCCAGCCATTGCCCTAGGAGACGCGATCGGGGCTAATATCGCTATTTGTCTGGTAGCTTTGGGAGTGGGAGCGGTCTGGTCGCCTTTGCCTTTTAGCAGGAAAGTGTGGCTTTATGGTCTGCTGGCTTTGCCTATCAGCACGATCGGTGTCTTTTTCATTTGGGATGGTGTTGTTACTCGTCTGGAAGGTTTTCTGTTAGTGCTTTCTTATATCTTGTATGTGGGTTTGATTTGGTGGCAAGAAAAAGAACCGCCAGCATTGGGGGAAGTAGAAGAGTTTTTGGAAGAAGAGGAAGCAGAGGAAAAGATAGAAATTACAAAAGAGATGATTTATGTGTTTGGTGGTTTGGCAGGCATGACGATCGGTTCTGTTTTATTAGTGGAAGCTGTGCGCAGAATTGCTCCTATAGAATCTACCCAGGCTCTAATTTCTCTGAGTTTAGTAGGATTTGCCACTGCCTTTGAATTGGTAGTCCTCTGTTGGTCAGCCGCCCGCCAAGGAGCAACGGATGTGGTAATTGCCGGGGTAGTGGGGTCATTTGCCTATAACACAACCATGACAGTAGGTTTAGCCTCTTTGTTACGACCCTTGCAGATTGAAGAAGGTAGCTTGTTACATCGCCCTGGGGTGGTGATGCTTGCCTGCCTGGTTCTGGTGTTGGTGCTAGCGGCAAGGAAAAAGAAAATCGATCGGTTTGGTGGCTTTATTTTGCTAGCCAGTTATCCCCTGTTTATTGCCAGTTTGTTTTTACCAGGGCTATGATAGAGGAGAAGGGGGGGGAGAGATAGTGCAGACGGTAGCATTTTTAGGCATGGGAGTCATGGGTAGCGCCATGGCAGGCAACTTAGCCCAGGGGGGCTATCGGGTTTATGTGTGGAATCGCAATCCCCAGCGACCAGAAATCAAACGGGCTACCGATCGGGGGGCAATTTGGTGTGACTCCATCCCTACAGCAGTCAACAAGGCGGAAATCGTGTTTATCTGTGTGGGAGACGGGGCGGATGTGGAGCAGGTGTTATTTCCCCATGTGGTAGACCATCTGTCCCCAGGGGGTGTAGTTGTAGATTGCAGTACGATCGGTGTTCCTGCTGCTCAGAAAATTGCTGCTGAGCTAGCCACTTATGACTTGGAATTTTGTGATGCGCCTGTATCGGGGGGAGATATTGGTGCCCAAGAGGGGACACTGACTTTCATGGTGGGGGGCAAACCAGAGACCTATGAGCGGATTCTACCCTTGCTGCAGGTCATGGGGAAAAACATATTTTATTGTGGCGCAGTGGGGTCAGGTCAGGCAGTAAAATTGTGCAATCAAGTCCTAGTTTCCCACTACATGATGGGAATTTGTGAGGCAATGACCCTAGCCCAGAAATTAAATATTTCCCCCGAACTAGTAGTAGAAGTATGTGGCAGTGGGGCAGCCGCTTCTTGGGCATTGACCAATCTGGGTATGAAAGTGGCAACGGGAGATTTTGCCCCTGGCTTCATGATTAAACATATGCTGAAAGATTTGCACTTGGTAGCAGAGGCAAAGGGGGATTTACATTTACCAGGTACAGACTTAGTGACTACCCTGTTTGAGCATGTTTGTCATCTAGCAGACGGAGCAGAGCAGGGCACCCAGGCAATGGTGCGGTTTTATGGAAAATAGTCGGCGGGGTTGGCAAATTGGCAGGATTAGTGGGATTCCAGTTTTAGTTGACCCCAGCTGGTTATTGATTATTTTTTTGTTTGCCCTCGGCTTTAACAATTTCTATAAAGATTCTCTGCCCCAGTGGTCCTTAGGTATTGGTTTAGGGGTTGGTTTGCTGTATTTTGCCTCTATTTTATTACACGAATTAGCCCACAGCATAGTGGCTCAGCGATCGGGCATCAAAGTTAATTTTGTTGTTCTCCATTTCTTTGGTGGTCTATCGTCTTTGGAGCGGGAACCCAAAACGCCTTTGACAGAAGCTTTAGTAGCGGGAGCAGGACCCCTAACCAATTTAATTTTGTCCTTTGTTGGTCTTAGTCTTGTCTATGCATTAGTGGGGTCACATTTTCCTAGTTTAGTTAACAAAGAAGGCATAGGCAAACTCCTTGATAGTCAAAATTCTTTCATTGTAGCAACGGCAATCGTGTTGTACCGTGTAGCAAGCTTGAATCTGTTTGTAGCGGTCATAAATATTTTCCCCGGTTTACCCCTCGACGGTGGTAGGTTATTAAGAGCTTTGCTATGGTGGCTTTATCGCAGTAAGTATCAGGGTACAGTGACAGCAGCCCGATCGGGTCAATTTCTGGGCTGGATCATCATCATCTATGGAGTGCTAGTAGTAATTTCTCTCGGTAGCTTTGGTGGCGTATTACTGATATTGATTGGCTGGATGTTTTTATCAGAAGCAACTCAAACCCTGCGCCTGACGGAATTACAATTTGCCCTAACTAAGACGACAGCAGAAGTGACGATGACCAGGGATTTTCGCTTAGTAGATGGTGGAACTACCCTAAGAGAATTTGCTGACAATTACCTACTAAAGGAGCAATCAAACATTCGTCCTTTGTATTTTGCTACCACTGATGGCAGGGACAGGGGCTGGATTGATCCCCAAAAGTTAAGTCAGATTCCTACCGATCGGTGGTCAGAGGAAACTGTCGAATCTATTGCCACTCCCCTCAAATCTCTAGTTACTGTTGATCTGTCCATGTCTCTAAATCAAATCATCAACACCTTAGAAGCAAATAAACTGAAGTGGGTAGCAGTTTTATCCCCTGTGGGGTCAGTAGCAGGGGTAATCGATCGGGGGGATATTTTACGTGCTCTGGGGAAAGTAATGCGCTGGAATTTAGCGGAAAGTTTTATCCAACAAGTGAAACAGGAGGGTGTTTTTCCCCCTGTCCTACCCCTAGCAGAGATCAGTGCGCAACTGCAAGACAATTACAACTAATTACTCCCCTGCCAAGTCCGCCATTGCCAATAGACTAACCCCATTACTATGACTAAAAGCACGATCGTTAATGCTGCGCCGTAGCCAAAATCAAAGAAGCTAAAGGCTTGTTCATAAATGTAGTAGACCAGGATATTGGTACTGTTGAGGGGACCCCCTCCTGTGAGGACATACACTTGTTCAAAACTGCGGAATGTAAAGATAGTAGTGGCAATAATCACAAAGATTGTGGTAGGACGAAGACCAGGCAAAGTGATATAACGGAACAACTGCCAACTATTAGCGCCATCAATGATTGCCGCTTCATAAAGCGTATGGGGAATTGCCTGTAATCCTGCCAAAAAGACCACCATATTGAAGCCTAATTGTTTCCAAATACTCAACAGAATTAATGCCACCATTGCCAAGCGGGGGTCACCTAGCCAATTAATATCACCAAAAAATCCTTGCGGTTGTAGTAACCACCGCCAACCCAACCCTGCCGCCACGATCGAAATCACCGCTGGTAAGAAGTAGAGCGTCCGCAAAATTCCCCGCCCTGGAATAGCTTGATCGAGGGCCACTGCTAACCCTAGAGGGATTACCACACTGGGAATCACTGTTGCTACGGTGAAATAGACCGTATTGCCCAAAACCTGCCAGAAATCAGGGTCGCTGAGCAAGTTCAGGTAATGCCGCAATCCTACCCAGCTGACGCCCGATCGGGTCAAATGTCCAGTTGTTACACTGAGAAACAAAACAGATAAAATAGGCAAGAAAACAAAAGTAAATAGTAAAAATAGTCCTGGAAAAAGGAAGAACCAAGGCAGTAGAGTAAATTGATTGTGAGGTTTAGATAGCATAGGGCAATTTTACGCAACCGATGTCCACTGCAGTTCTTGCTTGTTCGCTCCTCTGCATGTTACCTAGGATTGTATATCTCCCCATCCTAAAACTAGCATCCCAGTTATGGACTAGGTCAAATTTAGAGCTACTCCCTGAAAATGGCAGCAGTATGCACCAAGAAGTTTACGGTTGTTTGTTGATGCTTGGTGTCGTTCTCCAAATTTGGCAGAAGGCAGACTAGGTCTAGGTTTAATTTTTGGTAAATTGGACTGTGTAGTTACGAATTTAGTCTGGACGGAAAAGTAAGAGTGTAGAACTGTCTCCAGGGATGGCAAATAAAAGCCGCGATCGAAAGTTCAACCTTAAGGACAAGAAAGGGCAGTAAGCTGCTCTCAAGGAAAACAATATGCCTAGCTCCCCCCTGCTGACAGACGTTAACTTCTACTTGACCAAAATTTTTACCAAATTACTAAACTTTATTCTTATCTGGGATTACTATAGATTATATCCAGAATGTTTACAGATTGTGCTATCTTGAGGAGTTATAATATTGATTTAGACTGTCTCAGGGTCTATGGAAGAGCAAAAGCCCCAAATTCTAATTGTAGAAGACCAGCGCATTTTTGTCCGCGATCTAACAGAAATTCTCGTAGAGGGGGGTTATGAGGTTTGTGGCTCCTTTGCCAGTGGTCAGCAGGCAATCGAAAAGATTCCTGAGTTAAGTCCCGATCTAGTTTTACTAGACATCCGGCTGGTCGGGGAAGTTGATGGCGTTGAGGTAGGAGAATATCTGAAACTGTTTTACAACATTCCGTTTATTTATGTCACAGGTAATACTGATGAAGAAACAGTTGCCCGGGCAGCTAAAACTAAACCAGAAGGATTTATTACCAAGCCCTTTCGTCCAGAACAACTTTTAGCCACGATCGCTGTAGCTTTGCAAAAATACCGCACCACAGAGCCAAAAGATATTTATAGTTATGGCAGATTTGCTAAACTAGTGCAATATTTAGAGAACCATATCGATAGGGATATAAAATTAGGGGAGATGGCGCAGTTAATGCAGATGAACAGTTCCTATTTTTGTCGAGTTTTTCATCAAGAAATTGGTGTTTCTCCCCACCAGTTCTTACTACAAATGCGCATTAAAAAAGCCAAGCAATTGCTACGACAATCTCCCCAGATGAGTGTCAACGACATTGCTATTAGCTGTGGCTTTAGTAGTCAGAGTTTACTTAATAAACACTTCAAAAAGCTTGTTGGTACTACCCCTACCCAATATCGCCATAATAGAGATATTATCTAGCAGTAATCACATTTTTACACTCCCTACCTTCCTCAATTTCCTTAATGTTACTGAGTGTAGTTTCAGCAATATTGGTCAGAGCATTACGGGTGAAAAAAGCTTGATGGGCGGTGATTACTACATTGGGGAAAGATTGTAATAATTGAAATACATCATCCTGAATCACGGTGTCCGATAAGTCTTCAAAGAATAGATTTTCCTCCTGTTCGTACACATCAATACCTAAATAACCAATCCGTCCTGACTTAATTGCTTCAATTACTGCCTTAGTATCAATTAGCCCACCCCTGCTAGTATTAATTAACATTGCTCCTGGTTTGAAATGTTGTAAGGTTTCACTGTTAACTAAATGATAAGTTTCCGGTAGTAAAGGACAATGGAGAGAGACAATATCAGAGTAAGTAAAAACCTCCGTGAGGGGTAAATATTCTACGCCCAGTTCCAGACAGGCAGGATTTTTCTGTACGTCATAAGCCAACAATTTACAGCCAAATCCATGCATAATGCGGGCAAAACATAAACCGATCGTGCCCGTGCCAATAATGCCAACAGTGGAACCATGGAGATCAAAACCCAGCAATCCTTCCAAGGAAAAATTATCATCCCGTACACGATTATAGGCTTTGTGTAATTTACGATTAAGCATTAAGATTAAACCTACCGCATGTTCTGCGACAGCGTAAGGAGAATACGCAGGTACTCGTACTACTGTAACACCACATTCTTTGGCAGCCACTAAATCAATGTGATTAAAACCCGCCGATCGGGTAGCAATTAATCTGGTGCCATGTTCTGCCAGTTGCTGAATAATCTCCGCAGTGAGATAGTCGTTAATAAACACACAAACAGCAGGGAAACCAGCAGCGAGGGAGACTGTGTCTATAGTTAGGTGAAAAGGGAAGAAATGCAGGTCATGGTGATATTTTTCATTGGCTCTGGTGAGAAATTCCCGATCGTAGGACTTGGTATTGAATACCGCAACGCGCATCTGGCTTCCTCCTGGGTATTGCTTTTTTTAAGTGTACCAGATATAAGTATTTTAACTCAAGCTATTTGCTTCGCCTCTGGCATAGGATAGGACAGTTAACAATGGAGTAGTGATTGTGGCAAAACTCAAACAATTGTTGAACTTGGTCTTGTTCTTCCTGCTGGTGGCTTTTATTGGTTTTGAGTTATGGACATTGGTCAGTTACTTAATTCGTACCTATTTCTAGGATATGTATCAATCTTTTCTGCGCCCCCTTCTGTTTACAATTGACCCTGAACAAGCCCATCAACTAACTATAACTATTGGCAGGAGCATCTGTAGGTCGCAGTTTTGGCGCGATCGTTTAGCGGCTTGGTTTGCCTATGACCATCCCTGTTTACAGCAAGAAGTAATGGGGATTAAGTTTAGGAATCCTTTGGGGTTGGCAGCAGGGTTTGACAAAAATGCTGAGTTATTATCCCTGTGGGAGGCGATTGGGTTTGGTTTTGCAGAAGTAGGGACAATTACTCCTCTACCCCAGGCTGGTAATCCGCGACCCCGCTTATTTCGATTGCCAGAGGATGAGGGGATTTTGAACCGCATGGGTTTTAATAATGCAGGGGCATTCGCTATTAGTGAGAGAATAGGTAAAGTAAATTTTCCTGTAGGGATTAATTTAGGTAAACAAAAAGAGACACCGATCGAGGGGGCGGCACAGGATTACCTCACTAGTTTTAGTCTGTTAAAAGACAAGGGAGATTATTTTGTAATTAATGTCAGTTCTCCCAACACGCCTAATTTGCGGGATTTACAGGCAGTCAAGCATCTCGATTGTATCCTGACAACTTTGATGGCTGCTAATACAAATGGCAAACCTTTGCTAGTAAAAATTGCGCCCGACTTAGCTGATACAGATATTTTAGGAATCGTGGATTTATGTCTGGCGAGGGGGGTATCTGGTATCATTGCCACCAATACGACAACTGCTAGGGACAATCTGCGTCAGCAAAAATACATTTATGAACCTGGCGGTATCAGTGGTGCACCTCTACGTAGTAGATCAACGGCAGTAATTCGTCTAATCTATCGCTACAGCCAAGGCAAGTTACCAATTATTGGTGTGGGTGGAATTAGCTCAGCCGAGGATGCCTGGGAGAAATTGAGAGCAGGAGCTTCCCTTCTGCAGGTTTATACTGGTCTGGTTTATCGCGGTCCTGGTTTAATTAGGGAGATTTTACAGGGAATTACCCATCGGATGGTGCGCCATCATTTCACTGACTTAAGAGCGGTAATTGGTTCTAGAATAGAGGGAGATAAGGAGTAGTGGCATGAGTTGGCGGGGCTACACTAATCCCCAGGAACGTTTTTTAGCTTGCTTACCCTACCTGTTACCTCTGGTAGTCAGTACAATTTTTGGTGTATACATTTTTACTCAGTTTCCACTTTTAAGTTTTTTATTAGTACTGTTAATTCCTATCGCCCCCCTGGCTCACGGTATCCCAGGATTGGTCATGTTTTTTATGCTCTATGCTTTGGTGGTACGGAATTCCCAACTGAGCCACTTTCTCCGCTTTAATACGATGCAAGCCCTATTAGTCGATCTAGGTTTGAGTATTATGTCACTCCTTTTTCAATTATTAGGCATTAGTGGTGGGCAACTATTGAGTAACACGATCGGTTCGTTGCTCATATCCACTATCTTTTCCACGTTATTTTTAGGTACAGTGGCTATAGTTGCCTATTCTTGGTTTATGATTGTACAGGGTAAATATCCTGAAGTTCCCGTAATTTCTGCCGCAGCTTACTATCATGTCAGGTACTAGGGAAACCATGCAAGCCAGTGATGTTAACTTATTGGCAGAGTGGATGGGCGGCGATTTTAGTAATCTGGATCAAGCAGTAGAAAATCCGCCTTTCTTTGCCCATATTCGGGTTGCTATCCGCCCCTTTTATCACTCTAGCTTTCCGCAGGTGGGACAGTGGTTGTATATTGAACAGGCCTACAATTATGCTCTCCATCAGCCCTATCGCACAGCAGTATTCCATCTCTATTGGCAGGGGGATCACATTGCCCTCGATAATTACAAATTGCTAGATGCCCGTAGTTTTGTTGGTGCTGCCCGCAATCCTGAAAAATTAGCATCTCTTACCTTTAGTGGGGTGGAAAAACTACCTGGTTGCAGTGTAAAAGTAATTAAGACCGATCGGGGTACTTTCTACGGCAAAATTGAGCCTGGTAAAAAATGTATTGTCGTCAGGGATGGTAAGGAATCTTACTTGGAGAATGAATTTGAAATTAGCCATAATCGCTACACCAGTTTAGATAGAGGCTATGACCCTATAACTAATCAAAGGTTGTGGGGATCGATCGTTGGTCCCTTTGAATTCGTGAAAACTATGTCCTATCCTTTAGTTATATGAACAGTACCTATATCAAAGCGCAACTGTTTTTAGTAGTAGCGATCGTGGCAGCCATTGCTTTTGTGGGTTGCATCTATGAACTCTCATCGGGTGCCCCTGATTGGGGAGCACAAATTACCTGGAGCATCCTAGTAGGTAGCCTGCCTGTTTCTATTGGTTGCTTTGTTGTGGCAGTAAAATTAGCGAAAGCCTCGATGGAGAATAATCCCTGACTATGTACGACTGGTTAATCTGTGGGGCGGGGATTACGGGAGCAGCTCTAGGGTATGAGTTGCAAAAGCTGGGATTTAGGGTGGCAATTATCGATCGGTTTCCTAATCCTGCCAATGCGACCCGTTTCAGTTATGGCGGCATTCCCTACTGGAGTGGTACTACTCCCCTATTGCAACAACTCTGTCAAGAAGCGATCGAGCGTTATCCCACTCTAGGGGAGGAGCTGGGACAGGATATAGGTTTTCGCTGGCTCAAGCTCATACTGACGGTACAGCCTGAAGAGGACCGGGAATTCCTGGAAAAGATTTACAGTATTTGCCTCCACCAGCCCCAATGGGTAACCCCAGCAGAAGCCCAGGAGCTAGAGCCTCTCCTCAATCCCCAAGCCATACAGGGTGCATTAGTATTTGACCACGCCCAGGCTGATCCCGAAAGTCTGGTCAGAGCCTACTTAGAAGCCTTCCTCAACCTAGGGGGCACTGTCATCTATGAAGAAGTCTTGCAGTTACTGGAGCAGGGGGTAAAAACTCATCGCCGTGACCTGGGCTGTGCAGGGGTAATCGTCTGTGCGGGGGGCATGAGTCGGAGATTGTTAAGGCAATCGGGGTTAGAGGTACCTATCTTTTTCACCCATGCCGACTTAATTGAGACAGAACCTAGCGAGTTATGTTTGCGCACTTTTGTCATGCCTGCCAATCTCAAACGCCTGGAGGTTGAGTTCCAAGGTGCAATGCAACGGGAAGCCTGGGCAGAAGACCAAAGCGAGATTCTCTATCCCTCCTTTGACATTGGCGGTGCTCCCCTTCTGGATGGCAGAATGCGCTTAGGGCAAATTAGCCGCCTCCATCCTAACCCCGCTTATATCCCAGAGCCAACAACAGAAGGAGAAATCCGCTCGGGTATCCGTCATTTCTTGCCCTCTTTGGCAGACTTACCAGGGATTTGGCATCATTGTCTCGTAGCTTTTAGTGAAGGTAACCTTCCCCTTATCGGTCAAATCAATGACTATTGGTGGATTTTCAGTGGTTTTACCAGCCCTTTCGTATTTGTGCCCCCTCTAGCACGGCGATTTGCTAAATATCTCCACTCCCGCCAAGATGAAGTCATCCCCTACCTATTCCGTCAGTCTTAAATTGCGCAAAACATCCCAGCGATGGTCAACACTCTCCTCTAGCGCAGGACTTTGCCAGGCAGGAGCATCAGGGGCAATAGCGGGAAAGGGAATCGCTAGACACAATTGCTCATAAATCCACACAGGCAATGGGAAGAAACCATCTGGGGGATAGGATTCTGTGAGCTCGTCCACTGTCAGTTCTAGTTCTCTAGGCAGCGGTGTAGGGTAGGCAAGGGGTACAATATCTCTGCTGTCCACTGTCAGTCTATGGTTAAACTGTACCAGAGTGCGGTCGCAAGTGAGAGTAACGATCGTTTTTGCTTTGATTACTACCTCCAGAAAAGAGCCACCATGATAAACAGAGGCAGAACCCTGGACAGGGACTAAAGTTTCCAGGTCAGGCAAAAATTCACAAAAATCTACCCGCAAAGTTTGGTGCTCCAGGCGCAATAGGTCAGGAATATAAATTTCCCTAAGCATCCTTGACCCCCACCCATCGCACAATTAACTGACGGTTAGGTTCTTCTCCTTCACTGAAAGTCTCCACATCACTATATTCCTTTAACAACAAATGGATATAGCGTCTAGCAGCAGGAGACAGACGACTGATCGTGTAAGAGCCATTGCTAGCTCTGACATAGGCAAGGGCTTGTTTTGCCATATCCTCAAGAACTGTCAGTTGCTGTTGACGAAAGCCGTCTAGCTCCACAATATAGGTGTGTCCCTGATTGAAAACCAAATTGACCAGTGTCTGCAGTGCATCCAAACCGCTACCGCCGTCACCAATCAGATAGCTTGCCTCTACATCAGTCACACTATGACGATCGATGACCAACCAGCGATTGCCCAACTTATCCGTATCAGCTTCCTTAACCCGTGCCGATGTAAACCCCATCAATCGCAATAGCTCTTGCAACCATTCTACGATCGTCATGTTTGTTTTTTCTTCTTACTCTTCGGCTCAAAATCCAAGGTAGCTTTACCAGCAGGAGATGATACCGCAACTAACTTTTGCAGATTTTCGGGGAGAGGTTCACGGGAAACGAGGTAGGACTGAAAAGTTTGAAAGATATTTGCTACAAGCATATACAACAGCACCCCTGCTGGTAGAGGGAAGAACAAAAACATGCCTGAAAAAATGATAGGAGTCAATCGGTTAGCAGTCTGTTGGGAATCGTCTTCCTGTTGCGTTCCCCCTGTGATCATTTGGTTGATGTACAGACTCAGACCAAAGCCGATAACCATCGCCAAAATATCCCAGTTAATTGAGCCATCCGAGTTAGTCACACCTACCTTACCCAGAGCCTTAATAAACAGGAACCCCTTTTGAGATGCTATGCCCGGTACCGTAATCTGCACAGTCGCTTCTCCAGGTGCAACTGCCTTGACTACTCCCTGCTCCGACAATTCTACCTTATCTGCTCCCTTTGTAACCTGCCACTTCAACTGCATATCCTTAGCCAACTCAGCGAAGGGATGATTGTCCTCGGTGACCAACTTGATGGCCGTTGTTTCCCCGACTGCCAATTTCGTACCCTCAGTCACCAAGGCTTTCACAGGTCGATGGTTACGCTCCGCGAAAAAGACATTCTGAGGGGGAGTAGTAAATGTCTGGTGCTGCACCTCCACTGCTTGGGTCGGGGGCAAGATTTGAAAATTGATCGTGTAGTTAATATCTGTAAACGGAGAACCTCGCAGGGTCGCAAACAGAGCAAACAGAATCGGCATCTGCAATAAAGCAGGCAGGCAGCCAGCCAGTGGATTGCCAAATTCCTGAATATTTTGACTATTGACTTTAGCCAACTCCTCCTGCTGTTTAGCTGGGTCATTCTTGTAGCGCTCCTGCACTGCTTTAATTCGCTGTTGCATGATAGGATTAGCTATCTTCATGCGTCGCATTGTCCGTAATTGGTCAGCACTCACAGGAAAAAGTGCCAAGCGGACTACCAAGGTTAGAGCCACAATGGCAAAACCATAACTGGGCACAATCCCGTAGAAAAAGTCCAGGATTGGCAACATGATATTGTTTGAGATAAAGCTAACGCCAAAATCCATGCAACTAACCCACTAAGCCTCCGTAGAACATTCTACGCTGATTTCGCACGAGCTGACCTACCTGTTCTCTGTTTTGCCTCAGTGCTCATTTTACTCTCAATCAAATCACGTATGTCTCTAAAGTTAGGCAAGGAACGCAACTCCAATCTAGAACCATCCCGCAGGGTTACCACAATATCTCCCCAACCAAATCCTCTAGGTACCGATGCGACATTCACTATTTCACCATAGATGACATCAGTTCTCCTTTGCCCCATCCAACCGCCAGTGACAGAGATACGCCGATCAGTAATCAGATACCTAACCCATAGAGCACGGATAACTGCTCCGATCGTGATGGGGATAGTGACAACGAACACAGACAGAATCAAATTAAGAATTAAATCTCCCCAGTGGGGCGCGCCATCGTAGAAGATTTCCTCTTTAATTGCCATAAAAAATGCTAGCCTTCTTCAGTAATTCTAATAAATCATGGCGTAAACCCTCAAAGCTCACGTCTATCTCAGGTCGGGAAACGATAACCACAAGCTTGACACCTTCTGCCAAACGGGGAATCATCTCACGTAGCATTGACCGTAATCGACGCTTAACAAGGTTGCGATCAGTTGCACGCTTACTAAACTTCTTAGAAACTACTAAACCTATTTTGGGCGCTTCCCCAGGAGTGGAGGAACATAAAAATTTTATACCAACCACTCTGCCCCTCAAGTACACTCCCTCAGATAGAATTTGGGCAAAATCCGATCGGTTTCTCAGTCTATTAGCCTTGGGCAGCAACTATGCAGGTATTAGTCTCAGTCTTTGTTTTTTTCGTCTGGCTTTGATGACTTTTCTGCCCGCTGGGGTGGACATTCTCGCCCTAAATCCCGAGACTCGCAGTCTTTTTCTTTTGGTACCCTCCAGGGTTCTCCTGGTCATATTTTCGCCTCCGACAGGGTGAGCATTGCCTGGCATCGTGCTATCTTCCCGCAGAGTCACCCCCACAGTATTGTCGCCGTCACCGCGTTTCACAACTGAGTTCGGGATGGGTCAGCGTGGTTCCACGGCACCATAGACACCAGGGTACAGCACCCTGAAAGCTGCACAAGCCACCAGAGGCAGGGGAAAGAAGTTTACGGTCAATTAGTACTCCTCGGCTCCACACATTACTGCGCTTCCACCTAGAGCCTATCTACCAGGTAATCTCCCTGGGACCTTCAAAGAGCACTCAT